>NZ_CP091740.1:3458895-3773340 GCF_022014595.1 Solitalea lacus | reverse complement strand
TTCATCCAATAAAAAATGAATGCGTTCGCGAGCAGTTAGTTTACCTTTTTTATGTTGACTAGAGATGCGTTTCTGGCCTCCGCCAAGTAGCGCTTCTTCTCGTTTTTGTAGTAAATTTTGAGTTCTTTCCACTGAATGATATTGATTAGCCCTCAAATTTAAAAAAAGATGTGAGATGTGGGCGGAAGAGGAATGAAGAAGTTCCTTATTAATTAGATAAGAAAGCGTTTTACAGAATGAGTAGCTTCTGTAAAACGCTTTCTTAGTAATTACTATTAATTATGGATTAAAATCTGAATTGCATGCGTAGCGTTAAAACATCATCCTTAATATCATTACTGTACTCAGGTACAGATGTCTTCTCATTTTTAACAATGTCATAATAAGCAGCCAGGCGAGCGTTGCCTTTAAGTAGGTTCAGGTAAGTACCGAAGCTCCAGGTTGAGTAGGCAATATCGCCGCTAGTGCTATTGCTGCTTGCTGCACCTATTTCTCTTCCGCTAAGAAAGGTATTTGGATCATACCAGTCATATTTAACCATTATGTTTAATGGTGTTTTACCAATGCTTTGATTGAAGGTAAAGAAGTATCCATTAAACTCACGGTTGTAAATATTGGTTGAAGGTTGGGCAGTGAAACTGCGTGAGGATTGTGGTCCATTGATTGTTGAAGAAGACGCTACACCAGGCTGATCACCCCAAATGTATTCAAAGTTTAATTTTGATAAACCAATTGGACTGTTTACACCTACTTGACCATTGAAACCGGTATAAATTCGTTTAGCATAGGCGCCAATGTTCTGGGGGCTTGTATTCAGCACAAAACCTTTTACACCGTTGTTGATGCCATTGTACAACATTACGTTTGTATTAGAACGTGATCCTCCATTATAATAAGATACTCCGGCTCCTAAAACTGGTAATGAATTAAGTTTAAATTTATTGCCGAGGTTAAACTGTAATGACCCGCTGAAGTTCTTTTTACTGTCATAATCATTGAAGTTTCTTCCTGCGCCATTCAAAAGAGCTACCGAAGCTGTGATGAAATTCCATTTTGCTGAATTCTTAGGATTGAAAATTAGTTGAACTCCACAATCTTTCTCATCAGGGAAAAGGGTTTGGATTAAACGGCTGCGTTCTGCTGACTCTAGGGCAAATGATGAATATGGTGTTTCTAAACCAAAAGGCACAGTTCCTAAGCCAAGACCCAATGAAAGTGCTTTAAATTTTTGCTCGGTAAATTGCACGAATGCGTTTGCCAGTCGAACATTGTTTTGTATATAGTCAACTTCAAAATTGGCCGAGAAAAATTTCTCAGCATACCCAACGGCAAAACGAGTTCTGCGAAGCATAAAACGTGAGTCAACATTAGGAGGGAAGTCACCGCCGTCAAAAGAAGGAATACCTGCTGAATCGGCTTTTTCATATTGAGCCTGTATATAGCCAGTTAGAAATACATTCCGAACAGAGTCTTTGTAGACAGTTATCTGTGCTTTGGTTGAATAAGCTGAGAGAAGCAATAAAATAAATACTGTTGATAATGTCTTTAAACTTTTCATGAGTTTGCGCTCTGTAATAAAATTTAGTTGTTTGTTGTTAATTATATTTTATCCATAGCTTAACAACTTGTTAAATATATGTTTACTGGTTGTTAAGTTAACGCTGCAAAAATATTATGTGAATTGAAATGATAGGTTAAGCTAATGTTAAGCAATTATGAATATTCGGTAAATGGGCAGGATAAGTAAATGAATATTAGTTAAGTAGGTGTGGATTTCTGAAATAGCAGATTTACAATTATTTAACGTAGAAGATCGTATGGAATTGTTAACAAAAAGGGCCTTCCTGTTATTGAGGAAGACCCTTTTGTTAATTAAAAGTTATGTTAAGATTATTCCTTATCCATAAAAGGATAGCGATAATCTTTAGGAGGATCGAATGTTTCCTTAATTGTACGTGGAGAAACCCAACGTAATAAGTTAATCATTGAACCGGCTTTGTCGTTTGTTCCTGAACCTCTTGCACCACCGAAAGGCTGTTGACCAACAACCGCTCCGGTAGGTTTATCATTGATGTAGAAGTTACCTGCAGCATTACGCAATTTTTTAGCAGCATGCTCAATTACATAACGATCGCTTGCAATAACAGCACCAGTTAAAGCATATATTGAAGTCGTGTCGATCAACTCAAGTGTTTCTTCAAACTTGTCATCATCGTAAGCATAAACACTTAATACCGGGCCGAACAACTCTTCGCTCATGGTCACATAGCGTGGATCCTGAACTTGAATTACAGTAGGATGAACGAAGTATCCTTTGGATTTATCATACGTACCACCCGCTACAATTTCTACTGATGAATCATTCTTAGCGTTATCAATGTATTTTGCCAGTTTATCGAAAGATTTCTCGTCAATAACTGCATTAAAGAAGTTGGAGAAGTCTTCAACACCGCCAATTTTAATTGAAGCGATATCGCGCTGCATTAATTCTTTAACTTTTGGCCAAATTGACTTAGAAACATACGCGCGAGAAGCCGCTGAACATTTTTGTCCCTGGTATTCAAACGCACCGCGAATTAAGGCCGTTGCAACCACTTCCGGATCAGCTGATTTATGCGCTAAAACGAAGTCTTTACCACCGGTTTCGCCTACAATGCGAGGATATGTTTTATAAATGTGAATGTTGTTACCAATTTCTTTCCAAATATTTTGGAATACTTCGGTAGAGCCGGTGAAGTGGATACCTGCAAAATCAGGATGTTTGAATATAACATCACCTGCGTCAGGTCCTGAAACGTATACTAAGTTGATTACACCATCTGGAACACCAGCTTCGCGGAATACTTCCATTAATACGTTAGCCGCATAAATTTGCGTATTGGCAGGTTTCCAAACCACAACGTTACCCATCATGGCTGCCGAAGTAGGCAGGTTACCAGCAATAGCTGTGAAGTTGAATGGTGTTAATGCGAATACGAAACCTTCCAAAGCGCGTTGCTCAGTACGGTTCCACATACCCTTTCCTGACTCAGGTTGCTGAGCATAGATCTGCGACATGAAGTACACATTGAAACGCAGGAAATCAATGATCTCACATGCCGAATCAATTTCAGCCTGGAATGCACTTTTCGACTGGCCCAACATAGTTGCCGCATTGATTTTAGCACGGTATGGACCTGCTAATAAGTCAGCTGCTTTTAAGAAAATTTTAGCACGGTGTTCCCACGCCAAATCTTCCCATTGCGCTTTTGCTTTCAAGGCTGCATCAATAGCTTGTTTTACATGCTCTTTGCTGCCTTGAGAAAAGTACCCTAAAATATGCTGATGATCATGAGGAGGACGTAAGGCTACCTTCTTATCGGTAAATACCTTTTCTCCACCGATATACATCGGAATATCAAGTTGTATTGAACGTGCATCTTCTAGTGCTGCTTTTAATGATTTACGCTCGGCAGTACCTGGAGCATAAGTTAAAACGGGCTCATTGATTGGTTTAGGAACTTGATAAAAGCCTTTTGACATAAATAATTATGATTAAGTATTTGAGACTAAGGTTTGTTTTGCGGTGCAAAGATAGAAAAAGAACACAAGACCAGAAAGATACTCTATTAATTAAATAGATAAAGCCATTGCGTTTATTTGCAATGGCTTTATGATAAATGTTTTGAGGATTAACTTATTTAATTTCGTAACTGCTGAGTTTTACAATGTGCTTTTCAGCATTGGCAGAAATGTCGGAATAGATAAATCCTATGTTCTTGGCATAATAATATGAACCATTGCTAATCTCACCATAGCCAGGCAATGAAAGAACCATTGATACCCTAATCACATTCTTATAGATTTTATTATCTATTTTAAAATCTATGCCTTTTTCTTTGATAGTGAATTTGTATTCGGCATTTAACTCAACCGGTGATCCTTCAGGTTGTAACTTTATAGTTGAGCTCCATGTGTGATTAACAGGTTGGTTGTCTTTTAAAAAAATCAGTGAAAAAGGGTTTAAGCTTTGAATGTCATCGTCAAACATTCCATTTCCTGTGTACTGGCCATTGTTAACGTTTATGTAGAAATTACCCGAAACGCTGTTGTTGAATGCATGGAAAGATTTTCCTCCAATAGAGGTTTCTTCATTCAAAGAAGTAACAATGTAATTTTCTGTGCCGGTGTACACCCATTTAGAGCCTGGTGTCAAAGGCTGATAACTGCCGGTACTCTCTATAGGGGTTTCTCCTCCTCCAGTTGCAGGTTCTCTGCCCTCCATGTACTCCCATTTGTCTTCACATGCCGTTAAACTTATCAGCGCAATTGCTATTGCTAGAAATCTTTTTTTCATGAAATGATGATTTGGTTTTAATTATTATTATCAGCTTTAGGAAAAAGCCTGCTGTAATTACTTATTACGAATGCTTTATGAAATTGGTTGCAATATTATTTCCTTTTAGTTAACAATAGTTGGCCTTAGGTGTAATTTATATTAATCGACTGCATTATCGGGTTATTGTATTATTTTCGCATTTTATAAATCGGTATTAAATGGAAACAATTAAAAATGGTAAAGTTGTTAGTATTTCTTACACACTTACTAATGATAAAAACGAAGTGCTTGATCAGTCGCAGCCTAATCTTCCTTTAGAATATCTTCATGGAAGCTATAATATTATTCCAGGTTTAGAGAAAGAACTTGAAGGTTTGAAAGTTGGTGATGCTAAAAAAGTTACTGTTTCACCAGCTGAAGGTTATGGAGAGTTGAATAATGATTTAATTTTTGATGCTCAGCGTCAAAACTTCCCGCCTGATGCTCCCCTTGAAGTAGGAATGCAGTTCCAGGCAAATGGAGAAAGCGGTCCAATGGTTATTCGTATTGTTAACATTGAAGGCGACACTGTAACAGTTGATGGTAACCATCCACTGGCTGGTGAAACATTGCATTTTGATGTTAAAGTTGAATCGCTGCGTGATGCTTCTCAGGAAGAAATGGATCACGGTCACGTACATGGCCCTGGTCATCACCACCATTAATCAATTGATAAAAAATAATGACAGTCGGCAGAAACAACTGTTAATGCCGACTGTTTTCATTCTTGTTCCGCCAGGATTCAGGGTTTGCTTATGTCCGGATTACGTTTAATTCTACTTCCATTTTCATTAGTTTACGGTTTAATTATAAAACTGCGAAACCTGTTTTACGATAAAGGCTGGTTTAAATCACACAGCTTTGATTTGCCTATTATTGCTGTGGGCAATTTGGAAGCCGGTGGTGCAGGGAAAACGCCAATGATTGAATATTTGATTAGGTTGTTGGGAGATAAGAAGAAAATTGCAACCATAAGCAGGGGATATGGAAGGCGTACCAAAGGCATGATCATAGCAGATGGAACTTCCACTGCCGAGCAAATTGGCGATGAGCCAATGCAGTTTAAGCAAAAGTTTTCTGCAGTAAGCGTAATTGCCAGTGAAAACAGGGTAAAGGCCATTAACGCTATAAAAGCTGAACATCAGGTAATATTACTGGATGATGCTTTTCAGCACCGTAAAGTAAAGGCAGGATTCACCATTTTGCTTTTAGATTATAACCGCATTGGTGAGCGATCATTTATGCTGCCGGCGGGTAACATGCGGGAGGGGAAAACAGAAATGAAGCGGGCTGATGTGATTGTGGTCACCAAGGCTCCCAAAATATTCTCCCCACTTGATCAGCGCATTGTAGAGGCGAAGATCAGGCCATACTTTGATAAGGAAATCTTTTACTCCTACATTAGTTACGGAGAATTAAAACTCCTGCATCCGAAGGAAAATGTTAAAGAGTATCAACTGAGTGACATTAATCGTAAAACGGAGATTATTCTTTTAACAGGTATTGCCAAAACACGGCCTTTGCTGGACTTTCTTGAACTTAAAACCAAAAAAATTACGCATCTTCACTATTCAGACCACTATAAGTTTGGACTTAAGGATGTTGCAAAATTGGCTGAAGTATATAATGCTAATTCATCGCTGCAAAAAGTAATTATTACAACTGAAAAAGATGCGATGCGATTGCTTTCACCATCGCTGCAGCAAGAAGTTGAGCAATTGCCTATTCATTATATCCCGATTAAAGCCGAAATTTGCGATCGCTTTAAGCAGGATTTTGATAACAAGATTTTAAACTATGTTGGATAAGTTACGTACTACCGTTGAGCATATTGAAAAACGTATTGAAGGCTTTAAACCTGAAATCGGAATTGTTTTAGGAACCGGATTAGGCAAGCTGGTTGAGGATATCGACATTAAATATGAGTTGATGTACTCCAATATCCCTAATTTCCCCATTTCAACAGTTGAGTTTCATGCCGGTAAACTGATATTTGGAACCTTAAATGGTAAAAATGTGGTTGCCATGCAGGGCAGGCTGCATTATTATGAAGGTTATTCGATGCAACAAATCACTTTTCCGGTGCGGGTAATGAAGTTCCTGGGGGTTGAGCGTTTGTTGATTTCCAATGCTTGCGGATGCTTGAACCCTGATTACAGAAAGGGTGATTTGATGATTATCGACGATCATATCAACCTTTTGCCTGATAACCCCTTGCGAGGGCATAACTACGATACGCTGGGGTCTCGTTTTCCTGATATGTCTGCCCCATATGATAAAGCAATGATAAAAAAGGCGGAGGAGATTGCCGCTGCCAATAATATTGTAGCTCATACCGGAGTTTATGTGAGCGTTCCTGGGCCAAACCTGGAAACGCGTGCCGAATACCGTTACCTTCGTATAATCGGGGGAGATGTTGTTGGTATGTCAACAGTACCTGAAATTATTGTTGCCAATCATATGCAGGTGCCGGTTTTTGCTATTTCGGTTATTACAGATGAAGGTTTCCCTGATGCATTGGGTAAAGTTTCGTTAGACGAAATCGTAAAAGTAGCCCAGGAGGCAGAACCTAAAATGACCTTAATTTTAAAAGAGCTGATATCATCATTTTAAGCTTTGAAGAACTTTATACGCCTTTTTTTCGCTTGTTTATTGTTTCCGGTTTTAACTAATGCACAAATAGTTAATCCCAATGATCCTTCGCGCCCCCCATTTGGACGCCAAGACACAGTTAAAAAAACTCCCGAACAAGGAGAGGGTGGGCTAAAAGATTTTTATTCTCGGAAAGATTCTGTAAAGAAGTTTTACGCAAAGTCTATTCGTTTTGCTGAGCCTCGCCAGTTTGATTTAGATACTATTGCTTATTCACGCTTAGATACCTCTATTACTGATTACCAAAACTACAGTCTGTTTTACAGCAATAATAACTATTATCTTAATGTAGGTAATTTAGGGTTGGCCAGCAAAAACATGTATCAGCAGTTTGGTAGTAAACTTGGGTTTGCAACAGGACAAAGTGCATTGAGTTTATACGAATTCAAGCCTGAACGTGTGAATTATTACCGCGTGTACTCTCCTTATACCGAAGTAACCTGGGTCAGCGGATTTGGTAGTGAAAGCTTAATTGATTTTATTCATACTCAAAATATAAAACCCAACTTAAATATTGGTTTTCAGTATAGCTCAATTGGATCTGAGGGTTATTATCCCCGCCAGAGGCCAAAACATAACTTGTTTTCGGCATGGTCATGGTATCAGTCGCGCAATTTGAAATACAATATTTTAGGCAACGTTATTTTTAACAGTTTGAAGGCCCCGGAAAACGGAGGTTTGTCTAATGATAGTATTTTTACGGTACCTACAAATAAGCAGCACGAGTTTGAAAGCATTTATTTGAATGATGCCTTGACAACGTGGAACAATTCATCGGTTTATTTAAAACAATCATATGTAATTGGTGCCCGTGATACTAATGCAGTAACCCAGGCAAAAGTTTTTAAATCGCCTTTTTCAAAAATTACCAATTCAATTCAGTTTGATCAAAGGGAATATAAATTTGATTACAACTATGTTCCTTATAATGAATCCTCTTTGCAGGGAGATGTTTTAACGCCATCGCAATACTTTTCTCATATTTATATTGATTCATTACAAGCCAGGGATAGGGTAAAGGAGAAACGTTTCAGAACGGATCTGGATATCAGTTTGTTTGGACGTGGTCGGAATGAACGTTTTAACCTGGGAGGAGGTATAGCATTTGAAAGTGTTAACTATAATCAGCATGCTCTTGATTCTGTCTTTTCTAATAATACGCAGACAGGATTCCAAGACTCAGTGTATTTAAGTAAATCCATTAACAATGCTCTGTTAAAAGGACGGGTTGGTTTTTCACTTGCAGCAAACATTGATCTTGATATTAGAGGTCAGTATGTATTTGCAGGTTTTAACTCCGGAGATGTGTTGTTAGATGGTACGGCAACAGTTTCTTTAAGCGAAAAAGTTGGTAAGATAATATTGAAAGCGGTTATTCAGAATTCGGAGACACCCACTATTTACAATCAGTACAGTTCAAACTTTCATAGGTGGTCCAATAGCTTTTCAAAAATAAACAGCAACTTGCTTTCGTTTACCTATTCTAATTCAGTTACCAGAACACGCTTGTCGGCTCAGTATAATCTTATTAATAACTACGCATATTTTGGTAAGGTTGGTAACGAAATAATACCTCAGCAAAGTGGAAAGTTGATAAATATTTTACGTCTATCGGCTGATCAGCTCTTCAAGTTTGGAATGTTCAGGTTGGCAAGTCATTTCACCTATCAGGCCAATAATGCACAGGAAATTATTCCTGCTCCGGATTTTTACACTTATCAGAGCTTCTATTATCAAAATAAATTATTCAAAGTTTTAGATTTCCAGATAGGGTTTGATGCTCGTTATTATACCAAGTTTAAATCTATGGGGTATGCTCCGGAACTTGGGCAGTTTTATGTCGCTGAGGGAACGCGTGAGGTTGGAAATTATCCGATTGTGGATGTGTTTTTGACAGCAGGCCTGCGCAGGACCCGATTCCTTATAAAATATGATTATTGGAATCAGGGCTTGAATAAAAAAGGTTATTATACCGTTGATAAGTATGCCATGCCAGACGCTCAGTTTAAGTTTGGATTGAGCTGGAGATTTTATGATTAGAACGTATTAATGCATTAATTGCAAAGAACCAAGAGTAGCTATACATTCTTTAGTGCTACCCTTGGTTCTTTTTTATTATTATTCTTTTAAGATAAGCATCAGGTTTTCTGTTTTTTCTTTTTCGCTGCCGGGAATAGTACGTTATTTAAGATTAAACGATATCCGGGAGAGTTTGGGTAAAGATTCAAATCGGTGGGGGGATCGCCTACCTGATGACGATAATCTTCAGGGTCATGTCCTCCATAGAACGTCCAGGTTCCTTGACCATATTCGCCGTGAATGTATCTCGCTTCATTTAATCCTTTGTTTTCTCCCATAATCAGTACCTCCGGTTTAATCACTTGCTTTCGGAATGCTGTAGTTTGCCCCATAAACCCTTTAATGATTCGGGTATGGTTTTGAGTTAACATGGTTGGTACCACATCCCATTTTGCCGAGAACTCAAACAAGGTAAATAAATCATTTGCTTCGTCGGTTGTTCGCAGAGGAGGCACGTCAATGTCAGCGAATTCATAATTGTATGGGTTCATATCAACCCTGAAATTTTTAAAAGCAAAAGTTTTGCTGAAATCAAGTTTATTGTTCGCTGCAGGGTCGGCAGGGTCTCCGTCAAACATCGACTCGCAAATGTCGATACCCTCGGCCGCTAGTGCAATATCGAAACTGTCGGTTCCGGAGCACATGGAAAACAGGAACCCTCCACCGGTGGTAAAATCACGGATGGTCTTGGCGACAGCCAGTTTCATCTCCGACACTTTTTTAAAGCCTAGGGCTTGTGCCGTCTTTTCCTGAAGGGCTACATCCTGCTGGTACCATGCCATCATTCTGAACTGGGCATAAAAACGACCATACTGCCCGGTGAAGTCTTCGTGGTGCATGTGTAACCAATCGTATTTAGGAAGTTCTCCTTTTAAAACATCCTCATCGTAAAGTGTTGTATACGGAATTTCTGCATAGGTAAGCACCAAGGTTACAGCATCGTCCCAGGGTAATTTGTTTTTGGGAGAATAGACGGCAATTTTGGGCATTTTCTCCAGCTTTACTACATCAGTATTGGATTCAGGATCTGCTATTTCCTTTAAAATAGAAGACACCTGCAAATCTGGCAATAACTCAAAAGAAACTCCTCTAATCCTGCATTCATTTTGAATTTGCTGACTGTTCTCCACCAGGAAACTGCCGCCTCGGTAATTAAGCAGCCAGTCTACGGTAATTTGCTTGCTGAGTATCCAGTAGGCAACGCCGTATGCTTTTAAATGGTTCTTTTGGTTTTCATCCATCGGAATTAATATGGATGAGGCTATTGAGCAATAGCCCCAAAAAACAAACAGCAAGGTTAGCAATGACTTCTTCATGCTCAAATTTAATTATTGGAATTGATTATCAATAGTTCAATGGAGGTTAATGCAATAAATTTAATTGATTAAAACGGAAGCATATTTCATTGGTTGAATGGCTAATATATGAGGGAACTTTTTCGTATTTTTGCGACCTTATTTATTAACTGACGTAAAAAATGGTTAAAGCAATAATTAAAACCGAAAAGGGTGATATGAAGGTGGAGTTTTTTGAGAAAGATGCTCCAAAAACTGTTGCCAACTTTGTAAAATTAGCCAAAGAAGGTTTCTATGACGGAGTAACATTCCACCGTGTTATTCCTAATTTCGTTGTTCAAGGGGGATGTCCATTCTCTAAAGATCCGGCTACGGCATTCCGTGCAGGTACAGGAGGTCCAGGCTACCATATTGATTGTGAATTAGATGGGGATAATCAATACCACGACCGTGGTGTGTTATCAATGGCGCACGCTGGCCGTAATACCGGTGGATCTCAATTCTTCATTTGCCACAGCAGAACCAATACCGCTCATTTAGATCGTAATCACACTTGTTTTGGTAAAGTGGTAGAGAATGTTGATATGGTGGATGATATTCGCCAAGGAGACAAAATTTTATCGATAGAAATAATTGAAGAATAAAACCGATGTCGGAAGTCTGAAATTTGATTACAATTTGTTTCCAGATTTCAGGCTTTAAACTTCATATAACAGAATTATGAACTTAAGAGGAATTGTTGCTGTTTCGGGAAAGCCCGGATTGTACAAGGTAATTGGGCAGAATAAGGCCGGTTTTGTACTAGAATCGTTAGACGAAGCAAAAAATAAAACCGTAATTAATGGTAATGCCAAGGTAGCTGCTTTGCAGGAAATTACTGTTTACGGACAAGCTGAAGATCTTCAGTTAAAAGAAATAATTGCTAAAATGGGCGAGAATCTTGCAGGTGTTCCTGATGCCAAGGCAGATGGAAAAGTATTGAAAGATTACTTTGCTGTAGTAGCACCTGATCATGATACTGAACGTGTTTACGCATCAGATATTAAGAAAATTGTAAGCTGGGTGAAAATTTTGTCGGCTTTGCCATTGTGGAATGAAGCGGATCCAGATGCTGAAGCTGCTTCTGATGAAGAGGTTAAAGCTGAGGAGACTGCTACCCCTGAAGAAGCTCCAAAGAAAGCTAAAAAAACAAAAAAAGCAGAGTAAAACTCTGCTTTTTTAATGTCCTGACTTTGGCTCAAATAGCGCCGATACACTTTGTTACGTTCAATGGAATGTTTTTGTGTTGCGTGTTTTCCCATCTTTGAACAAAGTTAATTGCAATGGTTAAAACCAATAATACAACAAACAGTGTAAAACTTACTGTTTTTTTCCTTTCCATGTTAAGGCATATTGGTTCCATTTCAAAATAATTGTTTGTTTAGTTAGTTATTAGTTAAGTTGAATAGCCTAATTAATATAAAATAATTGTTATAGTCAAGTTATCTAAACAAAAAGAATATAAAATAGTATACAAATTATTCATGATGATAAGGCTCCCCTTTTAAAATGGTATATGCTCTGTAAATTTGCTCGACAAAGAACAAACGTACCATTTGATGAGAAAAAGTCATTTTGGATAAACTGATCTTTTCATTTGCCCTTTCATAAACGGTTTTGTCGAAACCATATGGCCCTCCGATAATAAAAACAAGGTTTTGTACGGCCCTATTCATATACTTGTTAAGTTGATCGGCAAACTGAACTGATGAAAAATCTTTACCTCTTTCATCTAATAGCACTACATGGTCACTAGGAATTAGGTGCTTGAAAATCAAATCACTTTCTTTCTTTTTTTGCTCTTCAGCAGAGAAGTGTTTCGTATTTTTCAATGCTGGAATTGTGATAATGTTAAAATTGATATAATGTTTCAATCGTTTCTCATATTTATCAATACCCTCAATAAGGTAACTGTCTTCTGTCTTTCCAAGTTGAATCAGCGTTATTTTCATTTATATTTTCAGAATGCTAATAAATCACAATAATATCACCGGCCTTTTTAGCGGTTTGTAGAGCAAATTTACACCTTCAATTAAATAAATTGGTTTGCTTTTTTGGTGCTATTTGAGTTTTGATACACAGACTTAATGGCCATAAAATTCCAAATTAATCTGATTGTTATTGACAATAAAAAAAACTTGGGGCTTGTATTTTGAATGAAGTTTACTTATTTTGCAAAATAAATACGAAATAAGCCATGTTGCTTGAATTTAAAGTCTCCAACTATAGATCAATCGGCGAGGAGCAGACGATAAGTTTAATCCCTGCGCCAAAACAAAAAGACCATCTCCAAAACATTATCACAAAAGGGCGATACCAAGCGTTAAACGCTATATCACTTTATGGACCAAATGGTGGAGGTAAATCAAACATTTTAAAAGCCATGAGTCTTTTGGACAGATTGGTTCATGTTTCCGCCAGGACATCATCAACGACTCGCTTGCCATATGATCCTTTTCTTTTGCGGGAAGGTTGGGAAGACAAACCAACAGGATTTGAAATCTCTTTCGTCATTGAAGAAAACCGTTATCGTTATGGATTGGAGTTTACAGCAAGTGAAATTAAAAAAGAATGGTTGTTTCGCAAATCGGCAGGAAGAGAAGTTAATTTATTTGAACGCGATGGAGAAATTATTGATGCCAGTTCGGGTTATAATGGCTCAAAAAAAATTATTGATGCAGCGATTGAAGCAACAAGAATTAATGCATTGTTTCTTTCTACTTGTGACATTCTAAATGTTGAAGAAGCCAAAAGTATCATGCAATGGTTTAGACACTTTAGTATGATTGACGGACTTAATACTGAATTTGAAGAAATCAAAACAGTTGAACTTTGGGAAGAAAAGGATTACAGAGAAAAAATAAAGCAATACTTGGCATTATTAAGTTTAAATATCGTTGATGTAGACGTAGCAACAAAAGATTTTGAAGAATCTGAATTGCCAGACGACATGCCTAAGAGTATGAAGTCCCAATTAGCAAAGTCACTGAAAGGCAAACAGAGTTATACGGTTTTTGCAAAACATCGCATGTATGATGATAACGCTTTGCCAACAAACAAAACACATAGTTGGAAATGGGAAGATAGAGAATCATCGGGGGCAAAAAAGGCATTTCACTTAAGTGGACCTATCTTATGGGCATTGGCTAACGGTGGTGTTCTTATCATTGATGAAATTGAAGCCAAATTACATCCAGTTATGACTTTGAACACAATTGATGTATTCTTAGACAAAAAAAGTAATCCTAATAATGCACAATTGATTTTTGCAACTCATGATACAAACCTTTTAAGTTATTCAAATCTTAGACGCGACCAAATTTGTTTTGCAGAAAAAAATCAATGGGAAAGCACCGAAATATACTCTCTTTCTGACTTCGTTTATTTCGGAGAGAAAAATGGTGAGTTCAAATCAGAAAAAGAAAGACCTGACACTGATAAAGAAAAACGCTATTTTGAAGGTAGGTATGGTGCAATTCCAGCATTGGGTAATTTTCAAAAATTTATTCGTAATACCCAATGGCAAAGCGAGGAGTATTAAATAAAACTAAACTTAAAGAAAGAGAGAAACGACCAATTCGTTGGCGAAAGTATCCTCATTTATTTCTCATAGTATGTGAAGACGGTAACACTGAACCAACTTACTTCCGAACATTTGAAAAGCATATTCCCGAAGAAACAATTTTTCTTAGAGCAGTTGGAACTGGTAGAAGTGCTAAGGGAGTTGTTGAACAAGCAATCCTTGAACGTGCAAAATTAGCAGAGGAAGCGAACAAAAATGTTGATGAAGTTTGGGTGGTATTTGATAAAGATGATGCAGAAAAAGTTCCTGCAAATACTCTTCGGTTTGTTGACGCATTTAAAATAGCACAAGAAGAAAAAATGAGAGTTGCTTATAGCAACGAAGTCTTTGAGTTGTGGTTATTGCTTCATTTTAGTGATGTAAGTTCAGCTAAACCAATTCCACGTGCTGATATTTATTTAAGTTTGGAAACAGCAATAAAATCTTTTGAATCTCATAAGCTGTTTGTTTACGAACATGGAAAAGCAGAAATAATAGATGCGCTTATTGAATTGGGAAGTGAAACAAAAGCAATTGAACGAGCAGAGAAACTTTTAGCCGAACAAAAAAGCAAACTACCTATCGAAGCTAACCCAAGCACGACAACACATATTTTAGTTAAGCGATTAAGAGATCTTATTGATTGGTATTCTTATTCACCAGAATGACTGTGATTATAACAACACAATCTCAACATAAATGTAGTCGAGCCAGTAACATAATGTGGCCAAAATGGGGAAGCGAACGTGCATTTAATGAATATTCTACAGTTGTTCAACGTGAGTGCTTTTTATGGTTTTGTGCTATAAATCCCCCACTTCGGCAACACTCACCCGTTAGCAGCAAGCAATAAAGCCCTGACATCGAATATAATTTGAAATTAGTTGATGTTGTAATATGAATTATATAATCTTGTACTTTAAGCAAAAAGTATAATGGCAATAGCTATCAATCAATTCCAGTTTTAAAAGATAAGGCAGCTGCTTCTTTTGCAAAAAAGATAGCGATAAATAGTGCCAAAAAATATTCTGTAAATTTTTCTCAACAGACATCTATCTCTGCTAAAATTTTGGCTAAAGCAAAAATTTAGATATTGGGCTTTTTATTTGACAAGTGTACTTTATAAGTATATAATCAAGCTATTTTAGAATCATGTCAACCATTTGACTGTGATAATCTAGATTTAAATGATTTTTTTGCTGATGACTCAATCAACTATTCCTCTGAGCTTCTAGGTGAAAGTTATTGCTTTGCTTTAGACGAAAACCATGAAATCATCTCTGCGCTTTTACTATTCAGAACGATAGTATAAATCCATTAATTTTCCTGCGCCAGCAAGAAAAAGTAATTAAAGATATTTCGAGGCCAAAGAATATGCAGTTAAAACTGCTGTTTTAATAGGACTTTTGGGTGTGCATAAGGATTTTCGAAATGTAGTAGGACACTCTTCCTCTAAAGTTTTCAATGAACTCCTTGATAAGTAAAAAACCTCTGAAAATTGTTCATCCAATTTTCAGAGGTTTTTTTTAGAGGTTGTGCAACAGCACACATTTGCGCAGCGCAGACAACTAATATTTTTACATCACAACAAACTGGACGTCGCAGTTTGCATCGCGCCGAATCGATATACGCACTTCTTATAGAAGAGCAAAGGCTTATCTAGTTGTAAATCGGGCTAGGATGCAAGGCTAGTTTTTTAGCCAAATCAGCCGACATGATCTCATTGAATGCAGAATATGCAGTAATTAATGCTCCTTTAAACAATCCATCGTTTGATTCAATAGCGAAAACCAAGGAAGCATCTTTTGGATCTTTAAGACCTTCCAGTTTATAGTATTCTTTAATTGTAAAGTTTTCAGGAGTAAAGAATAAATTCTCTTCAATTAATTTAATTCCATTGCCCGCTAATTCAAATGTATAATTGTACCCTTTTTTGGTTAATCCTGTTAGGTACTGAAATAATTGAACGAATTTATTCATAGCCGTTAAGTTTAATTTGTAACAGCGATAATAGGATATTTACCTAATAAAACAATGGAAAAAATGAATTTTGTGGATAAATATTTTTAGGTAAGGGTGTTTTGTAAACTATTGTTTTGATTTATAAACTAACTGTAAGATTTGATAACAATCGGATCTTACCTTTAGGAGGTATAGCTAATTGTTTATAACACAGTCATGTAGTTATAGGAGCGGCAGATGCCTAAAGCATCTGTTTAATTTATTGAATTTTATACTTAAATTTAGTTCACTTCCATTAAAACAGCTGCTATCCATCTCATTTAAAATTAATTCCAATAATTTATTCAACTTAAAAAGGAGGATTTATGAAATTTATTAAAACCTATGCAGTTATTGCAGGCTTGGTTTGTTTGGCCTTTACTGCGCAAGCTCAATCTGCCAAGTCTTATACAGAAGGCTCGGTATGGAATGTTACAATGATTAAAGTGAAACCGGGTATGGGCGAAGATTATATGAAGAGTTTGAATACGGGCTTGCGGAAGGTGTATGATGAAGCAATGAAGCAAGGATTAGTGTTGTCCTACAAGGTGTTGTCAGGTTCAGCCAGTTCACCACAGGACTGGAACATGCTGATTATGGCTGAATACAAGAACATGGCTGCTTTAGACGGTTTAAATGATAAAATGGACGTTATTGAAATGAAGGCGATAGGCAATGAAGATGTGCAAAAGAAAATAATGATGTCACGAATGGAAATGAGAGAGATAATGGGTGCAAAACTGATGCGGGAACTGAAATTTCAATAAAATAAAAAAACCGGGATCCAGTCCCGGTTTTTTATTTATGCTTAAATATGTTTTTATTTAGCAGCTTGTTTACGGATGATATTCAACGCACCACCAGCCTTAAACCATTCAATTTGTTGTTCATTGTACGTATGGTTTACAGGGAACTGTTCTGTTGTGCCATCTGCATGGTGTAAAACAATGGTTAATTGTTTGCCTGGAACAAACTCTGTTAAGCCAAGAATGTCGATAGTATCATTTTCCTGGATCTTATCATAATCACTAGGACTGGCAAACGTTAAGCCTAACATTCCTTGTTTTTTCAGGTTAGTTTCGTGGATACGAGCAAAAGATTTCGTTAATACCACACGAACACCTAAGTGACGAGGTTCCATAGCAGCGTGTTCACGCGATGAACCTTCACCATAGTTTTCATCACCAACAACAATTGAACCGATGCCAGCAGCTTTATACGCACGCTGAGTAGCCGGAACCGCACCGTATTCACCTGTTAACTGGTTTTTAACGTTGTCAGTTTTTTCGTTGAAATAGTTAACTGCACCAATTAACATGTTATTTGAAATGTTATCCAAGTGGCCACGATATTTCAACCATGGACCTGCCATTGAAATATGGTCAGTGGTACATTTTCCTTTTGCTTTGATCAAAAGCTTTAAGCCTTTAAGGTCGGTGCCTTCCCAGGCTGCAAATGGATCCAACAGTTGTAAACGGTCAGAAGTAGGAGATACCGCTACTTGTAAACTGCTGCCGTCTTCTGCTGGTGCCTGATAACCGGCATCTTCAACAGCAAAACCTTTTACTGGTAATTCATCGCCTGTAGGAGCATCTAATTTTACTTTCTCACCATTTTCATTAGTCAAATAATCTGTAGATGGATTGAAAGTAAGATCTCCGGCAATAGCCAACGCTGTAACCAGTTCAGGAGAACCTACAAATGCAAAGGTATTCGGGTTGCCATCGGCGCGTTTAGCAAAGTTACGGTTGAAAGAGTGTACGATAGTGTTCTTTTCAGCCTTCTCAGCTCCTACACGTGCCCACATACCAATACAAGGACCACAAGCATTGGCAAATACTTTTGCGCCAATTTTATCGAAAGTATCTAAGAAGCCATCACGCTCAATGGTATAACGTACTTGCTCAGAACCAGGAGTAATGGTAAACTCAGCTTTGGTTTTAAGATTTTTAGCAGCAACTTGTTTAGCTAATGATGCCGCACGAGAAATATCTTCATAAGAAGAGTTAGTACATGAACCGATCAAACCAACTTCAATTTTGGTTGGCCAGCCATGCTTCTCAGCTTCTTCTTTCATCTTTGAAATAGGAGTAGCTAAGTCTGGAGTGAATGGACCGTTTAAGTGCGGTTCCAATTCATCTAAATTGATTTCGACTATTTGATCGAAGTATTTTTCAGGATTAGCATACACTTCTGCATCGGCAGTTAAGTGTTCTTTAATTCCGTTGGCTAAGTCTGCAACATCAGCGCGGCCGGTTGAACGTAAGTAACGCTCCATAGACTCATCATAGCCAAATGTTGAAGTGGTAGCACCGATTTCAGCGCCCATGTTTGCAATGGTGCCTTTTCCGGTACAAGACATAGAGGTTACACCTTCGCCAAAGTATTCAACGATGCAGCCAGTTCCGCCCTTTACAGTTAATATGCCTGCAACCTTTAGGATAACATCCTTAGGAGCTGTCCAGCCACTTAGCTTACCGGTTAATTTAACGCCTATCAATTTAGGGAATTTAAGTTCCCATGGTAAACCGGCCATTACGTCACAAGCATCAGCGCCTCCAACTCCAATAGCAATCATACCTAAACCGCCAGCGTTTACTGTGTGTGAGTCGGTACCGATCATCATACCACCAGGAAATGCATAGTTTTCTAAAACCACCTGGTGAATGATACCTGCACCTGGTTTCCAGAAACCAATGCCATATTTGTTAGAAACAGATGATAAGAAGTCGTAAACCTCTTTATTTGACACTTCAGCAGTATGTAAATCCTCTGCCGAACCTACTTTTGCAGTAATTAAGTGATCGCAATGTACAGTTGACGGTACTGCAACTTTAGGACGGCCGGCCTGCATAAATTGCAACAATGCCATCTGAGCGGTTGCATCCTGCATAGCTACACGGTCAGGGGCGAAATCAACGTATGATTTGCCACGCTCAAAAGTGGTAGCAGCAGTGCCATCCCATAAGTGTGAATAAAGAATTTTTTCAGTAAGAGTTAACGGACGGCCTACGAGCTTACGGGCAGCCTCTACACGGGCTGGCATGCGCTCATAAACCTTCTTAATCATTTCTATGTCAAACGCCATTTTATGAGTATTTTATGTTTTTAAATAATGGACATAATTGTAACTTCTGTTTGGGCAGAAGTGTTTCTTGGCTTGGAGGAATCATGAAAAGTTTTTCAAACTTTTGTGATATTCACAATTTAAGCATTGCGAATTTACGAAAATTCGAATTATAAATATCCTTTATAGAGGGTTTTCCTTATTTGTAAAGGTTCTAAATAGCAGGCAGGGAAATACAGATGTTTATCAAAAAAAAGGGTTGTCTGTTACATGTTTCTATAAACTTGTCCAGACAACCCGATAAGTGATTTTAATGCGTTTACCTTACTTCCATGCTACAGCGCAGCCTTTGTAATTACGGCCATTAATTGAAACTTCGGCGCTGTATTTATAAACATGATCCGACATAGTGTCATTGCAGTCCTGCTTGCGGATGATCACCCGAATGTTGGAACGTTCTTCCCGGTTGCGGCTTTCATATGTCCAAGACGTTGTGTCGCTGTTAATTCTGGGAGTTTTATAGTTAAAACGATATCCTTTTTGTGTGTTAAAATCTTCAAAAGAGATCAGGTTTTCTGATTGAGAGATTTGCAGATTCCAATTCGGCTCACTACCAAGGGCCCAAAAATCATATTGAATGCAAACGTTCTGGAAGTTTTTGCGCTCAATGCGGTTAATTGAGTAAACGTTAAGTGTTCTCGGTAGTGTTTTGGCAGTACTGTCATTTGTTGTTTTTACCACAACCCCTTTCAGCTCAACTAGTACAGCTTCATTAGTGTGCTGGATACCAGGTAAGCTATCATAACGGGTACCAAGTTTACCGGTTTGATCTTTTACAAAATAGACCACCGTAGTATCTGCACAATCCCGTAAGCTGTCAATCTTGTCTGAATGGATGTAAAGACCTTTTACCAAAACAGTATCAGCGCCCATTGTATTTTGATTGTTTTTTCCGCCTTTACACGAAAGAATAGATATAGCCCCTAAGGAAAATGCAAAAACTAATTGAAGTGATCTTATCATAGATTTTTTTGTCATGTTTGGTTGTTGTCTAAGTCGAATTGAACTCAAAAATATCTATTCAATTCATGTAGAACAAATGTAAATTCAACCAAAAGTTAATATTATGTAATATTAGTCGATTGATATGAAACTTGTTTAACTCATTCAAATAAAAACGTCCGAATTTCTATTTCGGACGTTTGATTATCAGCAATAAATAAAGGGTCAAATTTTACTTAAGGCTTTCTTCTTTAATATTCATCATTTTTCGCAAGTTGTTAAGCGCATAGCGCATGCGGCCCAGTGCAGTATTTATGCTTACTTCTGTAATATCGGCTATTTCTTTGAAGCTCAAATCGGCATAATGGCGCATAATCAACACTTCGCGTTGTTCTTCAGGAAGCATCATAATTAATTTACGTAAATCGGCAACGGTTTGCTCGCGCACTATCCTGTCCTCGGCATTCTCATCAACAAAATGTAAAATATTGAAAATGTCCTGGCCATCAATGGTAGTTACAACAGGGGTGCGTTTCTCTTTGCGGAAATGATCAATAACCAAATTGTGAGCAATTCGTAATGCCCAAGGTAAAAACTTACCTTCTTCATTGTATTTGCCAGCCCTTAGGGTGTTAATTATTTTAATAAATGCATCCTGGAAAATATCTTCGGCTAAATAACTGTCTTTAACCAATAAATAGATAGTGGTATAAATTTTAGTTTTATGACGATTGATAAGAATTTCGAGCGCATTCTCGTCTCCTCGAAGGTACGAGTGTATAAGGGATTGGTCGCTTTCTTGATGGCGGTTCATGGGCCTTTATCTAATTTAACTCTTAATTAATAAAAATGTTTAAGTCGTGTAGATTTTTAGCCTATAATTTCCTCCTGTTATATTTGGGTTACTTCACAAATAAACAACTATTTTCAAAGAATCAAAAATATATTTTTGTTACAAGAACTATTTTTCAGATCAAAATTACTTTTATTAAGTGTTGAAATTGTGCAGTTTTGCTAAACTTTTCTCACCAGGAATTTGTTCATTCAACATACCTATCAAGCGGTTTTAATGAGTATAAATATTGACGAAGTAAGTGCGAAAACGCACATTGTTATAAAAGGGGCCAGAGTACATAACCTGAAAAATGTGGACGTGGCCATACCTAAAAACAAACTGGTAGTTATTACGGGGTTGTCGGGTTCGGGTAAATCAAGCTTGGCATTTGATACTTTGTATGCCGAAGGTCAACGTCGTTACGTTGAAAGTTTATCGGCCTATGCACGGCAGTTTATGGGGCGCATGAATAAACCCGATGTTGACTACATTAAGGGTATTGCTCCGGCCATTGCCATTGAGCAAAAGGTAAATGCTACCAATCCTCGCTCAACGGTTGGAACATCCACAGAAATCTACGATTACTTAAAACTGCTCTTTGCGCGAATTGGCAGAACCTATTCGCCAATTTCAGGACTAGAGGTAAAAAAAGACAGCGTAACGTCTGTTACTGATTTTATCCTTTCTCTAACCGATGATACTGCTGTAAACATCTTTTGCCCTTTGCACCCTCATAATAATCGTTCTTTAAAAGAAGAACTTGCGGTGCTTTTGCAAAAAGGCTTTAGACGCGTTGCTTATCATGGCAATGTTTCTAAAATTGAAGATATTCTTGATGATAAAAAGATTGATGCCATTCATCCTTTAAAGGAAGGTGAACTGCGAATATTAGTCGATCGTATTGTTGTTGATCGCCAGGAAGATACGCTGAACAGAATTTCAGATTCGGTTCAAACCGCATTTTTTGAAGGTAAAGGTGATGCCTACCTGCAATTCAGAAATGAAGAAACCGATGCGCAAACTGAACGTCATTTTTGTGATCGTTTTGAACTGGATGGTTTAACTTTTGATGAACCGACTTCCCAATTTTTTAGTTTTAATAATCCTTACGGAGCCTGTAAAACTTGTGAAGGCTACGGAAGCGTTATCGGAATTGACCCGGATTTGGTAATTCCGGATAAATCAAAATCAATTTACGACGGTGTCATTGCCCCTTGGAGAGGCGAAAAGATGAAGGAGTGGAATGAAGCTCTTATCAGAGCAGCCGGCAAGTTCGATTTTCCAATTCATCGTTCTTATATCGATCTAACTGAAGAGCAAAAAGAGCTGCTATGGACAGGTAATCGTTATTTTGGGGGCTTAAACGATTTCTTTAAAGACCTTGAATCGCAAACGTATAAGATTCAGTACCGTGTAATACTTTCTCGTTACAGAGGTAAAACGGTTTGTCCTGATTGTAAGGGAAGCCGTTTGCGTAAAGATGCCAGCTATGTTAAAGTTGCCGGTAAATCCATCACCGATATTGTGCTTATGCCATTAGAAAAGGCTTCTGCCTTTTTTAATGATATTCAATTAAACGAATATGATGCCCAGGTTGCCAAGCGTTTGTTGATCGAAATTCAGAACCGGCTTCGCTTTTTGAATGATGTTGGATTAGGGTATTTAACCTTAAACCGTTTGTCGAATACTCTTTCTGGTGGGGAGTCACAGCGGATTAATTTGGCGACTTCGTTAGGCAGCAGCCTGGTAGGGTCTGTTTATGTATTGGATGAGCCAAGTATCGGTTTGCACCCGCGCGATACGCACCGTTTAATCGGCGTGTTAAAATCACTGCGTAATGCCGGAAACTCTGTACTAGTGGTAGAGCATGAGGAAGAAATTATGCATGCTGCTGATCATTTGATAGACATAGGTCCTCGTGCAGGTATAAACGGAGGAGAATTGGTTTTTGAGGGCGATTTTAATCAGATTATTAACGATGAGCAGAGCCTGACCGGAAAGTATTTGTCGGGAAAAAAGGAAATTGCTATTCCCGAGCAGCGCCGAAAATGGGCTGATTATATTGAAATAGAAGGAGCCCGGGAAAATAACCTTAAGAACATCGATGTAAAGTTTCCTCTGCACACCTTAACCTGTGTTACAGGAGTGAGCGGTTCAGGAAAAACCAGTTTGGTGAAACGTATTTTATATCCTGCTTTGCAAAAAGGTATTGGCAATTTTACGGGAGAGCAAAGCGGAGCATTCAATAACATTTCGGGTGACATCTCAAAAGTTGCTCAAATTGAAATGATTGACCAGAATCCTATTGGCCGCTCGTCGCGTTCAAACCCGGTAACTTATGTAAAAGCATATGACGAAATCAGGAATTTGTTTTCATCTCAGCCAGCTGCAAAAGCATCTGGTTTAAAGCCATCGGCGTTTTCATTTAATGTTGAAGGTGGGCGTTGTGATACTTGTCAGGGTGAAGGCGAGGTGAAAATTGAAATGCAGTTCATGGCTGATATCTATTTGCCTTGTGAAACCTGCGGTGGAAAACGCTTTAAGCAGCATGTGCTCGATGTAAAATACAAAGAGAAAGATATTTCAGAAGTGCTTGATTTAAGTATTGACGAAGCACTGGAGTTTTTTGCTGAAGAGAAAAAGATTATAAACAAAATCCAACCCTTGCAGGATGTTGGTTTAGGCTACGTGAAATTAGGGCAATCGTCTAATACACTTTCAGGAGGAGAGGCCCAGCGTATCAAACTTGCTTCATTTTTGGTGAAGGGGCACAACCCGCATCATACCCTGTTTATCTTTGATGAGCCAACTACCGGTTTGCACTTTGATGATATTAACAAACTGATGAAATCTTTCGATGCGCTGATCAATCAGGGAAACACCATCATTGTTATTGAACATAATTTGGATGTAATTAAATGTGCTGATTGGGTAATCGATATTGGTCCTGAAGGAGGCGAAAAGGGCGGTAGTTTAGTGTTTGCCGGTTTGCCGGAAGATTTGATCAAGTGTGAAAATTCATATACGGGCAAGTTCCTGAATGAACGGTTAAACCATCGGAAAGTCTTATAAATCAGTTTTTGCGAATTTGTAAAAATCGCTTTATTAGCTTTGCTAAAACAATTTAGTTTGTAAATTGGGCGATCAAACTATAATAAAAACAATTGCTGTGAAACTTACTTTTTCCTTTACCTTAAAATGCATAGTTGCCGCTGGTGTTGCTTTTATGAGCACACAGGTCATGGCGCAACAAAAAAGCAAAAAAATAGATTATGTAAATCCGTTTATCGGCACTGGAGGGCACGGACATACTTACCCGGGGGCAACGGTGCCGTTTGGAATGGTGCAACTAAGCCCCGATAATGGTACACAAGGATGGGATTGGTGTTCGGGTTATCACTATTCTGATTCTGTAATAGCAGGTTTTAGTCATACTCATTTAAGTGGAACGGGTATAGGGGATTTAGCAGATATCTCTGTGATGCCAACCGTAAAACTGGTTGAATCAGCTAAAATTAAAGAAAGATTCTCTCATCAGCATGAAAAAGCTAGTCCCGGGTATTATTCAGTTGACCTGCTCGACTCAAAAATAAAAGTGGAATTATCTGCAAGTCAAAATGTAGGCTGGCATCGATATACGTTTCCTAAAGCCCAGATTGCATCGATTCGTTTCGATTTAGGTTTTGCAATTAACTGGGATGCACCGGTTGAAACATTTATCAAAATAGAAAATGATTCAACGGTTGTTGGCTACCGCAAATCAAAAGGGTGGTCTGAGGAGCAATGGGTGTTTTTTGCGGCCCGTTTAAATAAAAAGGTAGAAGGCTTTTCAATGGTAAAAGATGGCCAATCTTCAGGGTATAAAACCGAAAAAGGTAAAGACGTTAAAGCTTCTTTGATTTTCAGCACTAATGCTGGTGAAGAAGTATTGATGAAAGTGGCCATTTCTTCAGCTAACATTGAAGGTGCATTAAAAGCGTTAGATGCCGAAAAAGGATGGGATTTTGATCAAACACGTAAAAATGCCGAGCAAAAATGGGAGCATGAGCTGAATAAGATTGATGCAAAGGGTTCTGAAAATGATAAAATCATATTTTACACAGCCATGTATCATGCTTTTGTAGCGCCTAACATTTTCAGTGATTTGAACGGAAATTATAAAGGCCCTAATGGTAAGGTAAATCAGGCAAAAGGTTTTAACAATTATACTGTATTCTCGTTGTGGGATACTTTTAGAGCTGCTAATCCGCTTTATACCATTACTCAGCCTGAGCGCGTTCCGGATTTCATTAACTCATTTTTGGCTTTTTATGATGAGTATAGTTTATTGCCAATTTGGCCGCTGGTTGGAAGCGAAACAAATTGTATGACTGGCAATCATGCAATTCCGGTTATTGCCGATGCTATTTTAAAAGGCTTTAAAGGTTTTGACCAGGAAAAGGCATTTGAAGCCATGAAGAAGAGTGCAATGCAAAATGTTCGCGGAACAGATGCTTACCGTCAGTATAAGTATTTACCACAGGATAAAAAGGATGAGAGTGTGACCATAACACTTGAATATTCTTATGACGATTGGTGTATTGCCCAGGTAGCAAAAAAGCTCGGTAAAGAAGCTGATTACAAATTGTTTATGGAGCGTGCCAGTTATTACGCCAACTTATTCGATAAATCAACCGGTTTTATGCGCGCCAAAAATTCTGATGGGCAGTGGATTCCTAACTTCGATCCTTATTATTCAGAACATGGCTCTAAAGCTCAGTATACAGAAGGAAATGCCTGGCAGCATAGCTGGTTTGTACCGCATGATCCTCAAGGTTTGATAAACTTGTTTGGGGGTAAAAAAGCATTTGTTAACAAACTGGACTCTCTCTTTAGTGTTAGCTCAGAAATGACCGGCAAAAACAAATCGCCGGATGTTTCAGGCTTTATTGGCCAATATGCGCACGGAAATGAGCCAAGCCATCATATTGCTTATCTATATAATTATGCAGGTGAACCCTGGAAGGCTCAAAAACGTGTTCGTGAAATTTTGACAACCATGTACAGTAATAAACCAGATGGGCTTTCAGGTAATGAAGACTGTGGTCAGATGAGTGCATGGTATGTTATGAGCGCTATGGGGATCTATCCGGTAAATCCTGCCAGCGGATATTATGTGTTTGGTAGTCCGATATTGAATGAGGCCAAAATAAATCTTCAGGGAGGCAAATCCTTTGTTATAAAGGCTGAGAATAATTCAAAAGAGAATATTTACATTCAGTCTGTTACGCTCAATGGTAAGCCTTACGCCAAAACTTATATTACGCACAATGATATTATTAAGGGCGGATCGTTAGTGTTTACAATGGGTAAACAACCCAATACAAAATTTGGCAGTATGGCAACAGCTGCTCCTCCGTCAATGAGTGTGGCTAAATAAAGCTGTAATGAACAACAAAAAAGCACCTTTAGTGGTGCTTTTTTGTTTTCTGGAGATTTATAAAAGAAAATTGATCAAGTATATTTGCGCTCAAAATTAGTTGGCAAAAATGAAGAATCATCTACTAGGGGCAATTAGTGCGGTTGTTTTATTATCGGCTTGTAATCAGCCTACGCAAACCAAAAATGAAAAAAAGGAAGTTGTAGTTTCTGATGTTAGAAAAGTTGTCTCGCCAAAGCCAGTTGCAACGTATGATCAGAAATATGCTTCCTCAACTCACAGCAATGATCTTAACAATTGGCACTTTTCTGTAAAGTTGTATGAAACGCCCAAAACATTTTGGTACAGAATGGAAATTGTTGATCGTGCACTTGAAATAAGGGATACGGTGGTGTTTCCTAATTTAGGCATGGAAATGCAGCCTGCACTTAAAAAGGGGAGAGAGCCTTATTCATGTTTGGTTGGCTTTCTGGATGGTCAGGGAAATTTTTTGGAGTATAAAAAAGTTGTTTCAGGCGAAAAAGGTTTAATCGTTAAGCAAACCCAAACTTATTATGTTAGCACAAAAAAGTTAGCTGAAAACAGACGTTAAAATTTAAGGGTGAGGTTAGTTGCCGTAGAGTATTTTTCGGGCATTAACCTCATCTTGTTTCAGTTGGGCGGTAAGCTCTTTTAAACCATCAAACTTTTCATCTCCCCTTAAGTAATCAATAAACTCAAGGGTAATAGTTTGGTTGTAAATATCTTGGTCAAAGTTGAAGATGTTTACTTCAATATTATGAGTCATCCCGTTTATCGTTGGCCGATTGCCAATGTACAACATGCCTCCAAAAACATCATCTTCAATGTGCACATTTACAGCATAAATGCCATCGGCAGGAATCAACTTATAGCTTTCTTCTACAAATAAATTAGCCGTTGGAAATCCAAGCGTTCGACCAATCTGATCGCCTTTAACAACCTTTCCGCTTAGGATGAAGTTATAACCCAGAAACTGGTCGGCCACTTTTACATTACCTTTCAGTAAAGCTTCACGAATTTTAGTTGAGCTCACTGCAACATCGTTTACATCCTGTTCCGGTATTTCTTCAACTTCAAAGCCATATTGCGGGCCGTACATTTTCAAGTGTTCAAAACTTCCTTCCCGGTCTTTTCCAAATCGGTGATCGTAACCAATGACCAGTTTTTTGGTGCCTATTTTCTTTACCAAAATATCTTCAATGAACTCTGAGGAGTTCAGGTTAGAAAAATCTCTGGTAAAAGGAATTATAATAAGATGCTGTACGCCGGCTTTTTTTAGCAAATCGATTTTTTCATCCAGAGTATTGATCATTTTAGGGTGATTAGCCTCGGGATGAAGAATCATGCGGGGATGAGGAAAAAAGGTCAGCACTACCGTTTCTCCATTGATAGATTTAGCAACTTCCAAAAGTCGTTGAATGATTTTACGATGGCCGAAATGTACCCCGTCAAATGTGCCCAAGGTTACAACCGGACGTTCAAGCGCTTTAAATTCATCAAGACTTCTGTATATATTCATTCTTTATTTTGCTATTGAAAATAGATCATATTACTAGTCTAATGGATGCAGACAAGTTTCATGACCGATTTTTATTAAATTCCTGTTTTCAATTCCCGGATCTCTTCCACAGTTTCCATTACTTCTTTGGCATCTTCAATTCTGAAATTGCCTATGCGCGTACGACGTAATGCCGACAAATAGGCTCCATTGTCGAGTTTTTTGCCAAAGTCGTGTGCCAAAGAGCGAATATATGTTCCTTTTGAGCAAACTACCCTGAAATCAATTTCCGGCAATTCAATCCGGGTGATTTCAAACTCCGTGATGGTAATCTTACGTGATTTCAGTATTACTTCTTCACCGCGACGTGCTTTCTCGTAGGCACGTTCACCATTAATTTTGAGAGCTGAATGTGCCGGAGCAACCTGTTCAATTTCTCCAATAAAATGTTGGGTGTTTGCTAAAATCTGTTCTTGTGTAATGTGCCTGAAATCGTACTGAACATCAACTTCAGTTTCCATATCGTACGAAGGTGTTGTGGCCCCTAAAATCATGGTGCCGGTATATTCTTTTTCCTGCGCCTGGTACTCGTCAATTCTCTTTGTGAATTTACCTGTACAGATTATCAACAGGCCTTTGGCTAGAGGATCAAGGGTGCCTGCATGGCCAACTTTGAGTTTTACAGGCTTAAAAGCATTTCTGATTTTGCCAACCACATCAAAGGAAGTCCACTTGTAAGGTTTATTAATAAGCAGCACTTGTCCTTCCTGAAATCTTGAAAAATCAGGGACAACTTTGTCTTGCAGTTGCTGATCAATGTTTTCAGTAGGTATACTTTGATTGGTGATTTCGTTACTCATTAGCTTTTACTCCAGCGGCAAAGATAATAACTGATTTCAAAAAATGGTTTAAAGGTTTTCTGTTAGCAGTTTTCGATTGGGATAAATGAACTGCAGATACAGTAAAGCCGTAATTGCAAAAGCTGCACAACAATAAAAAATGAGTGGAATCATTTGTAAATCATTTATAAACAGCCATCCTGCCAGTAAAGCTCCAAGGCCAATTCCTGCCTCAAGGGCAATGTACATGGTTGCCATTGCTTTGCCTCGCTCTTTGGGGTGACTCAGGTCAACTGTCCAGGCAGAAATACCCGGCGATAACATGCCCGTTGAAACACCATAAAGGGCTGATGCCATCATCAGACTAAAGGCAGAATTTGCAAAGGCGATGAAAAGTAAAGAAAGCGATAACAAGACAATGGAAACTTTTAAAATTATGACTCTGCCATAGCGGTCGGACGCTTTACCTGCCAGAAAACGAATAATTAATGAAGCAAGGGTAAATACCATAAAGAACAGGCCCTTGTTCGTTACACCTAAATGTTTGCTCCAGTCAGATATAACAGTCAGAATGGAGCCATAGCTGATATAGGTTAAAAAAGTAACAATGGCAGCGGGAAGTGCTCTTGGATCAATGATGTCTTTACGATTTAATTTAAGGTGACCAAATTGAAATCGCTCCTTAGCGCTGAGGGTCTCTTTCATGTTCATCAGAATTACTATGGATAATAGTGCAAAAAAGGAGGAACAATAAAAGAGAATATTTATTGAAAAATGCGATGTTATCCAGCTGCCTATTGCCGGGCCAATAGCCATACCTGTACTGAAAAATATCCCGTGTATACCCATGGCTTCACCCCAACGGTTGAGGGGAATTAAATCGGCTACGTAAGCAGCGGTAGCAGTGGGTTTAAATCCTGTGGAAAAACCATGTATCAGTCTTAAGAACAAGAATCCTGCAATTGTAGTTAAAATAGGGTATAGAAATCCGCAAAAAAAACAAACCAATGAACCAATTGCCATCACAGGTATTCGCCCAACAGTATCGGTTAATTTGCCGCTAAAGGGTCTTGAAATACCTGCAGTGAGGGTGAATAAGGCGATAATTAATCCCTTGTATTCCGCTCCTCCCAGTGATGTTAAATAAGAAGGAAGCTCGGGGATTAGCATGTTAAAGCTTGCCGAGAATAAAAATGAGCTCAGGCAGACCAGCACAAATTGTAACGAGTAAATAGATTCGGATTCTTCAGACATAGTAGGCTTACCCAGTGGATTTGTGAGCGAGCACGTAAAAGTAACCAGAATTTTTTGGAAAGTAGGAGTGTCGGGATTTTAAAAAAGCCTAAGGATATCTCCCCAGGCTTTTTAAAGTGTTTTTAAATTATTTGCAAATCATGCCCCATGAAATAGAAGACAAGGATAATAATGCCTACAATAATACGGTACCAGCCAAAAATTTTGAACCCGTGCTTGGTTAAATAGCCAATGAACGCCCTTATAGCAATTATGGCAACAATAAATCCTACCAAATTACCAATTCCAAATAGCTGCCACTCGTCGTTGCTTAAAGATATACCACTCTTATAGAAATCATACGTTTTTTTTGCTGTAGCGGCGAACATAGTTGGAACGGCCAAGAAAAATGAAAATTCAGCCGCCTGTTTCCTGTTCAACTTTTGAGTTAAGCCTCCAATAATTGTTGATGCCGATCGTGACACACCCGGAATCATGGCTATACATTGGAACAAACCAATGATAAGTGCATTGTTGTATTTAATTTCTTTATCAGGGTTGTTTTCAGTGGCTTTAAACCATTCGTCAAGTAAAAGGAAAACTATACCGCCAACTAGCAGCATTATACCAACTGTTAATACACTCTCTAATAATGCGTCAATCTGATCTGAAAATAAAACACCGAATATCGCGGCAGGGATGAAGGCTATAAAAAGCTTAAGGTAAAATTCAAAACTTTGGAAGAATCTATTGAAATACAGGATTACCACAGAAAGTATAGTTCCGAATTGAATGCCAACTGTAAAAAACTTAGTGAAATCATTATTCGGGACTTTCATTAACCATGAGGTGATAATCATGTGTCCGGTTGAGGAAACAGGTAAAAACTCAGTCAGTCCTTCTACTATAGCAAGGACAATTGCTTGAATGAGGGTCATTTGGTTGGTGAAAAATGTGAAAATATGGGAGCTAAGTGGGGGAGCCATAATCCATAGTTAGGAAAGAGTTCCGATTAATGGATTATGGTCCCTAGCTAAATTATTCAGAGGGTTTCTTGAATATCGCAAAAAACTCGATAACGAAACCGACAAGAACCAATATAGGAGCAACAACCAGTTTGGTGTTGTTGTAGATGTCTGTTGTCCCACTCATGCAAAAGAAGCCTAAAACAATAACTGCAAGACCAATTAGCATTATGGTATAGTTAGTTTTGCCGAAAAGTAAGTGCGTCTTCTTAGCGGTGGTATTTTCTGTTGATTTAATGTTTGTACTCATTAGTTTTTTGTCTTATTGATATTGAGGTTAGTAACCCAATATCCTATTCTTATATTACACGTAAAGTGCGTCAATTTTTAAGCGTAAGTAGCGGGTTACAGCAAAGTAGGTACTGAACACCGAAATAACGATACCCAGCAAAATCATTCCGATAAATAAAATGCCGAACTCAGTATAATCTTGTAATACAACAAGTTCTGGTATCTCTTGGCGAGCTAAGTATAATACCCCCATTACCATTAATGTTGCCAATAAGCCAGCCAAAACCCCATGTAAAATGGCCATTCCCAAAAACGGTTTGCGAATAAAGTTTTTGGTAGCACCTACCAGCTGCATACTTTTAATAATGAAGCGTTGAGAATAAATGGCTAAGCGGATAGTGTTATTAATTAACGCAAGTGCTATGAAAAGCAACAGTCCTCCAAAACATAAAATAATCAAACTGATGGTTTGAATATTGCGATTCATGCTATCAACCAGTGATTGTTGATACTTAACTTCTTTTACCAAAGCCTTTCCGCTAAGATCTTTGATAATTCGGTCGATGTTGGCATTGTCGGCGTAATCGGCTTTCATGTACACATCAATAGAGTACAGCAGCGGGTTATAGCCTAAAAACTTAATGAAGTCTTCGCCTAAATCCTTTGATAGGTTTTCTGCTGCCAGTTCTTTGCTAACATATACTGTTGATTTTACAGCAGGATTTTTTTCAATTTCCTTTTGTAGTGCCAAAATATCCACTTCTTTGGCATCTTCGTTTAAATAAACGTTAACAACAATATTTTCTTTCACATAATCAGACAGTTTGCGGGCATGTAAAACAATAAGCCCGGCCAGGCCAACCATTAACAATACCATGGCAATACTAATTACCGTAGTGATATACACTCTTTTGGTTTTTCTTGAAACGTTGCTTTCTTCAAATTCCTGCATACGAATTACGTTATAGGTGTTGCGAAAATACTAATTCAATTTACAAACGTAAACTTCAAACAATTATTTCCGCAGGTAAATTCATATTTTCGCGTTCTAAATACAAAATTGGTAAAAAGTTTAACATTGAAACGTGGTAAGGCTTTGAAATAATTTAGTAAGAGTCCTACTTCCGGTTTCATTTTTCATACTTCTTTTATGGAATATAAGTTTCGCGACATTGAGCTGAAATGGCAAAAGTACTGGGCCGAAAATCAAACGTATAAGGTCGATATCGACTTAAACAAGCCTAAATATTACGTGCTTGACATGTTTCCCTACCCGTCAGGGGCAGGTTTGCACGTAGGTCACCCGCTGGGGTATATAGCTTCAGATATTTTCACCCGCTTTAAGCGTTTGAAAGGTTTCAACGTGTTACACCCAATGGGGTACGATGCTTTTGGTTTGCCGGCGGAGCAATACGCTATTCAAACCGGACAACATCCTGCCATTACTACTGATCAAAATACCAAACGTTACCGCCAGCAGTTAGATCGTATCGGCTTTGCTTACGATTGGAGTCGCCAAATACGTACTTGTGATGCTGATTATTACAAATGGACACAATGGATATTCATGCAATTGTTCAATGCATGGTATAATAACGAAACAGATAAAGCAGAAGCCATTAGCCTCTTAGTTGCAAAATTTGAAAACAATGGCACTGATGGAGTGAATGCTGTTTGTGATGAAGATGCTCGTAAGTTTTCTGCTGCTGAGTGGAAAGCGATGAGTGAAGAAGAACAACAAAAAGAATTGTTGAAATACCGTTTAACGTACTTATCGGAATCGGTGGTAAACTGGTGCCCTGCCTTGGGTACCGTTTTAGCCAATGATGAGGTAATTGGCGGCTTTTCTGAGCGAGGTGGTCACCCGGTTGAGCAAAAGAAAATGAAACAATGGAGCATGCGTATTTCAGCTTATGCTGAGCGCTTGCTGCAAGGATTAGATACTATTGACTGGCCAGAGCCGGTGCGCGAAATGCAGCGCAACTGGATTGGTAAATCAGAAGGAGCACTTTTACGTTTCCAATTAGAGAAGTTTGAAGAAAAGATAGAAGTTTTCACAACTCGCTTGGATACAGTTTACGGGGTTACCTTCCTTGTTTTAGCGCCTGAACATGAATTAGTGCAGCAGATCACCACGGCAGAGCAAAAGACCGAAATTGACACTTACATTGCAAAAACCAAGCAAAAAAGTGAACGCGACCGTATGTCGGATGTAAAAACCGTTTCAGGTGCATTTACCGGTGCTTATGCCATTAATCCATTAAGTGGAGAAAAAGTTCCTGTGTGGATCGCTGATTATGTACTGGCTGGTTACGGAACCGGAGCTGTTATGGCAGTTCCTTCTGGTGATGAACGTGACTATCGCTTTGCCCAGTTCTACAACTTACCAATTGTTCAGATTTTGGACAGCCAGGTGATTGATGAAACTGCTGATCCTACTAAAGAAGGTAAGTATGTTAATTCAGGTATGATCAATGGTATGAATTATACCGAGGCGATGAAAGCGTTAGTTGCGAAAATTGAAGCAGAAGGTACAGGAAAGGCCAAAATCAATTATCGTATGCGTGACGCTATTTTTGCCCGTCAACGTTACTGGGGGGAGCCTGTTCCTGTATACTTTAAAAATGATTTACCATACTTAATTGATGAAGGCGATTTACCTCTGGTGTTGCCTGAAATTGATAAATATTTGCCAACCGAAACCGGCGAACCGCCATTAGGACGCGCTGAAAACTGGAAGTACAAAGGCGAATATGATTATGAATTAAGTACTATGCCAGGTTGGGCCGGCAGCAGCTGGTACTGGTATCGCTACATGGATGCCAAAAACGATAGTGAGTTTGCGTCTAAAGAGGCTACAGCATATTGGAAGGATGTAGACTTATACATTGGTGGTTCAGAGCACGCAACGGGTCACTTGCTATACTCACGTTTTTGGAATAAAGTGTTAAAAGATTTGGGATATACCCAGGAAGAGGAGCCGTTTAAAAAGCTGATTAACCAGGGTATGATTCAAGGTCGATCGAACTTTGTATACAGAATTATCGGGACGAATAAGTTTGTTTCATATGGCTTGCGTAAAGACTATGATACGCATCCACTGCATGTTGATGTAAATATTGTAACCAATGACATCCTTGATTTAGATAAGTTTAAAAATTCATTGCCGGATTATGCTAATGCTGAATTCATTCTGGAAGATGGAAAGTATTTCTGCGGGCATGAAGTGGAGAAAATGTCGAAATCGAAGTTTAATGTTGTAAACCCTGACGATATTATTGACCAATACGGAGCTGATACCTTGCGGATGTATGAAATGTTCCTAGGTCCATTGGAGCAAGCTAAACCATGGAACACTAATGGTATTTCAGGTGTTTATAACTTCTTACGTAAGTTCTGGAATTTATTCCTGGATGAAAAAGGTAACTTCCATGTTTCAAATGAAGAACCTACAAAGGCGGAGTTAAAGGCTTTGCACAAGATTATACAAAAGGTACAGGAAGATGTTGATCGCTTCTCATTCAACACCTCGGTATCAAGCTATATGATTTGTGTAAATGAGTTAACTGCTTTGAAATGTAATAAGCGGGCAATCTTGGAGCCTTTAGTGATTACACTTTCGCCTTATGCTCCTCATATTTCAGAAGAACTATGGTCATTATTGAACCCAGGAAAAGGCAGCGTGATTACGGCGGCATATCCGGAGTTTAAAGCTGAATACTTGGTTGAAGATGCCTTTGATTACCCAATTTCAATCAATGGTAAGGTGAGAACCAAAATCAACCTTTCCTTAACTCTTGAGCCTGCTGATGTTGAAAAGCAGGTATTGGAGAGTGCTGATGTTGCCAAATTCCTTGATGGAAAAACTCCTAAAAAAGTAATTGTGGTGAAAGGCCGTATTGTAAACGTGGTTATTTAGGCTAAGGCTAAGTATTCATAAAATAGAAAACAGCGCAGGTTAATCATCTGCGCTGTTTTTGCTAATACAATTCTCGTTTTAATATAAATATTCTTGTGCCTGAATAGCTTTAAATCTTCTTAATCTAAGAATTACAAGTATCAACATATACTATTGCAGCACTAGGGCCGTATTTTTGATGTTTTTTTCCAAATAAATGCTTTAAATAATCAAAGGTTATTTGAGCATACTTGTTTGATTTGCTGAGTTTGGTACTTTTCATATTTGCTGCGGATGTAGAAGTAACTGCTTTCATAACGAGTAATTTTTGGGAACGATATGCAAAGTTCAAATCCTGTTCCAGCCCTTATTGATTGTGATTGTAAAACGCTGCGAAAGAACAAAAACTTAAATGGTATATATGGTTTTGTTTCTAAGTTGTTGTTAGTTAGAGCTTTGTTGTATTGAATTAGGGTAGTGTAAAAGTGTTTTTACATACTGATTTTAAAGGCTTTTGGCAAACATGTCCTTTTTAATAAGCAGTTGATTTTCTGCTATCAGAATAAGGAAAAACAGCTTGAAATTAAGTTCTTGTGTAATAGAGAAATGTGGCGATTACTTCAATTTCCGAAGTGTATTTTTTAGTCATCAAAAGAAGAATTGTAAAAAAAAATACTCTGACACTGCAGAGTATTTTTTTATGCCTTAGGCCGAAAAGTGCGTAATTCGGGGGTGTACCAAATTTTCAAATGATTTAAAAGGCATTTGAATCAGTTCTTTATGCGAGCCAGCATTAAATGCAATTTGTCGGTCGCGGCTTAGTTGTTCTTCACAATAAACGTCCATGCCGTATAAATTTCCAAAAGGAGGCATTGCTCCGGTCTCACAATCAGGGAAGTAGGTTCTGAATTCACCTTCATTTGCCAATGAAATCATTCTGGCCCCGGTAAGTTCTTTCAATTTACCCAAGTCAATTCGGTTATGGGAAGGTAAAACGGCCATCATCATTTTATCATCAATTTTAACCATCACCGTTTTGGCCATTTCATTCCCTGGGATATGTGCCGCAGCTGCAGTACGCTGGGCGGTTGCGGTTGCCATATGGTCAATAACCGTAAACTGAATTTGTTGACTATTCAGATAGTCTTCTAATTTCTTGCTAAGCATATCACCTCCTTTCTGATTGTTTTTTTGAATAAAGATTTGCCCTTAGAAATTAATTGAAGTTACGAATTAAAGTGTTTAAAATCAATCAACTGTTAGTTATGGTTGTTGCCTGGCTTGCTTATTAGGAGTGCCTTTTCGGTGTTGTTTTTTCTTACTATGCTGGGTGGCTCCTTTGTTCTTATTATGAGAATTGCCGCGTTTGTTTTGACGGTTGTCGTTTTTCTTCTGAGTTTGCTGATTTTGAACTTCCAGTATTCGTTGTATTGTTAATGGAAAGGGATGATCCTCAACAGTTGGAATGGCTTTGCCTATCAGTTTGGTAATATCTTTCAAATAAGTCATTTCCTCGGCATCACAAAATGTAAATGCCGAGCCATTAGCTCCCGCTCTTCCTGTACGGCCGATTCGGTGAACGTAAGTTTCTGCCTCGTATGGCACGTCGAAGTTGATCACATGGGTAAGCTCATCTATATCAATTCCTCTGGCAGCAATATCAGTGGCTACCAGAACACGAATTTCCTTTGATTTAAAATTGCTTAAGGCACGTTGTCGAGCATTTTGTGATTTATCGCCGTGTATGGCTTCTGCTTTAATTTTCCCCTTATTCAGATCACGGGCTATGCGGTCGGCTCCATGTTTGGTACGGCTAAAAACCAGCGCTGTTTCAATCGATTGGTCTTCCAGTATATGGTTGAGTAAAGCTTTTTTACTACTTCTGTCAACCATGTAAACCGATTGGTTAATGGTCTCGGCAGTAGATGAAACAGGGGTCACTTCTACTTTTACAGGTTGCGTTAAGATACTGTCGGCCAATTGTTGAATAACAGGTGGCATGGTAGCCGAAAAGAATAATGTTTGTCTTTTTTCAGGGAGTTTACTAATTACTCTTTTAACATCATTCACAAAGCCCATGTCGAGCATTCTATCTGCTTCATCCAAAACGAAAAATTGAATTTTATGCAGATGGACGAACTTTTGGTTCATTAGGTCGAGTAGGCGCCCCGGGGTGGCAATTAAAATATCAACTCCTTTGCTCAGAGCGGCAGTTTGTGCCAATTGAGAAACTCCTCCATAAATCACCAGGTGATTTAGCTTTAAATATTTTCCATATGCAGCAAAGCTATCGCCAATTTGGATGGCTAATTCTCGAGTTGGTGTAAGAATTAAGGCTTTAATGGCTTTAGGGCCCTGTTCATGGCGGCTATTTTGGCTGAGTAACTGTAGTGTTGGAATTGCAAAGGCAGCAGTTTTACCGGTGCCGGTTTGTGCGCAGCCAAGTAGGTCTTTTCCCTGCAAAATTACTGGAATAGCTTGTTCCTGAATAGGAGTGGGGTTAGTATAGCCTTCGCCTTGAAGCGCTTTGGTAATAGGTTCTATTAAGTTTAAATCGTTAAAAGTCATTTTGTAAAAAGGATTTTGAGAAGTGCGATAAGATTTGCTATTCTCTGGATAAGTTCATTTGACCTGAAATTCTATAAGATTGTCTGGTTTTTTCAGGCCGGATAAAGTTACGTAAAAGTTGATGGTTCTTTCTTATCAATAAGTTTAATAAAGAAAAACGAGCTAAAAGCATATTTTTAGCTCGTTTAAATATTGTTAACATTTTAGGTTTATTACACTAGGTCTATATGTTCGGCCCTTACAGGCTTACCAAAAAAACGGCTTGCATGCTTTTCAAACACCTCAATAGAATCAGTGGTTAAGAAATGTCTTTGGCCATGTCTGCTACACAAGGCTTCAATTTCGGGATGGCGATTTAGGTAATCAGATAGACTGTGGGCCACTATTTCACCTTGTGAAAGTAATTTAATATCTGGAGAAAGATACTTTAAAATCTTTCCCGCAAGCAATGGGTAATGAGTACACCCAAGAACAATTGTATCAATTTCTGAGGACTTGTTAAGTAGTCTTTCAAGATGCTGCTTAACAAAATAGTCAGCTCCAGGACTATCATATTCATCATTTTCAACCAATGGCACCCACATTGGACAGGCTTCCTGGTGAACTCCGACTTGGGGGAAATATTTTTGAATCTCAATTGGATAGGAACCTGAAGCAACTGTGCCGGCAGTTCCCAAAATGCCTATTTGCTTTGACCGAGTCATGTTTCCAACAATTTCTGCTGTTGGTCTTATCACCCCTAAAACTCGTTTATTACCTGTCATTTTAGGTAAATCATTCTGTTGAATACTGCGTAGTGCTTTGGCAGAAGCCGTATTACAAGCTAAAATTATTAAAGAACAACCCTGGCTGAATAAGTAATTAACACATTCTAAAGTGTAGTGGTAAACTGTTTCAAATGATCTCGTTCCATAAGGAGCGCGGGCATTATCCCCCAGGTACAGATAGTCATAATCAGGTAGTTGACGAACAACCTCTTTTAACACTGTTAATCCTCCGTAGCCTGAATCAAAAACTCCAATAGGTCCCTGTTGCATGTATACTGATTGAAGTTCAAAAGTGTGAAAAAAACTGAATTTATACAGTCCTTTCAATTAAAATTCTTATTAACAGTTTGAGGCTGTTTGTCTAAGTATAAAATCTGTTTTACAAGAGAATAATTGTCCTTAAAACAATGGCTTTTACTATTTGAAAACACATAATTGTGGAAGTGAACGATTAAATTTAACTACCCAAATGGTGTCGCGAAAACGCCAAAGCAAGTAAAAAATAAAATAACATTATTTTTGCCCTCGGAAATAATAATATAAAGAAGTACTAGTGAAAAGAAATAGAGTAATTACCCTTAACTACATTAAACTTATCGTTTCATCGGTTTTAGTTACCATATCGAGTATTTTGTTGGCTTTTTCCTTAAAGCACCTTACAGAGTTTATGGAGCATGCTATTTTTAAAAGCGTTTTTTCTTTTGCCCCCCTTGCGTTTATCTTTTTTCCAACCATCGGAATTACAGCCATTTACTTTTTAAGAAAATACATTTTTCAAAATCGAAAAAGTAAAGGCATTACTGAAATTTATCATACAATTGACCAACGAAAAGAACATTTGCCGTTGTTCAGGATACCGGCCCATTACCTTAACGGTTTTTTGACTGTTATTTTCGGAGGATCGACAGGTATTGAAGTGTCTACAGTTGTGGCTACGGCAACAACAGGTAATACAATTTACTCCAGAAGAATTTCGGCGCGAAGATATAAACGTGAGATAATGTGCGCAGGCATTACGGCAGGCGTTGCCGTCTTATTCTCTAGTCCGTTGGCGGGTTGGTTGTTTGCAATTGAAGTTATTGCTAAAAAAGCAAAAAAAACGGTACTACTTAGTTGTTCGGTGGCAGCACTAATTGCCTGGGGATTCATTCTGAAATTTGACAATGAGCCCTTATTACATTATAAAGTTAATGGGTGGCATTGGCAGGCGGTGCCGTATTTCATTCTATTGAGTTTGTTAGGTGGGTTACTATCTGTGTATTTTACTGTTTTGGTAACCAAATTGAAGGGGCTGTTTGCCAAGATCTCCAATAATTTTATACGAGTAAATTTAGGAGCCATTAGCGTTGGAGTAATGATTTTGTTTTATCCGGCTTTATTTGGTGATAGTTATCATGGTTTAAATGAATCATTGAATGATCTAGAACATTCTCAAAATATTTCATTACTGTTTTTATTAGGTATTGTGCTATTAAAGCCATTGGCCTCATCGTTAACCTTGGGCGCCGGGGGGGATGGCGGAGTGTTCGCTCCAAGTATTGTTGCCGGTGCGTTTTTAGGGTTATTGTTTTCGCTTTTATGTAATAAGTTTTTAGGTACTGATTTGATCCCCCTAAATTTTGCTTTGGTAGGTATGGGGGCAACCCTTTCGGGTTCACTATACGCACCTTGCATGTCATTGGTATTGGTATGTGAATTATTGCCTAATGGTTACGATTTGTTTTTTCCAATTATGACCGCTTGTATCATTGCTCGTTTCTTTGCCCAAAAACTGCTTCCTTATAATGTTTATAGTTACGATTTTTACTTGGCCAAGCAACGCGTAAATTAAAAAGTAGCTTATTCTATAAGTGCTTTAGTTGACTTTTTCTAATTTTATATACTTTTTGTAATGAGTTAATAGTCGGTTGTATTATTTTGGGTTGAACTAGTATGTTTCTGTTGAGAATATTTTCGCTAACGGGATTAGTTTTGCTGCTTATAACGAGCTGTAACGGGCAAACTCAGAACAATAACTCGTATGACAAAACCAAGCGGGTAGGTGGCGACTGCGAGAAAGGTTATTGCGACTTACTGTACTTAGGAATGCCTAAAGAAATTAATTCTGTGGATACTAGTCCAGGTTGGTTTGAGAGGGGACAAAAGTTGATAGTAAGCGGTACAGTGTTTCAAATTGATGGAAAAACTCCTGCGCCCAACACCATAATCTATTACCATCATACCGATAATGACGGCTATTATTCACCAAGAAATGACAAGCAAGAAAACCAAACCCGTCATGGCCATATTCGGGGATGGTTAAAAACAGACAAAAAAGGGAAGTATACTCTTTTCACTATACGCCCTGCTCCTTATCCTAATACACAACTACCTGCTCACATTCATTTGCTTATTAAAGAACCTGATATTGCCAACGAATATTGGATTGAGGATATAAATTTTGATGATGACAGGCTCTTATTGCCTTACATCAAAAAAAGACCTTCAGAGAAACCTCGTGGCGGTAGTGGTATTGTTCGGGTGGTATTAAAAGATAGCTTGCAAATTGCAGAACATGACATTATACTAGGGCTGAATATTCCGAACTATCCTAAAAAAGCAAGTGGAAAAAAATGATTGTTTTGAGCTGCTGAACCAAAACTATATTAAATAAAATGACACCTGGTGAAAAGCATACCTTTTCTGCTAAACTTGAAATAATTGGGATTAACCCATTTGTGTTTTTACCTGAAACTGTTTTAGAATCGGTATTAACATTATCTAAAAAATACAAAGGGAAAATTCCCATAAAAGGAACTCTTAATGGCAAAAACTATAAGCAAACCCTGGTTAAGTATTCCGGTGAATGGCGGTTGTATGTAAACACCAACATGTTAGAAAACTCACCAAAAAGAATTGGGGAACTGTTGACTATAAGTTTAGAAATTGATGAAGAAGACAGGTCGATTCTTCCACATCCAAAGTTGCTCAAAGTATTAGAAGAGAATCCTGATGCAAATGAGGTATTTAATCAATTACGTCCTTCTCTCAGAAGTGAGATAATAAAATACATTTCTTTTTTAAAAACAGAACAGAGTATTGATAAGAACGTTGCTAAAGCCATCAAATTTTTATTAGGTGAAGCAAGTTTTGTAGGCAGACCAAAACCAGAGTTTAAACAAAGCCGAGAAAAGTGAGCAATGGGAATGGTTTCTGTAGTTCCAATTCTCATATTACTCAACTACTTTATGCCGATGAACTATTTCAAAAATTTAAGTCCGTTGGACAAGTTGGATATTTTTATTTCCGGCGGGCCACGCCGGTCGAAAACGGCGATGGTCACCAAAGCCCGAAACGTTATGGCTCATTTTTTGACGTGCAAAATTGTTACTTTTTCTTAAATTTGATTATGACCAAGACACAAATAAAAACTGAAATTCAAAAAGTGCTAGACAACGTTCCTGAAAATGTATTGCAGGACATTCTTGATTTTCTTAAAGAACTTCAAGGTCAATCGACCGACAAAATCAAATTGACAAACAACCTCCGACAAATCCTTTCAGAAGATAAAGAATTGCTTGAAAAACTTGCTCAATGATTGACCTGAAAGACGTTGAAAACATTCACAATATTCTCATTGACAAGTTTGGAGGCAGTAAAGGCATTCGAGATTTAGGAGCTTTACAAGCTGCTATTTCCAGACCATTTACAACGTTTGACAAACAGGATCTATATCCAACAGTGGTTGATAAAGCTGCAGCCATTTTGGAAAGTACAGTCATTAATCATCCTTTTATTGACGGAAATAAACGAACTGCTTACGTTTTAATGCGACTTATCCTACTTGAAAATGGCATGGACATCGTCGCAACTCAAGAGGAAAAATACGATATGGTCATTGCTGCAAGTAAGGGAGAATTCAGATTTGATCACATAAAACATTGGCTAACTGCAAGACTGAAACAGAAAAACGAGCTATAATATGTTTTTCGGGTAAAAAAGGCCGTTTTCGTTCGCACAGGGGCATAAGTACCCTTACCCGTAAAGATTAGTTTTTATAGGAAAGCAAATTTTGGCCCGTGCCTATGTACCATTCCGGCGGGCCACGCCGGTAGAAAACGGCGATGGTAACCAAATTGCCCCTTTTACAGCAGGGGCATCTTTTCAGCAGGCTGTTTACCGGCTTGTCCGTAAGCACCCGACCAACCCCATCTTTACAGTTTCCTCGTGGTATCTTTTCTTTGTTGGAATTAGCGGTAATTATTTGGAACCTGCTTGGTGCAACCTACATTAACCCTGAAGGATACTTGTTCTTGGATCAGAAATGAAAACTGGGTTTGGTCAAACGGATCCGGAAACAAATCGATAAATTCGGTCTGACTAATCAGGCGCTGGGTTTTAATGCCTTTTAAAAGCAGCTTTTTTGTATGTTAGTCAGAAGTTTAAAAGAATCTCACCATAGACTGAATGAAAACAATTATTGAAACAGAACGCCTAATTTTAAGAGAGTTAGAATATACAGACGAAAATGACTTATTCGAAATGGACTCTGACCCAGAAGTGCATTTGTATATTGAAAACAATCCTGTAAAATCAATTGACGAAATAAAAAAAGTGATTGAAATGCTTAAAAAGCAATACGTGGAAAATGGAATTGCTCGTTGGGCAGTAGTTGACAAAGTAACAAACGAATGTGTGGGTTGGTCAGGATTAAAATATTTTAGAGAGCCTCTAAACAATCACATTAATTTTTATGAGCTTGGTTATCGGTTTAAGAAAAAGCATTGGGGGAAAGGCTTTGCGACAGAATCTTCAATTGCAATTTTAGATTATGGATTTAAAAACTTGAATGTTGATTCAATATTTGCAATAACTGACCCCAAAAATGCGAACTCAAAAAAAGTCCTAACTAAATTAGGTTTTGACTTTCAAGAGACGTTTGACTATGAGGGAGACTTGACAGATTGGTTTAAATTAAAAAAAGAATATTGGGAAACAAAAAAGTCGAACCGCTAACATCGGTTTGGAAATATGGCGGCTGAAGTGCTTCTGTGAAATATTTATGCAAGGTTCAACATTAGGAGTTCTATTGAATTTTTGTTCAAAAAAAACGCCACATCGTCAAGCCGAAAACCGTTGTGCACAACATCCTGATAACACTCATAACCAAGACTAATAAATATGAAATTGATTAGACTTGCCCACATGCTAAAACATAAATTCCTACTTTTTATTTCTTTTACACCTATACTGTTGTTTGTTGCCGCTTGTTCAAGGTATGATATGGGAATTGTTGCAGGTACGCTCATTGATGGAAATGGTGACACGCCTCAAACGAACAAACTCATACTTATAAATGACGGCAGGATCGAAGCAATAAAAGACACCAGTGAGAAAAATAATTACCATTTTACTACTTTAATCGATGCGCATGATAAATTCGTTATTCCCGGCCTTTATGATATGCATGGACATCTTACCATGAGCTACCGGACAATAAAAGTGACAGATGGGGTACCTCAGGCTTCTGTGGAATATAACCAACAGGCTTCAGAATGGGGTGTGCGGAGTTTGCTTTATTACGGGATTACCTCGGTAAGAGAAACAGGAGATTTCCTGGAAGAAGGCCTTTTATTAAAAAAGATTATTGATTCAGACAGATTGATCGGTCCCAGAATTTTTACCTGTGGGCCACTCATAGAATCTTCTACCCCTGAATTTAAGACAATGTCAGTACTTGTCAATACTCCGGAGGAAGCCCGTGCTGAGGTAAGGCGCCAGGTGAATGCAAAGGTGGATTTCATAAAAATATATGCAACAGTTCCGCCACAAATCTTAAAAGCAATTATTGAGGAAGCACACAAGTACAAAAAGAAAGTAATCGGTCATATGGGCGCTTCCACCTGGCGGGAAGCGATTGATGCCGGCATCGATGCCTTAGTTCACCCTGCTCCCTTTTGTGACAAATCCATGGCTGATCTGGACAACTAACAAACCCAAGTCAGGAAACTAAATTTTTATGACATATAAAATCTCATTATTAGCAGCATTATTGTTTCTTAACTCATGTTCAAAAGGACAAACCAAGAATGCGAGTAATAGTAACACTCAAGCAAGTAAAGAATCAGTTTCACTATTTCCATATTTTAACACTGTCCAAACTAAGACTGATATGATCGATTCAGCCATCAGTATTGTTAAGCCGAATATGGATATCAGCAATTACTCAAAAAGTGATATAAAAAAACTCCTTCAAGATCTCTATAGGAATGACCAGATGTATAGAGATAGCCTGATGTCTCTAAACAAGAATTGGCATAAAAGTTCCGACTCTTATTTTCGGAAATATATCGGTTTTACTGATAGGATAAATCAAATTGTTCTTGCCAAAAGTATCCGCCCGACGAACCCCGTCTTTTAAAGTTCAGTTAATTTCTTAAAGTTCTGGGGATAGAGGTCCCGGATATTCTTGTGGTTGATGGTCATGATGTTTTCCAGTGCGTATTTTAACCACCCGAAAGGATTGACCTCATTTTTCTTGCAGATGGCAAAGAACGAATAGATCATCCCCGCCCGCGCAGCAGCCTCATGCGTTCCTGCAAACAAAAAGTTTTTGCGTCCCAAAGCGATGGGGCGTATGGCATTCTCGATGGCATTATTGTCGATCTGCAGGCTGCCATCCTGGAGATACACGCTGAGCTTATCCCATCGTGCCATGGCATAGCGCATCGCCTTTCCAATCTGGCTTTTGGGCAAGGTGTTTTTTACCTCGGCGAAGATCCATTTACCGAGCTCGTTGAGTACCGGAAGTGCTTCATCCAGACGTAATTGCTTGCGTTGATCGGCCGGCAGCTGTGCTTCTTTAGCTTTGCGCTCCACCGCGTAGAGCTGCTGGATCAACTCGAGTGCTTTAGCGGCCCTGACCTTATCGTTTTCCAGTGCCCGTTCAAATTCCCTTCGGGCATGCGCCCAGCAGGCTACCGGGATGACCTCGGGCCGCTGGCCTATTTTTTCGTATACGCCGTAGCCATCACTTTGGAGATACCCCTTAAAGTGCGCCAGCATTTCTTTGGTAGCTACTGCACCGCGAGTAGGCTGATAGTCCATCAGGACCAGTCCGTCCAGTGGAGCATGATACACCCAATACCAGCCCAGGTGACAAGCTCCTTTCTTATCACTTTCTAGCACCTTGATGGTCGTTTCATCGACCTGCAAATAACCCTTGGCTTTGATGTCGAACTTGAGTTGCTCAAAGAGCGGTTCGAGTCGTTCCAGCCCTTGTTTGACCCAGCCTTCGAGCGTAGAGGAGGCAATGGGGATGTTTTCCCGGGCAAACCGCTGCTTTTGTCGGTACAGCGGCAAGTGATCCACATATTTATCGGTCAGGATCATGGCCAGCAGGCCTGCGCCCGGAATGCCCTTGTCGATTACTCGTTCGGGAAGCTCTCCGGTGGTGACCCCTTCACCGCTTTTGGCAGCATATTTATAGCGGATATAACGGCGGATGAAGAACCGGGCAGGTTCACACTCCAGCTCTTCAGTAACTTCTTTGCCGATGCATACCATTTCCGACAGATCACCCTGGGGATAGATCTCCACTTCCTCTACCGGTAAATGAGCCGGAAGGGCGGCGCGGCCTTTATGGGCAGACTGTCTTTTACGGGTATAGGTAATCTGTTCTTTGATGGTTTCTTCCTGAAGGGCCACTTCTTCTGCCGGAGCTTCAAATGGCAACACACCTTGTGCGGGATCGCCTTCGAAGCGTTCACGCTTCTGACCGAATTGCATTCGCTTGAAAAGCTCAACCTGCTGTTTAAGGTAGTCGACCTCTTCCTGAAGGGAAGAGTTGATTTTTTGGTAGGATTCAATGGCGGCATCTCTCCTTTCAATGGAGGTATCTTTCTCCTTCAAAAGAGCAATCAGGTTCTCTTTTGAGAGGTTTTCCAGTGCCATATCCATGACGTGAAAATAAGCAAAAAACCGCGTTTAGGCAAATAAAAAGGCACTTTTTTATACTTGGTAGCGGCGTAACTGTCGACTCTTTTGCACCTCGACCCCTTCGATCATCAGCACCAGATCCGCCCAGCTCAGCTGCCCTTTGGACGATGCCGGGAAGGTCCCCTCTTCCAGGCGCTTATAGTACAACACAAAGCCTCCGTGTTCCCAATGCAGCAGCTTGATATGGGTGCGCTGCCGGTTTAGAAAGACGAAGACGTCCCCACTGGTAGCATTCCCCTTGAGCTCCGAAGCAACCAAGCCACACAAGCCGTCGAATGATTTGCGCATATCGCAGTGTCCCTGGTACAGCAAATACCGATGAGAAGAGTTCAGGCTAAACATCAGTAGAGGCGGATCAGTTCAGCAAGGAGATGCACAGGAGCGGAACTTGCGTTAAGCCGTACGCCATTAGGATAGATGATCTCAAGGGTTGCTGAGACCGCTTCAGTTGGGGGAGTGATGGCAATAAAACCTGTTTCAGTCCTTGCTTTACATCGTGCCACCCAGTTGGCAAACGTAGTTCGCTTTACCCCGATCATTTCACAATAAGCTTGCTGGGTTAACCCGCTTTCTTTCCATTGCTGCACGGCTAGGCGCATTTGCTCTATTTTTTTCATCCAACAAAGAAAAGATACCAGGAGGAAACTGTAAAGATGGGGTTGGTCGGGTGCTTACTGCCAAAATAATAGCTAAGATAGGATTGCCAACACAAGAAGAATACGGAGAAGAGGAAGCTATGGCTGCATATTTAATAACATGGCATGCTGATATGGAGTACAGAGAAAGATATCTCCCTCTTTTTGAAGCTGAAGCAATGAAAAAGACAATTCCAATGATGTATTACGTGACTTTGAAAGACAGGGTATTAATTGCAAATGGGGAAAAACAATTATATGGAACAAAGTCATTTTATGATACATCCACCCAGAAGCAAAAACTCTTTCCAATCCATGACGAAGAACATGTAAATGAAAGGCGAAAGAAGTTGGGCTTAGAACCTATTAAAATCGGCAAATAATTCAAGGATATAATTATCAGCACGGCTTATAACACACCCTTGAGCACGGGCGACGTGCAACTTGGAAATCACAAACCAATTAATAACTTTAAGACAACGGTCGATAAAAACGCAGGATGATTTTCATGGGCAAGTGCCGCCCGTTGTACAACATCTTAGAATCCTAAACGAAAAGTAATCAATGAAAAAAAACTTAATTTTAATTTCAATTGCAATAATTACAATTATCTCAATTAGTGCTCTGGTTCATTATATTGGAATGGATGGTTTTTCGTTCGCGTGGGCTCTGAACTTCCTGTTGATGGCATTCGTGTTTGGTTTTACTGAAACGCTAAAAAGCCAGTTTACTTCTTCTTACTATAATGGAAAGGGGTGGGAACGGAGAGGAAAAATATACGAATATCTTGGCATAAATTTTTTCAGAAAATTGTTGGTTTGGACTGGTTGGGAAAGACTGAATAAAAAATCTAATCCAATAGAAAAAAACACCAAAGCTTTGATGAATTTACATTATCAAACAAAAAAATCTGAACTAGGTCACTTAATTATCTTGCTTATAGTACTAGGATTTAATGTTTTCGTGGCATTCAAATTTGGAGTTCTCAAATCTTTGTGGTTACTGATATTAAATGTCTTACTAAACCTTTATCCAATTTTCCTTCAACGATATAATCGGCCACGAATAGAAAGAGCTATAAATTTAAGTAATCGGAGATAAATACCCTCGGGCCTATTAAAAAACACTTCAAATGGACGAACTATTACAAAAATCACTTGGTTCCTATAAACATTACAAAATCTTAAAAGACAGAATTGTTGTAACGACAAAGAACATTAATAAATATGAAGAATTCTATATTAAACTTGACAATCTAGGGTTAGATTTATCCCGTAGACAGACCAGAAGCATTTTAATTCTAATTCCTTTTTATATAGGCCTAACAGTCCTGGCAACTTATGTGCTTTTTGACGAATATCAAAAAGGCGTTCGATTTCCTCAATTACTTTTTTGGATTTTCGGAGCGCTAATGTTTGGGACAGGTGCCGTTTATTCATTTTTCCAAAAGACAGACAAGGTGTTTATTCAAGGAGGGGCAATAGTTCTTCAATTAAATGGATCGAATCCCGACAGGGAAACTGTAGATAATTTTATTAACTCTTTACAGACGGCTATTAAAAGCTATTACAAGACAAAATATGCTCTTATAGACCCAACGTTAAACGAGGAAACACAAATACATAATTACAAATGGCTACAAGAAATTGGGGCAGTAACAAATGACGAATTTGAAGAATTGCTGAATAATTTAAAATTAAAAAATTTACTAACTTAACAAATCTAGGCCCAAGAAACCGCGCTGGCGACGAGCGATTTTCTTCGCGCCGCTCGGCAAGCCATGAAACGTTAGCGTAAAAATAACCATCATCAAAATGACAGAAGATAAATTAGCAGTATTAATTGATGCAGACAACGTTCCTTATTCAACTGTAAAAGAAATGCTTGAAGAAATTGCTAAAAATGGAACTCCAACAATCAAGCGAATTTATGCTGATTGGACCAAGCCGACTGTTGCTGGCTGGAAAAATGTTCTTCTGGAAAATGCTATCACTCCTATTCAACAATACAGCTATACAACAGGAAAGAATTCTAGTGACAGTGCAATGATAATTGATGCTATGGACATTCTTTATTCTGGGAAAGTAAATGGTTTTTGTATTGTTTCAAGTGATAGTGATTTTACTAGATTAGCTACAAGACTTAGAGAAGCAGGAATGACAGTAATTGGTTTTGGAGAAAAGAAGACACCACAGCCTTTCATTTCTGCTTGCGATAAATTTATCTACATAGAAATCCTAAAGACAGCAAGTACAGAAACAGCAAGTATTACTAAGGTGACTACAAAAACCAAAAAGGAAGAGCCAATTAGTAAAGTAGATGCCGAAACGATTAGAATTATAACAGAAAGTGTCAATGATTTGGCGGACGAAACAGGTTGGGCATTTTTGGGAAGTTTAGGAAACTACATTCTTAAAAAGAAACCTGACTTCGATCCAAGAAATTATGGATTTCCAAAATTACTGCCTTTAATAAAAGATATCAATAAGTTTGACATTGATGAAAGAGATTCTGGATTAAATAATATTAGACACATATACTTAAAACAAAGATAATTGCCGCTAAGACAGGCTTGCCGTCACTGCGGGCGACGTGTGACGTTGTTCTTACAACTAATTAATTACGTACGGCGGACTAAAACGCAGGTGTTTTCATTGCGCCTTCGGCAAGTTGTAACAAACCATAGACAACCATAAAAAATAGAACCCTATGAGAAAAATAATTTCATTTATGCACATATCACTTGACGGTTTTGTAGCTGGACCGAACGGAGAAATGGACTGGATTAAAGTTGATGAAGAACTGTTTGATTATGTCGGTAAACGGATAAGCGAAGGTGACACTGCATTATATGGTCGAGTAACTTATCAGATGATGGAAAATTACTGGCCAAGTGCAGGGGACAAGCCTACAGCGACCAAGCACGACATTGAACATTCAAAGTGGTATAATAAAGTTCACAAAGTTGTTTTATCAAAAACAATGAAAGATGCGGGTCTGACTAACACAAAAATTATTAGCGACAACCTTTCCGACAGAATAAATGAAATAAAACAACAAGCAGGTAAAGACGTCTTACTTTTTGGTAGCCCGACAGCAACACATTCACTTATTCAACAGAACTTAATTGACGGCTACTGGCTATTTGTTAATCCAATTATTCTTGGACGAGGCATTCCATTGTTTGTAGACATCAAAGACAAAATAAAATTAAATCTATTGACTACTCGGCAATTTACTTGCGGGGTAACTGAACTGAATTACACAGTGGACGGACAATAACGATGAATCGCTAACAAAGTATTTCCGCAATGGGAGGTGAAGTGTCTAACCAAGACAAATAACCTAAGACGACACCCATCGACAAAACAAAAGAGATATTGTGGTGAAAAAATATGACTTGATGAAATTTCCATAACTCAATCAACAGTCAGTTCCACACTGCCGCTTCGTTTTAACACACCCCAACTCATCAATTCACCTTTGATGGCATTCAACCAGGCTTTTAATAAAACAAAATACATCAGTTGCCGGTAAAAGAATCGCTGCGGAATCAATAGCCAAAGCTTGAAAATTGGTTCTTTTTCAAAAGAAAATGCAATTGCTGCTCCCAAAGCATCCACCAGAACGAAAATTAAATAATAACCCAATACATAGGCGGCTCCTCCGCTGAGCAGGGCATACACCATCAATAAATCGGCAAGAGGGGAGATCAAGGGCATTAATATCTGGAAAATCAGCAGATTCGGCATGGCCACCATTCCCAATGATTTATACTTAAAATTGAAGCATACATTGCGGTGTTTCCAAAAGGATTGCATAGTTCCAAAGCTCCAGCGGAAGCGCTGTTTCAAGAACATTTTAAGCGTTTCAGGCGCTTCGGTAACGGCAATGGCATTTGGCGCATATACAACCCTGCCGCCATTCTTTAACAGGCGAATGGTTAGGTCACAGTCTTCAGCCAAAGTATCGTGGGTAAACATACCGGCTTTAATTAAAGCTGACTTTTTAAACGCACCGTTAGCGCCGGGGATTACTGTAATGCAATTCAAGAGATCGAAGGCTCTGCGGTCAAAGTTCTGCGCCGTAATATATTCAATCGATTGCCATTTGGTAAGCAGGTTAAACTCGTTGCCAACTTTTACATTACCGGCAACACCCACCACTTCTTCGCTGCTGAATTTTTTCATCAGTTGGGCAACTGCATCGGGTTTAAGCTGAGTGTCTGCATCAATACATATTACATAGTCGTATTGGGCATAGGAAATACCAAAGTTCAATGCCGAGGCTTTGCCTCCATTGGGTTTGGTCAGCAGGGTAACTTGCTGGTTATTGCAAAAGTGGCTGTCGACAATGGAGTACATGTTATCTTTCGAGCCATCGTCCACGAAGATGATTTCAAAGTCGGGATAATCCGTTTTTAATAGATTGGTAATGGTTTTTACCGCAGTCACTTCTTCGTTGTATGCCGGAACAATAATACTTACCCCCGGTTGCAAACTACTGTTGGTGGTTTTTCTTCTTTTTTGCAGATAAGCCAGCACTCCAATGAGGATCATCCTGCTTATTGAAAGAATGATTCCCAAGACAAATACGGCTTCCACAGCATGATGAAAATAGAACATAATCGCTGCAAGCAGATAATTCACTTTTGACAGCATCAAATCTTTTGAATTGCTTAAAGGCGGCATTAATTCATCACGTTTTTTGCCTAGCAAATCAGCAATGGTAATAAACTTATATCCTTTGGTTTTAAAGTAATGGATAATTCGCGGCAGCGCTTGAATGGTTGCCGTCCGGTCGCCGCCGGCATCATGTAATAGGATGATGCTACCCAGATTTTGTTGCTCAATTACACGCTGGTAAATGGTATCGGCCGAAACACCTTGTTCCCAGTCCCGGGGGTCAATAGATTCTCCCACGGTAATGTAATGATCTTTTTTACTCATCGCCACCGGTTCAATTTCGGCGAAGCTTTGGGGCTCGGCATCGGCATTAAACGGAGGGCGAAATAACACAGTTGAATGGCCGGTAATGCATTCAATCAGCCTGCGGGTTGCATTCAGTTCCAACCGCTGGCGCTCAGGAGGCATCAACGCCAAATTGGGATGCGTAAAGGTATGATTGCCTATTTCGTATCCTTCTTTATAAATCTTTTTGACCAGCGGAATATTGTTTTCGGCATTTTGGCCGATCATAAAAAACGAAGCAGGGACGTTTTCCTTTTTTAAAATATCCAAAATTGCCGGCGTGTATTTCTCGTCCGGACCGTCATCAAAGGTTAAGAGTATCTTTTTATTGCCGATTCCGAATTTTTTTACCACATAAGAAGTGGGCAGCTTTTCATATTGCTGTTCGGAGATCAGGTTGTTTTTATTGTCAAAAGTTACTTTTATATGCCCGTTCTGCGGACTGCTTAATATATCGAGCACTTCACCCTCACCAAGATAATCGATGGATGTTCCTCCCTTCAAATTCTGCATTTGGTCCTGGTCAAAAAGTTGAACTTTGGGGTCGTTGAAATCTTTTTTATAGAAGGACCATATCCTGGGATCTTCTGAACCCAGCCGCCAAAGTGAAACACCAGCCAAACCGGCATCACGGGCGGTGATCATGTCATTAAAATCGGTGGCGGCATCGGTAAAGAAAACCTGGTGCGCTACATCTGCATCGTCTGCATACGTGTAGGAGAGGTTGTAATCATCATTGTTGTATTTAATCTTTCCTTCTGACTCGGCCGCCGTAGTTAAGGCTTCCTGGTAAGTTATGTCCTGGCCCTCACTGTCTTTGGCCCAATCATAACCATAAGCCGCCAGGCACAGGATGATTTTATCCTCCGGGATTTTATCTTTTGTTTCACTGATTGCAGTTTCAATCCAATGCTGCTGAGCGATAGGACCCGGTTTGCTGGTTGAGTAATGCTGGTCGTAGGCCATTAAGCATACGTAATCGTTATAATTGCCAACTGCTTTGAGATTATAATCCGAATTATCAGCAGGAATATCTTGAGTAACTAAAAAACCTTTGGCATGTAATGTTTTATAAAGTTCTTTCTGGAATGCAATTAAATTGGCGTCTGTTGTTTCAACTAAATCCTCAAAATCGACGTTTACCCCCTGGAATTTATACTTGTTTAAAGCGTCAACCACACTGGCAATAAACACGCGTCGTTTTTGGGGCGAGCTGATGATCCGGTGCACATTTGCTCCATTCCATTTTTCATTGCTGAAGTTGGATATCATGGGAAGAATAGACACTTTGTGTTTTTTCATCAGCGCCAGTGCCGCATCATCAATATTCGTTTGAACCACATCGGATGTATCTGTTACAAAGAACCATTCGGGCATGATCATATTCATTTGCTCAATGTGATTTTTGAGTGAGGCAAATGATTGGGCATCCCAGTTGACATAATAAGCAGCCCTAATGGCCATGGGTTGTGCATGGGCATTTTTGTAATGCGGGTGCATCTTTATTTCTCGTGGTTTTGAATAGAAAAGTTTGTCTTTTAGTTTTTTATAGGATTGATTTTGTTCATTCCTGAACATAATCGGATCATCGGGGTTAAGAATTTTTTTATATGCCAGATTTTTATTGATCAGCCTTGGTAACACTGTTCCGGAACTCCTCCAAAGAGCAATTCCGAAGGTAATTCCTAATAAGAGAAGGAAGAATATTGATAACCTTAAGGCCCACAGAAAACGTATCCAACGTTTGGAATTTGGGGTCTGAAATACCTGTAGTTTCGATTCAGACATATTAATCGGAGTTGATTATTATCCAAATTAAAAGCATGGTAATGAAGAATTAATGAAGAGTATTGAGTATTGAGAATTGAATATAGAGGTTTGCTGGCCTTACACAAGGATAGGAGATTTGAACACTGATTGATGAAAAAGGATGCTTTAAAGTGCCCTTCTGCCTCTCCTTCCATATCGCTTAATTTTATTAAGTTCATCAGAAATAAAAATTCAACTACTTATGTTTTCATAAACCCTCTTTCTTAATGTTAAAAATAAAATCCTGATGATCAGTTTTTTAAAATTTTATTTAGAAGCGGACTAACCCTTTCTCTTAAAAATATTGTCAGTTTAAAAAAGGGCTATGTTGTTTTTAGCTGTTAGTTTCAATATCAATAAAAGTCAACGTACCAAAATAAAATTGTTTTTTTAACCTAATCTTTCATAACAGCCGGCATGCAATAAATGCTGCCGGTTTTTTTTAAAAAAAACGATATTAAAGCACGTTAGTATGAGTAGAGTGCCAATTTTCGAATTAATTGTATATAATTGTCCTCAATCTAATTATAACCTAATCAATCAATTATTTCATTAATGGCTTTAAATCCCCTTCCTAATGAAAGCGATTTGCTTGCAAAAATTGCAGGAGGGGATCAGCGTGCTTTTACGATTCTTTTTAATCACTACCATCATCACCTCTTTATATTTAGTAAAAAACTGTCCAAGTCCGAAGAAATCGCTTTGGAAATCGTACAGGATGTATTTCTTAAAGTTTGGACTTTAAGGGAAAGGTTAACGGAGTTGGATAATTTTGGAGGATACTTAACACGGATTGTCCGTAATCATTCTCTGAATGTCATTCGGCAAATTGCCAGAAAAGAAAAACCTTCTTTGAATTCATCAATTAATTCAGATGATTTTGTAGACACAACAATCTTTGATATTACTCAGCAAAAACTAGATTACAACGATTCCTTGAAAATTCTAAATGAAGCTCTGGATTTGTTGGCTCCGCAACAACGAAAAGTATATCAACTTTGTCATATTGAGGGATTAAAATATGAAGAAGCTGCCCATCAGATGAATATTTCTATTGAAACAGTACGTGCACATATGAAAAAGGCGCTTCAAAAGATAAGGGAACATTTTGCAAAGAATGCCATTTTCTACCCACTTCTCATTATTACTCTTTTTAAGTCAAATTAAGTGACTGCTGCTTTATAAAGACTCTCTTTATTACTTTCTTTTTTTAAATTAAAATCACTGATAATTAATTAGTTGAATGTTTTTTTTGAAGGGTACTAACCCTAGCCATTTAAAAATGGTGTCTGTATTAATATAGGGTTAAATTACTCTAGTTTAGTTTGAATACGAATGAAAGATACCAATTCAAGACTGCAAGTTTTGCTAGATCTGTATTTTGAGGACAAAGCCACAACGCTGGAAAAAGATGAGCTTTGGGATTATGTAAATGATCCTATTTACATTGCAGATTTGGAAATACTGCTTGTTGAAGCCTTTAAAAAAGATTATCAGGATGAGAAAGGAATAACTACAGCTCAAAAGGATTTGATACTTGATAAAATATTTGAAGGCAGTAAACCTGTTCAAAAGAAAAATAATATTCTTTGGCTACGCATTGCAGCCATTTCAGCAGCAGCTGCTATTATTGTTGGTGTTGGGCTTATTTACTATAAAAGCAAATTTACCAATCCAACTTTACAGACAGCTAGTAAAGTTGATATTGTACCAGGTAAAGTTGGTGCAACCTTAACACTTTCTAATGGCAAAAAGATTAATCTAACAAATGCCATTAAAGGAGAATTAGCGAAGGAAGCAGGTATTAGTATCTCTAAGAATGCAGAAGGACAGCTGGTGTATGAAGTTAAAGCAGATGAAAATGATATTAACAGAGTCAATACGCTAACCACAGCTAATGGTCAAACCTATATCTTAATATTACCCGATAAAAGCAAGGCTTGGATTAACGCTGCTTCGAGTTTAACTTATTCTGCATCTCTAATGGAAGGAGGGGTGCGTAAGGTAAAGCTTAAAGGAGAAGGTTATTTTGAAGTAACAAAAGACAAGGTCCATCCTTTTATTGTTGAAAGCGAAGGTCAAGAAGTAGAGGTATTAGGCACTCATTTTAACATTAGCAATTATCCTGATGATAAGTTTGTTAAAACTACTTTGCTAGAGGGTTCGGTTAGAGTGATTGCAAAATCAACTGGCAATACACAAATATTAAAGCCGGGTGAGCAAATCAATATAATAGGCAATTCAATACAAATCAATCAAGGTGTAGATCTTGAAGAAGTAATTGCCTGGAAAAACGGATACTTTAAATTTAATGAAGGTTTGGAAAGCATACTTACTAAGCTTTCTCGATGGTATGATGTAGATATTATTTACCAAACCAAAATATCCCCTGAACTAGTCTTTGCTGCAGAAATCTCTCGTTCAAAAAGCATTAGTGATGTGTTGAAGGTAATTGAGGCTGCTGGTAATGTTCATTTCAAAATTGAAGGAAGGAGGGTTATCGTTATGAAATAATTCTTTAACGATAAGCTTAAATAGCCAGGAAATGCTTCGACCCACTCCTGGCTAATGATGGGCTTAATTCCTGAAACTTTCGGGAAAAAATAATGATTTAAACAAAATTTTACTAACCCAATCCATGTAAATGTATGAATATTTATACAAGTATTCGGCGTGTTTATTATTCTTGTGCGCTAAATAAAATATTGTTGGTTGTGAGGCTGATTATTATACTGTTAACTATTTCATTTCTTCAGGTAAGTGCAAATGGATTTGCACAAAAAATTACCATTAATAAGAATAATGTTGCCCTCAACTTAATCATTAAAGACATTCGAGCTCAAAGCGGTTACGATTTTATTTATAATGTTAACCTTCTCAAAAATGCTAATCGGGTAACCGTGAATGTTAAAAATGCAGAACTAGAAGAAGTGCTTGATTTTTGTTTCAAGGATCAACCATTTACCTATACCATTCTGCAAAATACAGTTATTGTAAAGGAAAAATCTTTGCCTGAAAACCTGGTAGAGCTTATTCAAACTGTGGATATAAAGGGTCGCGTATTTGATGAAACTGGCCAGCCTCTTACCGGTGCTACAATTTTAGTTAAAGGTAGTAGCAAAGTGACTAACACTGATGCTAAAGGTGAATTTGCGCTCAAGAATATTGACGAAAGTTCCGTTTTGGTGATCACTTTCATTGGATACAAAACCAAAGAAGTTAATGTAGGAAAGACACGTGACTTTACAATTACTATGGCTATTTCCCCTTCTGAATTAGAAAAAGTAACTATAGTAAGCACTGGTTATCAAACACTTTCTAAAGAAAGGGCAACAGGCGCCTTTAATGTGGTTTCAAAAGATCAGCTTGATAAACCAACTACCAATATTGCGCAAAGGTTGATTGGAACTACGGCGGGTATGCAGGCCACTTTAGATGCTGATGGTAATCCAAAATTTGAGATCAGGGGGCAGACCAGTTTGAATCCATTAAATGCAAGACCACTGGTAGTGGTTGATGGATTTCCTATACAGGGAGATTTTAGTACCATAAATCCTAATGATATTGAGAGTGTTACCATTCTGAAAGATGCTGCTGCCGCATCCATTTGGGGGGCCAAATCAGCTAATGGAGTGATTGTAGTGGTAACTAAGATAGCTAAAAGAGGGATGCCTCTTAAGGTTGATTTTTCATCATTTGTTAAAGTTGCAAGTAAACTTAATCTTGATTATGTAAACCCTCTTGCTACTTCTGCTCAAACTATTGACTATGAAATGCAATCATTTGGAAACTGGAGTGCACAGACCAACCCTGGTTCGCTTTCTTATGTTGGTTATCAATGGTCGCCGGGTACTACGGCATTAAATGAATATTTGCTGGGTTTTATTACAGCCGATGAGCGCGATGCAAGTTTAGCTAAATACCGAAATCAAAGCAATAAGGACCAGATTGCTGATGAGTTATTGACAAACCCCTTAACCCAGCAATACAATTTGACCCTGTCAGGCTCTTCTGGAAAAATGAGTAACAATATGTCGTTACTTTATGAAGATACCAAATCAAACTTTAAGGGAACAACTAACAAAAAATACACCTTTAACTATAGAGGTATAACGGATGTTTTCAAATGGATGGAGTTTAATTTCGCTGCTTTAGCAAATTATAATCAGGTGAATAATAATGGCGTTGCTCTGAGTGACATACAAGCTATTGCTCCCTACGAAATGCTAAGGAATGATGACGGGTCTCTTACCGATATCTCCAGGTATTATAAACCTATTTTAAACCGTTTCGTGCCAACAACTCGGTTCCCTTATGCTGACTGGACTTACAACCCCATTCAGGAGATCGCCAATCGAAAAGTTACTTCTGAACAGCTGAACACGCGTTTGCAAGCAGGTTTGAGATTCAAAATTATTAAAGGTCTTTCATTCGATAGCAAGGTTCAGTATGAGCTGTTTAATACTTCTAATAAAAGTATTTTTAATGATAATACATTCCAGGTAAGAAATGCGGTGAATACAGCGGTTACATGGGATCAGGTAACCAATAAGATTACCTTAAACTTGCCCAAAGGGGGAGTGCTGAACCAGAACAGAGTAAGAACAGAGACTTATAACTTCAGGAACCAGTTAAACTTTAACCGAAGGTTTGGAGAAAAACATGAAGTGAATTTTGCAGGGGGCTCAGAAATCAACAATATCATCGCTGAAACATTTGGGAACCCAACTACTTACGGCTTCAACGAGCAAACACTTAGCGTAGGTACTTTGCCCAATGGGCCGGGAGGTACATTTTTCCCTATCAAAAATTGGCTGGGTAGTAACCAAACCTTTGGTTATTCCAATAGCTACAGCTATGGCACTGAGCGATATTTCTCTTTATTCGCTAATACAGCTTATACCTTTAAGGATAAATATACCTTGTCAGGAAGTGTCCGTACCGATGCGTCCAATCTGATCACAGAAGATCCATCGTACCGTTACGCACCATTCTGGTCGTTAGGCTTAGGATGGCAGCTCGGTAAGGAAAGTTTTATGCAGGGTATTTTATGGTTAGACAGGTTAAATGTAAGAGCAACCTACGGTTATAATGGGAACGTTGACAGAAGTACCTCTTTCCGTCCATTAATTGCCATGGGTGCAATTCCTAATACCTATACCGGCGACATTACTGCAACAGTATCCAGCTTTGGTAACCCAAGTTTAAGATGGGAAAAAACGGGTACATGGAATTTAGGATTAGATTATTCCTTATTTCAGGGAAAACTATACGGAAAGGTTGATGTATACAACAAATCTGGCAAAGATCTGATTGCCACATTGTCTATTCCGGCAGTAAACGGAACCACCAGTCAAAAACTAAACAATGCCGAAATGAATAACAGGGGGATAGAGCTGGAGCTGGGAACCTCTCAAAGCATTAAAAATAATGACATTGTTTGGCGAGGAAACCTTAATTTCTCTTATAACAGGAACAGAATTACCAACCTGTTTGTAGCTAATTATGCCGCATCAACACTTACCGCCGGTGGAACTGGGGCGTATGTTGAAGGTATGGATGCAAACTCCCTTTGGAGGTTTAAATATGCCGGTATGCAAAATAAGCAGCCTATGGTTTATGGCGCAAATGGTACATTATATGATTTTGGCGCTTTTACGCCCGGCGATGGAAGGAATTATCTGCTGAATATGGGAACTGCAGTGGCCCCATATACCCTTGGATTCATCAACTCTTTTAAAATCTATGATTTCGATTTATCGTTTATTATAACTGGTAAATTCGGACATAAGTTCCAGAGAATGGGCTTCAACTATCCGCCAACCTGGACCGGAAGGGTATTGCCAAACAAGAAGATTACGGAGGTGATGAATAGTGATGCGATGAATATTGTGCCCCTTCCTCAAAACTTAATAGAGCCAAGATATTATTTCTGGGATCGCTTTCACCAAAGCTTAAGCTATTTGATAGAAAGTGCTTCGCACATCAGGATGCAGGAGGTGAGCTTAAGCTATAACATACCTAACCGTTTGTTAACCAGGTTTAATATGAGTCGTTTACAGGTGTTTGCACAAGGCAACGATTTATTTACCCTGGTGTCAAATAATGCAGGTGAAGATCCTGAGTATCCGATGGGGACGTTAAAGCCACAACCAAGGTTATCATTAGGTTTAAAGTGTGAATTTTAACTAGCAAGATCATGAATAATACATATAAATTCATTGCAAAATATTTGTGTTTAGCGACAATTACCTTCTTACTTCCTTCGTGTGAGAAATTTTTAGAGGAACCTCCGTCAAAAACCAGCTCGTTGGTGGTAAAGACCACAGCCCAGTTAGATGCGTTGCTAAACAACCAGAATAGTTTTTATACAGAAGAGAGTAGGACGAATATTTACAGTACCGATGATTATGGTTTAACCACTGATCTGTACAATGCAGGCCGGGGAGTTTTTTCATCCATGGCAACATTCCAATTTATGCTTTGGGATACGCAATACCTGCCTGATGATACCAGGGAGAGTTTTTGGAGTGGTGAATACAAGAAGATTTTTACGGCAAACCTGGCGCTGAACAATGTTGATAAGGTTACCGGAACGGATGCTGAAAAGGCCATTATTAAAGCGGATGCACATTTTATAAGGGCATACAGCTATTGGGAACTGGCAAATACCTATTGCCTACCTTATACCGAACAGAATAAGAATGAGGCAGGGCTTCCTATAAAAACCTCTACCAGTTTTGAGGAGCCATTAGCCAGACAGCCCCTGGAGAAGGTGTATCAGTTAATTGAAGCTGATTTGGTTGAAGCCTTAAAAACACCAGTAAGCTTAATTCAAAATGGCAGGCGCCATTGGAGGGCAAGTAAAGCAGGAGTAAATGCTTTTGCAGCACGCTATTATTTAAACCGTAACAACAATGCTAAGGCTATTGAGCATGCTAACGCGGCGCTGGCAGAGTATAGCACACTGGTGGATTACAATACGGAGATGAAGTATGGGAAAGATCAGTCTATCACCATTAACTCCGGTACGCCAACAGCACAAACCGTGGTGCTAAAGTATCCATATACTCATGATAACCAAACAGATCAGACCGATATGGTTGGATGGAAGGAGTTTTTATATTTCAGGATGCTGAACCATGGTTCATGGTGGTACATACCTAGTCAGGATTTGCTTAACCTGTATGATAAAGACCATGACCTAAGGTATCAATATCATATGGTTGAAGGTTATTCATATGATAGAGGTATGACAAAGCCCTCTTACGATTACCCAGGATACATTTTCTTTTTTAAAGACAAAATTCCTTCCGGTCCTACCGTAGCCGAAGTATTGTTAACCAAAGCAGAAGCACAAGCCAGGTCAAATGACCCGAGCGGGGCTATGGCTACTCTTAATATATTACGGGCCAAACGTCTGAAGCCGGGTGCATGGGTCAACCTTGTAGCTTCGGGTAAAGACGATGCTATTAAAAAGGTGATTGAAGAGAGAAGGCGTGAAATGCCCTTCGTTCAGCGCTGGTTTGATATCCGCAGGTATAATAATAATGATGATCCGAATGATGATGTGGTTTTAACCAGATCGTTTTATCCTTTTACGGCTTCTTCGGTGTCGTTTAGTGAAACAGCTAAAACCTATACCTTGCCTAAAAACTCGAGACGCTATGCGGCTCCAATTCCTCGTACCGAAATTATTTCGAGTAACAGTGCTATTGAACAAAATAGCTATTAATTAAAAATGTTTTAGAGGCTGTCTCTAGGCACATGCCAGTCATTAGGCTTATGTGGCAGCCTCCTTTTATCCTTTAAAAAATAATCATGAACTTAAATAAAATAAAACTTGGCGGGATCCTAACCCTTGCCATCATTTTTTCGATCAATATATCTAAAGGATTTGCACAGCATACGAAATCTGCAACTGTTACCGATAAGGCCGAATTAGCAATACTCCGTGCGGCAGTAGAGAAAACTCCTGATAGCCTTAAGGTACATCAGGCTTATATCAATGCTGTGGGGTTTGAAAGTACGGAGCTTGAAAAGCAATACGCCCAGTGGATGAAGAAATATCCAAAATCTGCTGCGGTTCCTTACGCTCTGGGAAAAGCCTATGAAGATCAGGAGAGCCCCAAAGCCAAGCCTTATTTGTTAAAGGCGGTAGAACTTAATCCGAAGTTTACAGAAGCCTGGGGAGGCTTATGGATTGATGCTGAACGTTGGGGCGATTTTGCTGCAGGTAGAGATTACCTGGCAAAGGCAGTAGCTTCTGATCCGTCAGACCCCAGATTTGCTTTTTACTATGCTTATTCGTTCAGTGAGATTGATCCGGCAAAATATGTAGCCTTGAGCCTTGCTGTTGCTAAAAAATTCCCTGAGCATGAAAGGGGAGCGCAGGCCTTATACTGGCTTGGAGCCAGATCAAAGAATGTTGAGGATAAAATGAAGTATTTTGAGCTTTTACGTACCAGTTATTCGCCTGCTAAATTCAATTGGTCGTCAAGCGGGATGTCTTCTTATTTCAATATCCTCCTTTCTGAGAATCCTCAAAAGGCAGTTGAGTTGGCACAGGAAATGAAAAAGGATAAAAAGGATGACAAGGAATGGACAAATCTTGCCGTGCAGGCTCAAAACCTGGTTGAAGCAAGGAAATTAATGAGTCAGAAAAAAGCAAACGAGGCCCAGGCTCTTTTAAGTCAGGTTAAGCTTCCTAGATACAGTGGCTTTAACAAAGAACTACTTTTGCTAAAAGCCGAGGCTGATCATATTGCAGGTAAAACCAGCGCGGCCTATGATAGCCTGATCGTGGCATTTGCCAAAAGCCCTTCCCCTAAACTAAAATCGGTAATAACAACTTATGGAAACGAGCTGGGTAAAAATAGTGGTCAGGTTGATGCTGATATTTGGAAGCGTTTAAGTGCTTTAGCTAAACCAGCCACTCCTTTTACCTTAAAACAATACCTTAATACCGGTAATAAATCACTGGCCGATTACAAAGGTAAAGTGGTATTGCTTACCTACTGGTTTCCGGGATGCGGCCCATGCCGTGGTGAATTTCCTCATTTTGAAAACGTGGTCAGAAAATTTAAAGGCCAGGATTTGGCTTATGTCGGCATCAATATCGCATCCGAACAAAACGACTACGTAGTTCCCTTTATGAAAAGCAGTGGTTATAGCTTTACACCATTGGAGGATGTAAAAGGCAGAGAAAAAGGGAATTTGGATAACGGGAGAGCAGCACCCGTGAATTTCCTTATCGACCAGGATGGCCGACTTATCTTCTCTAATTTCAGAACGGATGGAGACAATGAGGATGAACTGGAGTTAATGATCAATACTCTATTGTCAAATGGCACTAAAACAGCTGGAAATGAAAATAACTAGAATATTTATCGCTTTATTTTGTTTTGGAGTACTAACCACCATTAGTGCATCAGCACAACAAAAGGCAGGTTGGATTACGTTGAAGGGTCAGTTGGAGGGCTTTAGCAATCAGGTAGAAGTTGAGGATATGTCGGAGTTTCAATACCTGTTGCCTCCCTCTTCAGACCGGATGATAGTGCCCGATGCAAATGGTAATTTTAGCCTAAAGTTTAAGGCAACTGCACCCAATTATTATAGGTTGGGCCGAAATGCACTTTATCTTTCTCCGGGCGATGATTTAACCGTTTTGATAGATAAGGGAGATCCCCGAAAAGCTTCTTTTGAAGGAAAGGGGGCTGCTGCAAATAATTACATGAAAAACACGCCCTTTCCTAAAGGAGGATCTTTTATAGAGGCAGGCAGGCAGGTTAAGGACAGCCCGGCTGCTACCATAGCCGCTGTTGAGGAAAAAGCCCTGCAGCGTACTCAACAATTGGCATCACTTACCAGTGTATCTGCCGAATTCAGGCGACTGGAAAATGCACGTATTAAGGCTGATTTGATCAATAGTCTGTATGTCGGAGAATCCTACAGTATCGGTAAACTGAAATTGAAGAATGAAGAGGCAAAAAAATTCTCTGAGGCTTATAATAAGGCGATTTTACCGAAGGTAAAGGAGTATGCCAAAGGGTTTACGGATGCCTCGCTTATGAAACTGGTGGTTTATCGTGATATTGCCGAAGAAATTGTAAAGGAGGGTGGGAAACCATATGATGTTCAGGTAATTAAAGATTGGTACCTGGCCAGTGAGATGGTTGGGAAAATGCAAAAACTAGGTAATAAGCAACAACTGGCATCCTTCAAAACCAAATTGTCGGAAATTACAACCCCTGCCTATAAAAATGCCGCCGATAAAATGCTGCGGCAGCTCATGGCTTTTGGAAAGGGAGACACAGCTGTTGATTTTACAGCTATTGATTTGGCTGGAAATAAAGTGAATTTGAGCAGCTTGAAGGGAAAAGTGATTTATGTTGATTTATGGGCTACCTGGTGCGGTCCCTGTATGCAGGAAATGCCTCATTTTGAAAACCTAAAAGCACAATATAAAGATAACCCAGCTGTGGTTTTCGTTTCTTTATCAATTGATGATAGCGAAGACCTGTGGAAGAAAAGTGTGGAAAACCGGAATGCAGATGGCTGTCAATGGCTCATTAACAGGTCTAAATTGCAGGCTTATAATATTGTAGGCATCCCACGTACTTTATTAATTGATAAGGATTTTAAGATTGTTGATATGGACGCACCAATGCCTTCAGAAAAAGAAGTTACAAAAGCTATTGATGAGCTGCTGAAATAAACAATTGCCGGCAAGGATGAATTGCGGTTATAAGAGGCAGCTGTTAAAATTCAAAAGTCCCCCGTTTGAAGGACAAGAGGACAGGAAGTACTAGCGATTGGCAAGGACGGGTGACTGCGAATCTGAAAGAAAGGAGTTTTTGGGCTCCATAAAAAGACCAGCATTATCAATCGATGATGCTGGTCTTTTCACATAGGAATGAATTAATTTTTTGAATAAACATCAATGGATTTTAAAATTAAGTCCGAATAGTTGTAAATGTCATCTAATGAACCAATTTCACTTTTAATTTCTTTTCTTTCTTCATTGAATGTTGTTATGTACTTTTTCTTTCCATTGAAATACAATCTACATATCGGTTTTCTGTTATTGTCATCTAGAAGAATTGCAAAGTACGACTGTGCATCTCTGTGAACAATCCGATGACTGCCAATCTTTGATCTTACAATTGATTTTACAATAAAAAATGCCTCCAATTCTTCTTCTGTCGTTACAATTTTCCCTTCCTCATTTGGCGGAATAATCGAAGGTGTGTTTTCACCATTCATTTCTTTTTCTTCGTTTTTTATTGCCGATTTAAACCTGTCTGTTATTAAATCATTGATATGTTGAGTGATCGATTTCCGGGTGAGCTGGGTGAATTGATCAAGAATTTTTGGAGTAACGATGCTAGGATAAACCTGTTTTGCAAAATGCCTTACCAGGGTTTCGCTTGGGTTAAGGAATTCTACAGAAATCAAGGATTTTAATTGGTTCATGTATTTAAGTTCACTTGCAGTATTGAAAATGTTCTCAATATTGAAATAAGACTTATGGAACTTCTTTAATTCTTCGATTTGTGTTTCTTTGATTTCAGCAATATTAAATTCAAAGAATGGTTTTTCGTCCATTTTATTGGCCTCCACCAAATCAGTGTAAAATTTAAAATGAATGCCATTGGTTAGAATAGAGAACTTTGCCTTGGTGCAATGAAAGTATCGGAATAATTGAGAGTTGTGTGGTTCAAGATTTTCAAGGTGGTGTTTGCATTCGATTAGAATGATAGGTTCACCCTCTTTCATGATAGCATAATCAACTTTTTCGCCTTTTTTTATTCCTAAATCTGCTACAAACTCAGGATTCACTTCAAATGGATTGAATACGTCATAACCGAGTAACTGAATAAAAGGCATGATTAGGGCGTTTTTAGTAGCTTCTTCAGTAGCAATTTGAGGGGTAAGTTTTTCTACGCGGCCACCTAGCTGCAATACTTGATCTTTAAAGTCCATAGATAAATTAACTGTTTAAGGTTCATTAATATTAATAGTATAAATTGATTTTTGCTATCAATAATTAAACCATGTTTAACTAATTTTCTTTACACTATAAAAGGAGTCCTCTTTCCACGGTAAAAAGAGATTTTTAGAGTCCATAAAAAAGAGGATAGAATTAGGAGCTTTTAGGCTCCATGCAAGGGTACATCATAGGTATCTTTATTATCTGCTGTCTTGCCATCGGTGATGTTTACTTAGGCCGGCAAATGACCATCATAATCCAGCAGCGTGTGCATTTTAACAGCTCCTTTCGCTGTTTTGTATTTTGCCCAATCGAATAAGGAAAGACACAGACTAATGGTGGTGGAATCCAACAGGAAGATCTTGGACTTGATCCTGAACTTGATCCGTTTGAAGTCCGCTTGCTGTCCCAGACTTTGTAATAAGCAGAAATAGTAGGCTTTAAAAATGCTATAATCCCTGGGTTTGTTCTGGTAACTGTTTAATTTTTAGCGGTCTAGTTTGGAGATGATTTGAGAAAATAGCGTTATGTTTACCATCAAAGGGTGGGGGTGTTTTGTGCACCTCAAAGGTAACTTTGAGTTAAATACCTTCCCTTTCTTTTTTATCGTTTAGGACGCTATTGGACCCATCATTTTAAAACTATTAATCTATGAACCGAAAAGATTTTTTACACAACAGCTTAATAATTGGTGGTGCAAGTATTTTGCCTGCGAACTCATTGCTTGCAGCCTCCATAAGTGATGGAGGTATTGACAAATTAGCAGATGCCAATGGAATTTTTATTCAACAGACTTTACCTTATGCTGAAAACTTTTTGGAGCCATATATGGATGCTGAAACGTTGCATCTTCATTACACATTTCATCATGGAGGGGCTGTAAAGGCTGCTAATAAAGATCTTCAAATGATTAGAAGGTCATTAGATGAAAATAATTTAGAAACGGTTGATTTCTGGACAAAGAAATTGGCTTTTCATTTTTCTTCACATATTCTCCATTCCATTTTTTGGACAAATCTCAGCAATAAACAATCTGCACCAACTGGTGATTTATTGAAGCGAATTGAAAAGAACTTTGGTAGCTATGATAAACTAAAACTATTGATTGCTTCGACTTCCAAAAATGTAGACGGCAATGGTTGGGGTATATTAGGTTACCAACCTTATTCAAATTCATTAACCATTTTACAGTGCGAAAATCATGAAAAACTAACGCAATGGGGAGTAATCCCTTTATTGGTTATCGATGTCTGGGAACATGCCTATTATTTGAAATATAAGAACAAAAGGGCTGATTTTGTTGATGCACTTTTTAATATTATCAATTGGGATAATGCCGCACAACGGTTAGATATTGCTTTGAAATTGAAATGATCTAACCTGATCATCTTTGGTTAGTGCACCTGTTCCTCTTCTTTCCAGGCCGAGCTGATAGAGTAGATACCGTTAGAACACACAAAAAAATACCCAAAATGTTCGTTTTGGGTAGATTTGGGCTAAAGGATATTTGTAATTAGTGACCCCGGAGGGGCTCGAACCCTCGACCCGCTGATTAAGAGTCAGCTGCTCTACCAGCTGAGCTACGGAGTCATGGTGTTAGTGCTGGTACACACCAACTAAATATAAGCAATTTCTAATAAGAAAGAAATTTAACTCTGAAGTTCGCTTAACTCTAACCAACGAAGTTCTTTTTCTTCCAATGATTCGACAATTGTTTCCATTTCAGTCGAAAGTTTGTGCAACTCATCCGAGTTAGCTGAAGGGTTTTCGAAAATTGATGTAATTTCAGCTTTACGACTTTCAAGTGTTGCAATGTCCTTCTCTAATTGTTCAAACTCTTGCTTTTCTTTGAATGACATCTTGCGTCCTTTTTCCGCAGGCTTATTCTCTTTCTTCTGTTCTTCAAACTCTTGTTTTCTGTTTTTTTCTTCTAATTTCTGACTCTCAATCCCCGACTTTTTATTCGCTGCTTTAATCAGCATGTAATCACGATAATCACTGTAATTTCCATTGAAATCGGTGATAACCCCATCTCCTTCAAAAATGAATAAGTGATGGGTAAGTCGATCCATGAAGTAGCGATCATGCGATACAATCAGTAAACATCCCGGAAAATCTTCTAAAAACTCCTCCAAAACCTGCAAGGTCATAATGTCAAGGTCATTTGTGGGCTCGTCGAGAATCAAAAAGTTCGGATTTTTCATCAGTAAGGTGCATAAATACAAACGACGGCGCTCACCTCCTGATAATTTTGAAACGTAAGTGTATTGCTGGTCTCCGGAGAAGAGAAAACGCTCTAATAATTGAGCTGCTGTAAGACTCTTTCCTTTAGCCATAGGGATAAACTCGGCAATGTCTTTTACCACTTCAATAACTCGCTTATCCTCGGGTAATTTCATGCCGTCCTGATTGTAGTAACCAAACACTACAGTTTCTCCGGTTACAATTTTACCACCTTCAGGAGCTATCTCTCCAGTTAACAATTTTAAAAAAGTGGATTTTCCCGCTCCGTTAACACCAACTATTCCAATGCGGTCGTTTCGCTTAAATACGTAGCTGAAGTTATCAACCATACTGCGGTCGCCAAAACTCTTTTTGAGGTGGTGCAGTTCAAGTATTTTGCCCCCTAAGCGATTCATCTGAATGTCGAGCTGGACTTTTTTATCTTCCAAACGCTGTTTGGCGACTTTTTCAGTTTCATAAAACGAATCGATGCGAGCTTTTGATTTTGTTCCGCGGGCTTTGGGCATACGGCGCATCCATTCCAGTTCACGGTTAAAAAGGTTCTTCGCCTTATCAATGGTAGCAGCCGTTGTTGCTTCCCGTTCAGCTTTCTTCTCTAAAAAGTAACTGTAGTTTCCGTTGTACGAGTATAACTGACCATTTTCCAGTTCCAAAATCTGGTTGCAAACCCGGTCTAAGAAATAACGGTCGTGGGTAACCATTAAGAGTGTTACTTTTTCCGATTCAAGGTATTCCTCAAGCCATTCCACCATGTCAAAATCAAGGTGGTTGGTGGGCTCGTCTAAAATCAGTAAGTCAGGGTTCTGGACTAAAGCCATTGCCATAGCAACGCGCTTCTTTTGTCCTCCTGATAAAGAGCTGATGATTTGATGAAGGTCAAATATTTTCAATTGACCTAAAATTTGTTTGATGCGCTGCTCATAATCCCAAGCCTGATGAGCATCCATTTGATCTATTGCTTTTTGCAAGCGCTTGGCATCCTCAGGGTGTTCAAGAGCCAACTCATAATTCATGATGGTTTTCAATAAAGGATTTTCAGCATCATAAACAGCATCAAAAATTGTTTTATCTTCTTGTAATTCTGGTTCCTGATCAAGAAATGCTATTTTGATATCCTTTCTAACAGAAATTGAACCACTGTCTGGCGCATCTTTTCCAGCAAGTATTTTTAGAAGAGTTGTTTTTCCGGTTCCGTTTTTGGCAATTAAAGCCACCTTTTGCCCCTGATTAATTCCGAAAGTAAGATTGCTAAACAGAACGCGTAAGCCTAATGATTTTGTAATATTTTCTGCTGAAAGGAAATTCATGAAATCAATATTTTTGAAAAGGCGAAGTTAGCTATAAGTTTTTGCTCATTCAGTGTACTTTTTATCAGTTAATTTCGTATCTTATTTATAGAGAAAATGAAAATTGATTCAACTGAAAGTATTGTTTTTTGATAGAGAATTACCATGTTTATCTTAAATGCATATTAATACTGTTCAAGTTGGATAATTGCATGAAAAAATCATTTCAAACATATGAGGAGACTTATTTATTTATTGCCTTTGACCGTTATTTTGCTATTGGAAGGATGCTCATCAAAAACTTTTCAAAGTACTTACAGAACGCGTCCTGTTGTTGCTGATGGTAAACTTGATGATTGGAGCTACGCTATAGAAGATGAGAATGTGGATAAGAGCGGAAGAGTAAAATATGCTATTGCCAATGACAAGGAAAACATTTACATAGCTATGCGTATTTTTGATAAAACTACCCAAGCCAAGATGTTTTTAGGTGGGATGAAGATGTTTTTGGATAGTTCACTTCAAAAACAGCAAACAGTAGCAATTGAGTTTCCTTTAACTAATAAGTTCAAACCAGGCGAAAAGCCTAAATGGGACTTTAAACCAGGGGAGCGTTTAGGACTTAAAGACTTACACGTAAGAGCAAAGGAAAATAACCAAGAGATGAAGGTTATTGGTTTTTATGCATTTGCCAACGGAAAGCAAGCGTTAACCGATAATAAAAGTGGGATTTCAATAGGTTTTGATTGGGATGAGGACAACGCTTTGATTTATGAAGTGATTATTCCGTTTAAGGCTTTTTATGGATCTGTTTTTAAAGCTAAGAAACCTGAAATTGGTATAGGACTGAAAATTGAAGGTATAGATAAAAATATATTGCCAGAGAAAAATATGTATGCAATGATGCACCAAGGAGGAAGAAAAGTAAATGGAACAGTAGGGATGAATGGTGCGAGTGGCCTGCCAACTCAAGCTGAGGATCAGTTGGCGATTTATACCGAGCCTATAAAGTATGATCTAAAGTTGCAATTAGCTGTTCGTTAGTTAACCTTATGAATATTAAAAAAAGGCTTGCAACTCAATTGCAAGCCTTTTAACTATGCTTCTACTGGAATTTCGGAGTGTAAGTCAACTTTTATTTCTTTATCCTGTTTGGATTGGTGCGTAACATATTTGTTTATCCAAAACATTAGGAAAGCTGCTACAATCATGGCAGCAATAACCACATAGCCTAGCGTGTCGTAATGGTTTAGTTTGCCCGATGAAGTTTCAACCACAATTAACGAGGCAACATAAGCGGCAATTCCTCCTGAAATTTGTTGCACGGCAGCGTTGATACTCATAAAAGCACCTCGATCCTGAATTTGCGGAACCGCCGTCATTAACGCAGAGGCTGCAATCATTCGAGATGAAATGCCGACAAAAAGAATAACATTTATAAGAATGACTAGCCAAAGCGGAGTTGTTTCTAAGTTGGTGTATATGGCCACCATTATAATGCTTATGATTGAGCCTGCCACAAACATTTTATACTTACCAATCTTATCACTCAGTTTACCTGTAATTGGTCCGAAAAGCATTGAAAATACACCGGTTACGCCATACAATATAGGTAACTGTTCCATTGTTAGTCCCATATTGTGTATACCAAATGCGCTTCCAAAGGGCATTAGCATAAAACCGCCTGTTGCCAATAACGTGGTTCCTAAAAATGCTCTGATATAATTTGGTTTTGAAATTGTTGCTGCCAAGTGCTTAAAGGCACTGCGATCGTGCTGTACTTTAAGGTGTTCATTTACCGGACGCATATAAATTAGGATAAGCATACCTAAAATGGCTCCGAAGCCAGCAATCATCCAAAAAGGTGAATGCCACCCAAATTTGTTGGCCAGTAACAGGCCAACAGGAATGCCCAGCACCTGACTAACTGCAAATGCCATTTGCACATAACCCATAACGCGGCCACGGACTTCCAGTTTAAACAAATCTGTAATAATTGCAAAGCTTATTGAGCCAATCACGCCTCCAAACAAACCTGTTATAATACGAGCAATTAATAGAAAGTGAAAATTTGGAGCCACTGCACAAAAAGCGGTTCCTATAATAAAACCAGTGTAAAAGAATAATAGAAGCTTTTTACGGTCAAATTTATCAGCAAAACCTGCGGCCAACAGGCCTGCAGCTCCTGCACTAAAGGCATAAGCAGATACTACTAAGCCAAATTGTCGGGTGCTTACATTCAGTTCTTTCATTAAAATAGCCCCTAAAGGAGATAAAACCATGAAATCGAGAATGATGGTGAATTGTAGAATTGCAAGTATGGCGATAATGAATACTTGGTAACTGGAAAATACTTTTTCTTTTATGTGTTGCTGTGTTGTCATTTTCAATAATTTAAAAAGTTTTTTTACCCTGTGTTTTAAGCATAGTGATTAAATTTTCTGACTAGGATTGAGGTTTCCATTCTTAAAACTTTATCACATCTTCAGATCAACGCTTCTGCGTTGAATGGAGTTGGCATGATTAAAACAGGCAATGTTTTTCAGTCTTTTTTTTGGTTTTAAAAATTAAGGTGGACGTGTGCATATGTATTCATGTTTTATATTTGGTAGTTTATGGTTTTAGTCCTTTTAACACTAATTGAAGCGTTTGGTTCATTAATTCTTCATTCAGCTCAAATTTTTTTGAAGCATAACTCTTGCCTTGGGAGTGAAACTTCATTAGCTGAAACAAAGGGGCAAAAGCCATTGACCAATACACTTCAAAGGGGAGTTTTACAAGTTCGTTCCTTTCTATTGCATTCTGAACAAAGCGGCTCATGGTTTCTTTAAAGCCCGATTTAATTAAGTCGGAAACTTTACTGAAAACCGGAGAGTATCTTAAATGTTCAATAAACTGAACATCAAATGGGTTTTCTAAAAAAAATGCGGCTCTGTTTTTCCACTGAACCTTCATTCCTTCTTCAAAACTCATTTCAGCAGAAAAATTGCTTAGGCTGTAGACTTGCATTTTGTTAAAAACCTCCATACTTAAACTTACAACAAGATCTTCTTTGTCTTTGTAATAAATATAAAGTGTTGCGGGAGACACTCCGGCAGCCTTAGCCAGTTTTTGCATACTGAAACCTTCCAATCCATTCTTTGCGATCAGTTCAATAGCTTTTTGACGTATGGTCAACTCTTTATGCTCGTCTCGTGTTCTCATGTATCCGACAAATATAAATGAATGTTTATTTATTTATATTTGTCAAATAAAAATTTGACATTAGATTGTATATGTTATAACAATGATTTTACAATGATATTTCAATCGCAAAATTAACTTTGGGACATAAGAAAAAATCCATGAAGAAAGTTTTACTATTTAGTTTATTCAGCTTGCTTGCAGCAATTGGTTATGCGCAAATGCCTGGAGGGGCGGCAAAAGGAAGCGGCAAAGTGAGTGGAGTTGTTCTTGATTCGGTAAATCAAAAACCGGTCGAGTTTGCCACAATAGCATTATTGCGCTGGGCTGACTCTAAATCGGTGAACGGAGGATTAACTGATGAAAAAGGTTCGTTTAAACTAATTGGAATAGCTAACGGCGAATATAAACTCGTTGTTTCATTTATAGGTTATCACGCTTCTTCAACAAAGAAAATTGTTGTTTCCGATGCTAATAATGATTTGAAACTTGGTAAAGTTTTGCTTAGGGCAGAAGGCAAACAATTAAACGAAGTTACCGTGGTGGGCCAAAAAGCTTTAGTGGAGAATAAGATAGATAAAATGGTTTACAATGCCGAAAAGGATGTGACATCTAAAGGTGGTGATGCGGGAGACGTTTTGCGTAAAGTGCCAATGGTTAGTGTTGATATGGACGGTAACGTAGAGCTACGCGGAAGTTCAAATGTACGGGTATTAATAAATGGAAAACCTTCAACTATCGTAAGTAATAATGTGGCTGATGCCATGAAAATGATTCCTGCCGACCAGATAAAAAATGTTGAGGTTATTACTAGCCCGTCGGCCAAGTACGATGCCGAAGGATCTGCTGGTATCATCAACATTGTGACCAAGAAAACTGACGTTGCCGGCGTTACAGGTAATATCAGCTTAAATGTGGGTACACGATTTAATCGAGGTAATGGTAATATCAACTTTAAAAGAGGGAAGTTGGGCTTTAATTCGGGCTTTAGTGGAATGTATTTAATTCCACAAAACGGAGCAAATACTTTTACTCGTACTGATTATTCAGATGCCAGTAATATTAAATACAGCAACCAAAATGGAACCGGAAAAAGCGATCGTAAAGGAGGAAGTGTGAACTTTGGGGTTGATTATGAGATTAATAAAACCAATAACATTACCAGCAGTATAAAAGTTAATAATTGGGGAAACGGGACAGGCGCGATGGTTTTGGCGACTCAATCAAATTCAGTTGAAGGGGTTCAGCAAGCATTTAATCGTAATTCAATTAATAATTCTGGGCGAACTGGTATTGATTGGACTACCGATTATAGAAAAACATTTAAAAAACCTCAACAAGAATTAGGTTTAAGTTTTCAGTTGAGCAAGGATAAAAACCAAACAGATTACGAGTCAATATATGATGGAGTAGTGAACTTTCCTGATAGTGCTGAACGTAGTTTCAATGATGGAGCTAACCGTGAGTTAACCTTACAAGCTGACTATGCTCATCCTATTTCAAAAAAGTTGCTGCTTGAAACCGGGGCTAAATCAATTTTGCGGGACATTACAAGTAATTCGATTTACGAAGTTTTATCTCCATTGGAAGGATACCTGCCTGTTGTGAATCGTTCAAACCAGTTTGACTACGCTCAAAATGTATTTGCAGGATATGCTTCTTTTGCCTTGACATTAGAAAAGGGATACGCTATCAAAGCCGGAGGTCGTTTTGAACGCACTGAAATTAGTGGAAGCTTTGTTTCAAGTGAACTCAATAGCATAAACAACGGTTATAATACCTTTATCCCGAGTGTAACTTTAGCAAAAACATTTAAGGATTTATCTTCATTAAAATTAAGTTATAGCCAACGTATTCAGCGTCCGGGCTTACGTTTCCTGAATCCGTTTGTAGATGCTACCGATCCGCAAAACATTTCATTTGGTAACCCATATTTATCGCCAGAAAAAACTAATTCATTTGAGTTAGGGTATTCTAAGTTTATGGGCAAAACATCTGTCAATGCTTCAGTTTATTACAAAAATACTTTTGATATAATTGAAAGTGTGGTAGGGCCTGTTCCTGGCAGGAGTGAAATTTATGGAACAACGTATATGAATATTGCAGGTAGCTCTTCTGTAGGGGTGAATCTTTTTGGATCGGTTCAGTTAGGACAATATTTTACCTTGAGGGGTAATGCCAATGTTTATACTTACAATGTTGATGATTCAAATATTAAGACTACTTACAGTAATAGCAGTGTGTTGTATAGTATTAACGGAAATGCATCATGGAATTTACCTCAAAATTTTGCAATTGAAATGTTCGGGATGTTCAATTCTCCGCGCCGTACCATTCAAGGACAAAATCCATCATTCTCTATGTTTAATATTGGATTTAAGAAAGAGTTCATGGAGAAACGCGCAAGCTTAGGGTTGAATCTATCAAATCCATTCAGTAAAAACCGTGAGTTTATCAGTAAAATAAATGGTAATGGTTTTGATCAATACAGTGAGCGTCAGGTTCCGTTCCGTTCAATTGGGGTATCACTTAGCTACCGTTTTGGGAAAATGGATTTTGGACAGGGTAGTAGCGGCGGCCAGCGTAAAGGTAAAGGCCAGGGTGGAAAAAAGAATGGAATCAATAACGATGATATAAAACAAGAAGAAGATTCTCAGGGCGGTGGCGGCGGAATGAGTAATTAAAACCGCTTTGTAATAAAGAGAACGAGGTCCATGAAATCAATCATGGACCTCGTTCTCTTTAGTTCTTTTTGATTTCCTTTAAGTTCAATAAGTTAAGGGCATTGGTTCGATATCCTGAAATATTGTTTTGGTACATGTTTACCAATTGATCATAGAATAAAGGAACTACCGGGGCTTCATTCATTACTAAATTATCCATTTCGCGGTACAAATTGTAGCGGAGCGAGTCATTGGTTTCGTAATATGATTTCTCAAAAAGGATATCAAATTTTTTGTTTTTAAAACTTGTATAGTTAGGGCCTATTGGAACATAATTTTTTGAGTAGAATACCGACAGATAATTCTCTGCATCCGGATAATCGGCAGACCATGAACCGCGGAAAAAATTAATACCATTCTTAGAAATCATCTCTCGAAGGCTGGCTCCGGGCTGAACTTCAACCTTCGTTTTAATACCCACTTCGTTTAACTCTCCCTGTACAAATTCAATTAAGTCGCGGTAGGTGGTGGTGGTATGCAAAGTTATTTCCGGCAGTCCCTTGCCATTAGGGTGGCCCATTTGCGTTAATAGTTGTTTCGATTTTTCTGGCTTGTATGTATATCCCTGAACTTTGTCTTCATCAAACCCAGGCATGCCCTTGGGTATAAAACCTTGATAAGCGGGAGTGCCAATGCTGTTGCGCAGATATTTTACCATTTGATTGCGATCAATAGCATAGTTAATGGCCTGGCGGAAGCGTTTGTCTTTAAATGGACTGTTTTTTACAATGGCTGCATTACTGTCTACCAACATGCCAATATATTCGGTATTTAGGTAGGGGCCTTTGATCAGTTGAAATTTGCCACGGTATTTTTCCTGTAACTTACCGGATTTAGTTAAAATATCATCTCGATAGCTTCCGTCAATGCTGTTAAAAAAGTCAAGATTATGCTTTATGAACTCCATAAAGGCCGTTTGCTTATCAGCAATAAAGGTGATTTTTACAGCATCGAGGAACGGTAAGCGTTCATTGCCTCGTTTTTCCCAATAATTTTCATTTTTCAGGAAAACCAATATTTCTCCTTCTTTCCAATATTTAAACTTGAAGGGACCCGTTCCTACCGGGTGGTTGCGGAAATCTTTTCCATAAAACTCAGCCACTTCATGAGGTACAACTGTACAGTATTGCGCTGTTAACAAGCTTGGGAAAGCAGGGAAAGGACGTTTTAAATTGATTTGGAACGTTGAGTCATTAATGGCTTCAAATGGTCTGCTATCGCTTATTTTGTCATTAAAAATCCATGCTCCTGATGAAGCCACTTTAGGGTCAATAATTCTCCCGAAGCTGTACACAAAGTCGGAAGCAACTACTTTTCGTCCCTTGCCGTCGGTAAAACGTTCATTGTCGTGAAAAAACACATCATTTCTTAGGTGAAAAATATAGGTTAATCCATTATTAGTTATTTCAAAGCCGTGTGCAATTGCAGGCACTGCGGTTAGACTGTCGCTAAGCTGCAACAAACCATTATACAACATGTTATCACACCATATATTGTTATTGTTGCGGGCAAAAGCAGGATCGAGTGAAGTAACTCCTTGATCGAGGTTAAGATTAAAGACTTTTTTGTCAGTACTTTCTTCGTTGGATGTACAAGCAACAGTGAAAGAAAGAATAAATAAAGTGACTAAAGAAACAGGAAATAACCCTTTTAAAAAATTCATTTATAAATCTGATATTTTCTAAGGTAGTTAGCTAATTATTGTTCGATGCCATAATTAATTAAATTCTACCTTTGCACTGCAAAATAAGCTAATTCATCTAAAATATGCATAACCGCGCACAACTATTAGGGAATGTTTCAGACGAAATTCGTGAAGACCTTGAAACTCGTATCGATATTATAGAACATAAACTGAAGTATGTAACCGATAAGCCGGTTGTGGCAATAGTTAACAGTTTGGAGCCTTTGAGTTTAGCCACAGTTGATAAAAATTTGTTAAGCTTGGTAGGAGGGAGTGCGACCGATGCAACAAATCTGATCAGTTGGGAAGATTTAAAAGCAATTGATCCGGAAATTTTAGTATTTGCCATTCCCGGAAGCCCCATTCCTCAAACATTATCCTTGGTGTTTGAAAAAGTCCCAATGAGTAGTTTGGGCGAATTGTTTGCAATGAAGAGCAACAGGGTTTTCATCGCTGATTCACATCTTTTTTATGACCTAACCGGTGAAGCTTTGGTTGACCATTTAGAGCTAATGGCCGAAATTATAAACCCTAAACAGTTTTATTTCGGTTTTGAAGGAGATGGTTGGGTGAAGTTAGCCCTATAAAAAACATAGAATTTGTTTGAATTGTTAAAATATTTCCTCAAATAAAGGGGAAACTTATTCCTCGATTGTAACTAATCTATAGACCAATAAACCTATTTAAAGCAACCTGTAAAAAAGATTTATTATCCATAGTTGCTGGCAGTCAGCTTTTAATGGATAAATCGAGCTAGTTATTAAATTGTTGTTTAAACATACATGTTAATCCGCCCGGATTTTGCGTTATCTAGAAATAGATTAAACACAACTAACCCAGGTATGAAACATGTATTTTGCATCCATAGCAATATCACATTTTTAGTAGCTCAGTCTATTATAAAGCAAGAACAAATTCCTGAAAGTCAATGCGTGTTACTTTTATACCGGGGATTTACCCCAGTTGACACAAATGCCGTTTTTTTACCTGAGCAAATGATAAATATACCAACCCTAAACAAGGTCAAAAAAAGGGTGCTATCAGCTGTTAAGAATCGAAAAACCATTCAGAGTTTTCTCAAGTTGTTAAACCCATATATTCAGCATAGCCAATTTGTGGTTTACACACCTCATCTTGACATGGACGGAATCGCTTCAATTATTGATCATAGAAACTGTAGTGGCTATTTCTTTGTTGAAGAAGGATTTGCTTCCTATTTAAATTCCAGTTATCTCAAGCCATTTATACGTAAATACTCTAGTCAAGTTTTTTCGAAATGGTATTGGAAACTGCTTACGCTGACTTACTCATATAAACATTCCAGATTTTTTGAAATTCATAATAATTATTTGGGATGTTATGCTGTTTCAGATTGTGCTTTCCAGGACTTTCCTAAGCGAAACAGAATAAATATTGAATCGGAAGAAATATCAAGACAGGTTGATTTACATAACAAACCAATACTGGTCTTTGACGCTTTATTAGAGTTTAATTTGATAGATAATATGACTTTTGAGCATGCGCTTAAAAAAATGTTTATGCATGTGAAAGGACTTGGGTATTCTGAACTCTATATTAAATATCACCCTGAGCAATATGGGAAGAAAAGTAAGAAGAGGTTAATTGATAACCTGATTGCTAAATATGCAAATGGTATTGACTTGATCGAAGTTGATAAGGAAGTTGTATTGGAACAGGTATTTATGTCCCAGAAGCCCATAGTTTATTGTATGGTTAGTAGTTTGGGCTTATATGCTTCAATGATGCAATGTAAAGTTTACTCAACATATAATAAACTGATGAGAAAAGGCCCTAACCGCCTGATTCCATTGCCGTCAAACCTGATTTCAAATTGGACAATGCTATAAACTAAACAGCACCTTAAGATATTAATCAAGGTGCTGTTATTATATTATATGAGTGTTTGAATAAGGCTTTATTTAAGTTAAAAAGCCAAAAACTTATCAAGCTGATCGTTTGCAAATTTTAAAGTTGTAGCTTCTACAATATTCCCTTGAGCGTCTAATACAGAGTTGATTTTAGGAATGTGAATTCGGGTAGGAAGGACAGTTAAACCAATGTAGTTGCAAATACCCGTGAAATGTTCAACTCCTCTAATATTGCCATAGGTGCCATCAGCAATACCGACCAATGCTGTTTTTTTACCTGAGAAACTTTCAGGGAACTTACAGCCGTCAATAAAAACTTTTAATACTCCAGGGAAACTTCCGTTATACTCTGGTATTACAAAAATGAACTTATCGGTGGCAGTTACCTGATTTTGCAGCTGTTGAAATTGCTCACTTCTACGGCCGTACAAATCCGATTTTATCATGGTGTCGGGCATGTCACATAAAGAAAGCAAATTGGCTTCCACACCTCTTTGAGCTAATAAATATTGATAAAATTTAGCAACAAGTAAGGTTTTGCTATCATGGCGATTTGTGCCAGCTACTATTGAAATCATATGGTTAAAAAAAATCGGATGTTAATCCTTTAGTTTATATAAGTTATTACCAATAAAATTTAAGTGCCTATTATTTTTTGTATAAAGTTGTATCTTTAGGCGCTTTGAAAAGTTGGCGGCAAAGCTAATAAAACCCACTTGAATTTTATTCAAAAATGGGTTTGAAAGTAGATTTGACAGGTTTGATTGTAAATCGGTTAAATGAAAAACTTTCAGCAAATGTGAGCTAACCTAGCTAAATAAGTTCTATTAAGCACATATTAACAGTTAAACATACCAGCTAATGAGTAAGATTATTGCGCTTGCCAATCAAAAAGGTGGAGTAGGTAAAACCACATCGGCTATTAACCTTGCTGCCAGTCTAGGAGTGCTTGATTACAAAACCTTGTTGGTCGATGGAGATCCGCAGGCTAACAGTACGTCAGGTACAGGATATGATCCTCGCAGTATTAAATCCAGCGTTTATGAGTGCATCATTAACGATCTTGATCCTAAAGAGGCAATTATTAAAACTACAACGCCTAACCTTGATCTTTTGCCAGCACACATCGACTTAGTTGGTGCTGAGATTGAAATGATTAATTTGCCTGAGCGTGAGTATAAAATGAAAAAAGTATTGGACTCTGTTCGTGACCAATACGATTTTATCATTATTGACTGCTCGCCTTCACTAGGTTTAATTACAATTAACGCTTTGGTGGCAGCTGATTCAGTGGTTGTTCCGGTTCAGTGTGAGTATTTCGCATTGGAAGGGTTGGGTAAATTACTTAATACCATCAAAATCGTTCAGTCGCGTTTAAATACGAATCTTCAAATTGAAGGTATTTTGTTAACCATGTATGATGTGCGTTTGCGTTTATCAAATCAGGTTGTTGAAGAGGTAAAAACACACTTCCAGGATTTAGTTTTTGATACCATTATTGCACGTAATACTAAGCTAAGTGAAGCGCCAAGCTTTGGAGTATCTGCCATTATGCATGATGCATCAAGCAAAGGTGCGGTTAACTACCTTAACCTGGCCCGTGAAGTTCTGCGCAAAAACGGCATAACAGTAGGAAGTGATTCTGTTGCTGAGTCCGTTTAATAAGAAATAGGAAAGATATATTTTAAGATAATACTAACCCCGGTCGGTAAGGCTGGGGTTATGCAGTATAAAAAGCATCTCCCCAAGAAAGATCAGGAGAATAGAAGTAAAGATTAAAAACTGTTTTAGAATTTAAAACCTAATTAAATGAGTGCCATTAAAAAAAGTGCTTTAGGAAAGGGATTGGGCGCCTTGTTGGCGGAAAATGACACTACTGAAATTCATGAGAATTTGCATAATCCGCAGGCTGCGGCAGTAGCTAAGCCTGTTGTTAATGCTGCAGGTTCCGTTTCCTTCATTTCTGTTGAAAAAATTGATACCAATCCGTTTCAACCGCGTACCGATTTTGATGAATTGGCTTTGGGTGAATTGGCAGAGTCCATCAAATTGCAAGGAATCATTCAGCCGCTTACGTTGCGTAAGTTAAATGATAATCAGTATCAGTTAATTTCAGGTGAGCGTCGTTTGCGTGCTTCAAAAATTGCAGGATTAAGTGAGGTTCCGGCTTATATCCGTACGGCCAATGATCAGGAAATGCTGGAAATGGGCTTAATCGAAAACATTCAGCGTGAAGACCTGAATGCGATTGAGATTGCCATCAGCTTTCAACGTATGGTTGATGAGGTGGGTTTAAAGCAGGAACAATTAGGCGAAAGGGTTAGTAAAAACCGTTCTACAGTTACTAACTATCTTCGATTGTTAAAATTACCTCCGGTAGTGCAGGCCGGCATTCGTGACGGTCGTATTTCAATGGGGCATGCACGTGCAATCATCAATGTTGGGGATATTGACAAACAATTATGGATTTATCGTCAGATCATAGAAAAGGACCTTTCCGTACGTAAAGTAGAAGAATTGGTTCGTGAACTGAGTAAAAAATCTGAGCCTGTTGAACGTAAGGAACCGGTTGCCATGTCTATCCATTTGAAAAAAGTACAGGATGATCTTTCCTCTCGTTTTGGAACCAGGATAGCGTTAAAGGTGGATGACAATGGGAAAGGTAAAATTGAAATTCCTGTTCTTTCTAATACTGACCTTAACAGAATTCTTGATTTATTAAGTTAAGTGATATTGAGTCAATTAAACTTAAATAATTATTATCAAAAGGCTTGCTGCTTAATGGCAGCATTGCTGGTTTTTATTGGTACTGCTTCGGCATCCGATATTGTTAAAAGCAACAATTTTGCAGAAACAATTATATTGACGGATACGGTAAAAAAAACAGATATTAAATCTGATACTGCCAAGATAGAGCCTGTAGTTAAAAAGAAAAAGGTTAGAACTCCAAAGGATCCGAATACAGCTTTGTTCAGAGCTGCAGTTGTGCCGGGTTTAGGGCAAATTTATAATAAACGCTATTGGAAGCTACCATTAGTTTACGGTGGTTTTGTAGCCTTGGGCTATGCCATTAACTTCAATCAGGATTATTATAACGAATTTTTGAATGAATATATCGCCCGTACTGATAACGACCCTAATACGATTGGTAATCCGGACTATTCTGGTGCCAGTGACGAACAGATTGTCAGTGTGAAAAATTTTTACAAGCGTAACCGAGATATTTGCATTATTGGTACAGTTGCGTTGTATGCGGCTCAAATCATCGATGCATATGTAGATGCTGAACTTTCAAACTTTGATGTTAGCGATGATTTATCATTAAAAATCAGTCCTACAATTAATCAAAGTTTAGCTTTTAATAATAAGCTTACATTTACGCCGGGTATAAGCTTTCGGTTTACTTTGAAAAAATAATTAGAGTTGTTGCCAATCGGTGTACTCATCAATAAAAATCTGTCTAAATTGTTTTTAACATGAAAATTGCATTGCTAGGTTATGGAAAAATGGGCAAAGAGATTGAACAAATTGCTTTGCAGCGTGGCCACGAAATAGTTTTAAAAATTAACGATACCAATCTTGAAGAGTTGACCGTTAATAATCTTAAACAAGCTGATGTGGCTATCGAGTTCAGTACGCCCTCAACAGTAATTGGTAATATTGATTTATGTTTTCAGGCTGGAACGCCTATTGTAGTTGGCACAACCGGCTGGTATGATGAATTGGATGAAATTGCAAGTCGCTGCATATCGGAAGAAAAAAGCTTGTTTTACGCCACCAACTATAGCATTGGTGTAAATATTACCTTTCATATCAATAAAGTTTTGGCCAAGGTGATGAACGGTTTTACTGATTATGATGTTCAAATGGAGGAAATTCATCATACTCAAAAACTGGATCATCCTAGTGGAACTGCTATTACCCTAGCTGAAGGAATCATAGGTAACCTTGATCGTAAGACCAAGTTTGAGGGGTGGCTGAATAATGGAATAGAACAAAAACCCAATGTATCAACTGATACCTTACTAATTGAGGCATTACGTGAGGATGCAGTTCCCGGAACACATACAGTAACTTATATTTCGGAGATTGACCGGATCGACTTACGCCATGAAGCTTTTAACCGTAAAGGTTTTGCATTAGGAGCTGTTGTGGCAGCTGAGTGGTTAAAGGAGAGGAAAGGTGTGTTCACTATGAAAGATCTGTTGTCTTTCTAAAAAAGCTTTTGCAGAAAAATTTTTAAACTATATTTGGTTGCTTAGCCAATAACCATGAATCTGAAATTTTGGAAAAAGGACGGTACTACTGCTACCGCTGAAAAAACGAAAAAGAAATCCGCCACCCGCGAATGGTCTGATGCTATTATTTTTGCCGTGGTTGCCGCTACCATTATTCGTACGTTTTTTATTGAAGCTTATACCATTCCAACGCCTTCAATGGAAAAATCGTTATTAGTGGGTGATTTTCTTTTTGTAAGTAAAATGAATTACGGTCCGCGTACTCCAATGACTCCACTAGCATTTCCATTTGCCCATCATTCAATTTTAGGAATGAAAGCTTATTCAGAAGCTGTACAGTGGGATTATCATCGTCTTCCTGGTTTTCAGGATATTAAAAACGGTGATGTGGTAGTGTTCAACTACCCGGTAGATGTTGACCCTTCGTCTGGTTTACCTCGCCCGGTAGATAAACGTGAGAATTATATCAAGCGCTGTATTGCTATTCCTGGTGATACAATAAGTGTAGTTAAAGGTGAAGCTTATATAAATGGTAAATTAACGCCTATTCAAGTAAAGGGACAAACAGACTATACTGTTGAAACGGATGGTACTGATTTGAATAGAAAGACCTTAATGGAAATGGGTGTGGCTGGAGATAAAATAGCCAACAATGCATACGACTTAACAATGACTCCTGAAAATGCTGACAAAGTTAAACAGTTTGCAAGTGTTAGAAATGTTCAGAAATTTATTTATCCTGATACAATCACAGATCCTCAAATTTATCCTCAAAATCCTGCCTATAAGTGGAATGTTGACAAATTCGGTCCGTTATGGGTACCTAAAAAGGGGGCTACACTTAAGCTTACGAAGGAAAATATTGCACTTTATCGCCCATGCATAGCTTTTTATGAGAAAAATGAGTTGAAAGAGCAACCTGACGGATTTTATATCAACGGTAAAAAATCAGATAGTTATACTTTCAAAATGAATTATTATTTCATGATGGGAGATAACCGCCATAACTCGCTGGACTCACGTTTTTGGGGTTTTGTGCCGGAAGATCATATTGTGGGTAAGGCCTTATTTATTTGGATGAGCTGGGATTCTGAAGGTAGTTTCTTTAGCAAAATTCGTTGGAGTAGATTATTTAAGAGTATTCATTAAAATATGAATCAAGAATAAAGGAAGAGGCCTGAGATTAAATATTCTCAGGCCTCTTTTAGTTGGCTTTTTGATTACTTCTTGTTCAGTCGTTCGGTTGCCTTTTCAAGGGCAATACGACGAGCCTCTTCTCCGCTTTCAGCAGTTGCCCGTGATATGTTTGCTCCAGGGTCAGCATTGGCTATCAGACAATGGTATTCATCCCCAATTTTATAGGAGGTGATGTTTAACAAAATGCCTTTGACCTCAAGCATTTCGGTTTTATAATCTTCAGCCCTTAGATTCATAACGCCATCGTTTTTTCAACAGGAGCCCCTACCAGATTTCCCCATTCAGTCCAGGAGCCATCATAATTGCTTACTGCTGGAAATCCTAACAGATATTTCAATACAAACCAAGTATGGCTAGAGCGTTCTCCTATACGGCAATAGGCTATCACTCGTTTATCTGGTGTAATACCGTTATCCATATATAATTTTTCCAGATCTTCTGCCGATTTAAAGGTACCGTCTTCATTACATGCTTGCGCCCATGGAATGTTTTTGGCTCCTGGTATGTGACCTCCACGCTGACAAGTTTCCATTAAACCCGGAGGTGAAAGAATTTTGCCTGTAAATTCATCATTTGAACGAACATCGACCATTACACAGTCTCTTGATTGCATTGCGTCTTGTGCTTGACGAAGGTAGGTGCGTAACGATTCATCACGGTCATGCGCACGATATGTTACCGGCTTATGTGGAGTAGCAGCTTTAGTTAACTCGCGTCCTTCAGCCAGCCATTTTTTTCTGCCTCCATTCATGATTCGGACATCACGATGGCCATACATTTTCATCTCCCAAAATGCCCAGGCGGCAAACCAGTTGTTGTTGTCGCCGTACATAACCACGGTGGAGTCATTGTTAATGCCGCTTTGACCCATCAGTTTTTCCAGGTTATCTTTGCTAATAACATCCCGTTGTAATGTATCGCAAAGTTGCGTTTGCCAATTCCAGGCGATTGCTCCCGGAATATGACCTTCATCAAAAGCAGATGTATCCACATCTACTTCTACTAAAACTACACTGCGATCGAATTTATGCTGATCTACCCACTCGGTAGAAACCAGCACTTCAGGGTGTGCATAATTTGTCATGGCAGGGAATTTTTAAGGTTTGGGATACGTTAAGTGTATCTAATTTACGGTTTTTTAAAACCTTTATAATGAAGAATTCTACTGTGAAAATAATAAAGAATTCTAGGTAAAATTTCTTATTTATTTAGGGAAAATGTACATTTGAATACATAGATAAACCTTGATATGTCAGCTAAAAGAAAATCTGTTTATAAACTTCCAGATGATATTAATCCTTCTTCAATTGTAGAAGATGCATTAATGCCTTATCAATCATTGCTGGGTAATCCTCATGCACAATTAAGGGTAATAAGGGAGGGATTGCCAGCAAAGGCTTTATCGGATATAATTTCTTTATCGGGGGCATCTCAAATTGATATTGCTCATATGCTGCGCATGTCCGAGAAAACATTACGTTCTTATATAAAAGATAGTAAAGTTCTCGATATGGGAGTTACTGAGCATTTAATTCAGTTATTTGAGCTTTTTGATAAAGGGATTGAAGCAATTGGAAATCTTGATGAATTTAAGAAATGGCTCAATAGCATGAGTGTCGGTTTGGCAGCAAAGCCCATCACATTGTTAGATACTTTAACAGGTATTGAGTTAATAAAAGAGGAACTTATTCGTATTGAGTTTGGTGCACTTGCATAACTACTAATGCTGGTTTATAGAATTAGCCTTACAAAATACGCTAACGTACTTGCTGTATCAGGGAGGGCGGCCCGATGGAATTCCAATGGTGTTTTTATGATTTATTCGGCAGCAAGTGTGGCTTTGGCCTGCTTAGAGAATGTAGTTCACCGAAATGGTGTCGATTTATCGGCAGGAGATTTTTCACTGGTTAGTATTGAAGTGCCAGAAACTGAAGTGGCGGAAGTAGCCCTTGCCGAACTTGAGAATCTACATACCGAGTGGTATAAGGTTGATAATAATGCCTATTTGCAAACGCAGCAAATGGGTGATAAATGGACGGAAAAAAAGGAAACTTTGTTAATGAAAGTTCCCTCTTCAATTAGTCCTTATGAGTACAATTATCTAATCAATCCGCATCATTCTGATTTTTCAAAAGTTCGAATCGTATCGCAACAAAAGTTTGTTTTTGATAGTAGGATAAAAGGACTTTAAACATGAAAGCACCTGGTTAATTAATCAACAGGTGCTTTCGTTTTTATTTGATTTCAATTTGACGGATATTCTCCCTGCCGTAAAATACGGGAAAATACATCAGTTCTGCTTTAGCCGGATTTAAATTGTATCTGCCTGAAAAGCGGGGAACCAAATTAATGTAAAAGCTGTGCTTGCCTTTCTTTAGCTTGGTACAGAATATTGACGTTTTATTTTTAAGATACTCCCGATGAATTTCAGTGCCCCAAAATGATTGTGTTTTCTCTCCGTATGAGCAACCCGAAGGAATAGGTACTTCTATCATCACATAATCTGCATCGGCTTTTACCTCTACATTAATCATCAATTGCGTAAGCACTCCGGCTTTAAGGTTTTTTTGTGTAACGCCATTTAGTTCGAAATAGGTATCTACAGTAAAGTCTTTAGAAACCTTCTCTGGTTTTTTGTTCCAAAACTGCTGATAAGCAGTAATATATGCTGGTAAAGAACCTGTTTTCTGGACAGTAATGCTTGCTTGTGCAGGAAGCTTTATTTCGTAAGGGAATTTTTCAATAGTTTCAGCTTTTGATCCACCAATTATTAAGCGGGTGGGCTTGAATTCTGCCCTATCTTGTAGTAAATCAGGTAAAATGGTTTCTAAAATTAAGCTTGATTCATACGTGTTTCGCCATTGCCCACTTTTTCGTTGTTCAAAAAAGTAGTTTCTTATTTTTGATAATAGGGTATTATTGGCTCCGCTGGCCCGTAAAATTTTGTAAGCAACAATGGTTTGCTGAATACTGTTATCAAAGAAACGGTAGCAATCTTCTCCCCAATATAAATTACCAAACAAAGTTTTTTGAGCTGCTTTTGAAAGGCTGTCGGTGTTTACCTTAAGGCCATGTTCTTGTTTAAGTAATAATAAATTAAGCAGTGTATAGCCATTCGGCTTATATTTTAAGTTTAAGATGGAGTGTTCGGCCTGAGTAATGAGCTTTATATAATCAGGCGAAGCTTTTAGTTTTTTCAGTGTATGAATGGCTCTTATTTGCTCCTCTGCAGGTTTGTCTTCAAAATGGTATAATAATTTGTCAATAATAGGTTGAGCGTTCAAGGTTATTTTATATCCGCTGTTCATGGCCTCTATTAATGCCTCTGTTACATGTTGCGAAATCCACAGGCTACTTTTGGTGCCAGGCCACCAGCCCCAATCTCCTTCAACTCCACGATTGTCCTGCAATTTTTTTATCAATTCTTTAATGTTCTCTTCTCTGTTGAAAGGTTGTTTTAACCAGTAGCGGATTTTCTTTTCGGTCAGCAATGCTTTCAACTTCGAAGCTAATTGTTCGTTACACTGATATTCATAGTTCCGAATAGTTTCTATCTCATTCAATAAAACCGGCAAGGCCGATGCTTCGGCCCTAAAAGTTATAGGGTTGCCGGTTGCCCGTAATTGCATTGTAACTGTGGTATCTCCTTCCAATGCATGAAAAACTCCTTCTGTTTCAATAACACCCTGTTTGTAAACCGGAATAAAACGTTCCTCGCCATCAGAATAACCATTGGGTAGTTTTAATGAATAAGTCGCTTTAATTGAATCCATAGCTATTGCAGTTATAGCGATAGTATCAACAGTAGCATTTTTTACTTTTAGGTCACCCTCTTTTAGTTGTTTGTCATTTATCGAAACGGTACGTAAAACTGTACTTTCACTACCCGTGTAATTGCTGATTTTTCCTAAAATATTCAAGCTATCGCCTTCAACTGCAAAGCGAGGTACTGCTAATGTAGCCGTTAATGATTTAAATGATTTAAACTCATGTTGTACAATTCCTGTAAGTTTATCTCCGCCAACGCCAATTACAGTCGCTTTCCATTTAGAAATGTCATCAGGCATTGTTACTTTAAAACTTACTTTCCCGCTTTGGTTGGTAGTTAGCTTTGGTTGCCAAAATGCAACATCCGAAAAGTTTTTACGCAATCCCAAGGAGCCATTTTGAGCAACCTCAGATGATGTTGGTTGCTTGTTTTGCTTAGTAGTGATAATAACAACTCCATTTGCAGCCATTGCACCATAAATTGCCGTTGCTTCTGCCCCTTTTAATATTTTTACATCTTGAATATCATCTGCAGGATAGTCACCTTCAACAGGAACACCATCTACAATAACTAAGGGTTTGTCATTTCCTTTAAGACTGCTGTTGCCTCTTATTATTATCCCTTCAGCCTTACCTTGTAAAACGGTGCCTACAGAACCTACCATAGATGCTTTCTTTTGTGTTCCATATCCGACTACCACTACTTCCTGTAAGGCTTGGGAGCTTTCATTCATTATGATAGTTAAATAACTGCCATTTTGTACTGGTTTTTCTATTGTTTCAAATCCTATAAAGCTTAAAACGAGTGTTGCTTTTTGAGGAGTTTTAATTGAAAATTTACCGTTAACATCTGACATGGTTTTTATTCCGGTTCCTTTTACCTGTACAGTAACTCCTGGAAGGGGTATATTTTGTTTATCCAAAATAACACCGTAAACAGTGTTTTTTAAAAGAGATTCATCAAGGTATTTTTCATTAAATGCCTGTTTAATTTTGGTAAGGTCATCATCGGAGGTATAATGAGCATAACCGTTTTTGGCAGCAATGATTTTAGCAATTTTATTGCTAACACTATCTTTTTTATTAGGGTTGACAGTACCTGTATAAAAGTGAGTAACTCCGTTTGGACGTACTTTTATATGTTCTTTTAGTAAGTACTCATCTCCTTTGAATAAGAGTAGTATCCTATACTCACCGGCAGGAATTTTTCCAATATTTAATGTATTGCCCGGATAAATGAGCATAAAATCGGGATCATCATGTTTATAGATAATTATGTTTTTTACAAACGGAGTTTTGCCAGTTGAGAAAGTTCCTAAGCCGATTTGCAAACGAGCTTTTGATTGGTCATTTAAAAAATAAGGGTTGCTAAATAGTTGTGTGGTGTGAGCCCTTAAATCAAGGTATTGTTGCCAAATACGCTCAATTTCTGATTCTTCAAACGCCTTTTCAGTAAAGTTGGGCTCTAATCTTGTTGACGATAATGATTTATCAAAAGGGAACTTTCCCTCTATTGATTTCATCTTTATTAAATCAGGCTGAAAAGTATAGGTATAAGAAGGTTCAAAAGTGAAATTGCGTTTAAAACCATTAAATAGGTTAAACTGAGCCCACTCATGTAAAATTGGCCCAGCCAGGGTGTTGCCCTGTTTGGCAAATGTTGGATTTAGAAAGTAGCTGTGCTCAGCGGTAATTAAAAGCGCCGGACGGTCTCCAAAATTATTAGTTACCTGAACATAATAATTGCTTAGAAAATTTTGTTCATAAGCAGTAAGTGTATCAGGTGTTTTTACGATTTTGTAAGGAAGATTTGCCGAAGTATCCGCGCTGATACCCAAAATAGTTTTTCTTCCCTTTACTGCCAAAACAGAATCGACTGTAATTAAATCTTCGGTAGTACGAAGTCGTATCTTATGATATCCGGGTTTCACTACAAAGCTGTAGTATTGCAAATGAGAGGCCTTGCTAAAATACACCGGCATTTCATCAATATAGAGAATATGAGTTGGTATTACCGCTCCATTTTTAACAACAAAAGGCGCCAGTTGAGCGGTTGTATCTGGTAGCAACTCATTGTTTTTATAGATTGACTGAGTATGAAGAAACCGGTAATATTCGTTTGTATCGAGCTTTAATTCTAAAGCCCATCTTTTCCAGTTTAAGTCAAGGTTGCCGTTATGATTAAAAGCATCAATTTCGGGCTTAGCGTAATCCGGTGGAGTAAATTTTAGTCTTTTTCCAAAGGAGGGAACGAACGGCGTATTTGTGCTTTTAAATTTAGAAGTAAAGGCAAAAGCGGTAAGGTCGGCATTTTGAACAGGTTGTCCTGACGGATTACTGGCGGTTAGTTCAACATTAAATCGCTGTCCGGGATAAACCAAGCGAGGTGCTTTAATTTGAATATCGAGCGCTTTATTGTTTAGCGAAATATCTTGCGTAAGTTTTTTAAGTTCACCAGCCCATAAGTATTGAACAACGATATGAGTTGCATGTGAACTGTGAAGTTTACGAATAAGCTGCAGTTTTTTGTCACTTCCCGATGCTATTACTTTATTGCCATCAGTTACCGAATACCAAAAATTAAGTTGATGAGGGTTATCTACATCAATAAAAAGTGAATCAGGGGTACGGTAGGCATTTATCGATGGGCTTTTGTCCAAGTCATCCAATTGGAGTGTTTCGGTAAGTGAATCAAGTCGTATTTCATAATAACGAACAAGCTGTTGAATGGGCAGTTTAATTGGCAGCTGTTGAGTGTAGGTTTGCAGTGAATCATTATTAACTGTAAAACTTGTAGCTTTAGCTTGCCCCGAAACAGGCTTTCCTGCCTTTAGCCAGTTAATGATTAAACTGTCATTATGAAATTCAGCTTTAAGCTTGTTTGTGTTTTGTTCAACATTGAATTGGAGGTGTTGTGTTAAGCGCTGGTTGTCACTGTTTAAAAAAGTCACAATCGCCCTATAGTTGACATTCGCTTCAGGAAATTTATCAGCTGGGAACTCGATACGTGTTTCTCCAACAGGATCGAGGTTCTGATTATGAATGAGGATGCTATCGGGCACAAACACATTCTTGTTTATAAAACTAGATACATAGCTGGTTAAAATGGTAATGTTGACCTTACCATCAGGTATGGCCATGTCGTTTTCGTCAAACGCTTTGCAATGCACAACAATAGGTTCACCTTTTTGAAAGGTTTTTTCAACTCTGGCGGTAAACTGAACATCTTTTAATTCATAATCTTCAAACAAGAAATTGCCTTTTATTAAGGTGTTTTTGTTTACGTCGATTTCCTGTTCACCCTCATTTGGGTCATTCTTCTTTTTTGTGTTTTTTGAGGGTTTTCGTTGAAAGTAGATCGTTTGAGTTTCATCAAGATCAAGGTCTAGACTATCCGTGAGTACAAAACTGTATTCGAATGCTCCTTTCCGGTATGATTTTACAAGACCTAATTGTTTTAAGTCATCAGTATGATAACTCGTTCCAATATTTAAAACCAGTTCATCATCTTCAATCGCGTTACCTTTAGTGTCGGTTATGTAGGCTTTTAATTTTACAGTGTCATTTGGCCTGTATTGAGGTTTACTGAACACAACAAAACCTGCATGTTTGCTAAGTAGCGCTTGTGAACGTTTATTGCCATTTTGGCCTTTAAAAGTCCTCTTTATTGGGTTCCACACATGTTTTTTAATCGGTAAACTAATGTAATCGCTGAAAAACGAAGAATTTGCTGAACCGTAATTATAATTAAAGTGGCGAGGATTATAATCGTCATCAATAGTGAAGTAATTATCAATGCCGCTAGACGTAACTCTAAGCAGGCCTTTCATTAACTTTAGCTTACGATGCCAGGTTTGAGTATTTTTATCAAATGGAATTGATTTTTTATTGAGATAAACTTTTGCCTCAGGATCAATGATTTGGGAATTACATTTAGCAATAATCAGCTCAAACTTTTTTCCTGAACTGAATAAATAGGGGTTTATTCCGGCAATCTGCTCGATGCGGTAATTTAGCTGACTGTTTTGAGCCTTAACAAAAGCGTAAGTACCAGGTTTTAATGTTTTGTTATAGGAACTTAAAGTTAAAAATGAATCAACCGGCTTCGTAATGTAACTTTCATTGAAGCTGTTAAGTCCATTTTTGTGAAGCAGCCTAAGTTGGTCATTGTTCAGGAGATAAATGTAGGTATAACGACTATGTTTGATGCTTTCAGAAAGCTTTTTTTGGGCTGAAACCTGAATGGATAGGAGTATGAGTGTAATACAACAAAAAATATAACGCATAACAATTTTTAAGTTGATAATAAAGCGGTGGAGGTAAATGTAATTGTAGATGTAGGTATAGAACCGGAGCTGTATTAATGAATTAAGACCACTCCGGCTTGAAAATATTAATGTCCTTTAGCGCGTTTCAATGCCAGACCGTCTAGGACCCGTCTTATGTCGTTTATTTTTCCGATCTCTTCAAATAATGCATTTTCATCGTTATTGGCAATTAGTTCACGGAAATCGTTAAGATTTTTAATGTACTCATCCACTGATTTCAACAATGATTTTTTGTTTTGTAAAAAGATAGGAGTCCACATTTCTGGTGAGCTTTTGGCCAGGCGAGCTGTAGAAGCAAAGCCAGAACCGGCCAATTCGAAAATATTTGTCTCGTCTTTTTCGATTTCCAAAACCGTTTTGCCCAAAACATAGGAGATCACATGTGAAAGGTGAGAAACATATGCGATATGTCTGTCATGCTCATCTGCGTCCATGTGGATTACATGCATACCTATAGCTTCATGAATAATTTTTATTAACAGAACAGCTTTTGGATCAGACTTTTCTTGTTCACAAATTATTGTGGTCTTTTTATCGAATAAGCCATCAATTGCTGCTTCCGGACCGGAGTTCTCAGTACCAGCAATTGGATGATTGGCAACATAATTCTTTCTTTTGGGATGATTTTGAATTAATTTACAAATTTCAGATTTAGTAGATCCTACGTCCATCACGACGGTCTTTTCTGAAATATTGTCTAATACTTGTGGTAATACTTTTAAAGTAGCATTTACAGGTACCGAAACAATAACAATGTCTGCCTCTTTAACGGCTTCTTCCAATGGTTTATAGTCATCAATAATGCCCAACTCTTTTGCCTTTTGGCAATGAATTAAGCTTTTATCAGATCCGATAATGGTTTTGGCAATTCCTTTTGTACGTAAGTCTTTCGCTAATGAACCTCCTATAAGGCCCAGTCCAACAACAGTTAAATTCATTTATTATTAGTTGAACTGTAAAACTAATGATTTTAATAAAAAAGGAATGATATTATCTACTTAATTGGTGGATTTTGCTTTCTTCGCTTTAAGTTTCTTATTTGCTTTTACTTTTTGTAGATATTTCTGAATGTATTTGAGGTCAATGCCAATTATGTCAGGTTCCTTGGGGGCAAAGTCCTTACCTGGTGTATTTACGGCTCTGTTTATTAAATCGGAGTTTAGATTGTATGATTTAGCTAAAATTTCATCAGGCTCGTTTTTCTTTTTTACTTCAGAATAAACCGTTTCAGAAGCAACTGTGGTGATTAAAAATGCTGTTTTGAAAGCTTCATAGCTTTTAAATGTGCTGACATTCACCTCGTTCAGTTCAATAATTTTAGGTTGAAGCCTGATCGTTGTATTGCTTGAGTCTTGAATCTTAAAAATGAATCTTTCGTAACCGAGAAAGATTACTTCAATGCTGTCTCCTGGTTTTCCTTTAATTGAAAATTGTCCATTTAATGAACTGTGAGTACCAATCCCTTTATTTCTGTTGATGATGCTGACATTGGAAAGAGGTTGGGTAGTCTTTGCGTCAATGATTTTTCCACTTAAAATGTAATGGGTTTCTTGTTGTTGTGCGAAACAAGTCGCTGTCACACAGGTGAACAAAAGATAAAAGATGTTTTTCATACGTTGAACTATCGAGGTATTAGTTATGATAGAAACGGTATGATAATAGTAAAAGTATAAGTGGGATCACGTGCAGTTGAAATGAAAAAGGTTCGAATAATTCGAACCTTTTTCTCATTTATAATTCTTCAGGAAATTCAACACCTAGTTTGGATGACAAGCATTTGAGATCTTCAACAACCACTGAGATTAAAGGAATCCCATTTTGGTTTCTTTCTACTTCCGCGGCAGCTTCCGGCTCACCGGGAATAATCACTGAATCATAACCCGGTGCAGTTTGGGCAGATTTAAAGCGCTGAATCCAATTATCCATATGCTCTTTAAATTCATTGGCAGGGCGGAAACCATCAACGCGCATGGCTCCAAGAAAATGCCCTAAACCTTGGCCCGGCTGATTTTCTAATGGATCTAAGAATGCAACAAACGGTGGTACCCACGGGCCGTAAGATGCTCCGGAAAGTACTGCTGATAAAATGTCAACTATCGAACTTAAGCAAAAACCTTTGTGGCTACCATGGTCTCGATCACTACCTAATGGCAATAGTGAACCGCCTTTTTTCAGTCCGTTTGCGTCAGTTGTTGGATAGCCCTGTACATCCTGGATCCATCCTGTAGGAACTTCAACATCTTTGCGTTGAGCAATCTCTAGCTTTCCGTTTGCAGCTGCAGATGTTGCCATATCCATAATTACCGGTGGAAAGTTACCCGCAGGAAAAGCGTAGCAAATAGGATTGGTTCCCAACATTCTTTCAGTAGAAAATGTTGGAGCAACCAATGGAGATGCATTAGTCATTGACATGCCAATCATGTCTTTCTCAAGAGCCATGATTGCATGGTAAGCCGCAATACCAAAGTGATTGGAGTTTTTAACTGAAATCCATCCAGAGCCGGCATTTTCAGCTTTTGCAATGGCAACTTCCATTGCTTTTGGGGCCACAACCAAACCTAAACCCGCATCGCCGTCAATAGTAGCTGTGCTTGGTGTTTCATGTACAATGCGAATAGTTGGAGTAGGATTGATGCGTCCTTTTTGCCATAAGCGAACATAGCCACTTAAACGGGCTACTCCGTGTGAATCAATGCCGCGCAAATCAGCTTTTATCAAAACATCGGCAGCTAATTCAGCATCATTAATGGGAACTCCCATTTTCAGGAAAACTTCAACAGTAAATTGTCTTAATTTCTCAACGTTAAAAGTGCTGTAACTTACTTCGTTGGCCATTCTTTAAGTTATATGTCGTAATTAAAAAGTTTTAGTAATTGATCTATTTAACAACTTTATTCAAAAACAGTAAATTGAAAGTCTAATGGATCAAAATTTTCCATGAGCATTTCAATGAACCCGTTTCCTTGCTTCAAATAGTAAGGCATAAAGTTATCTACGCGCTCTTGTAACGAGCCGTTGGGGAAAAGTTTATCCTTAACTTTAACAATCTGTCCGGTTTGTTGTTCAAATTTTTTCTTTTCAGCCTTGGCAAGTTTGCTTTCCAGGCCTTTTAAAGAATTGAAAAATTTGGCTTTTTCAGCTTCCACGCTGCCTGCTAAAGTAGGATCAATATTTTGCGCTTTCAAGGATAGTTGAACAAATGCTTTCTCAAACTTTTGTATTTCCGAATCCAGGTTTAACTCGTTTACACTTTGCTGTTTAACAAATATGTCGATGAGTTTATTAGTTTCAGTAAAGAGGTTTTTTGCTTCTAAGCCTAACTGTATTAAACGCTTTTTTGAGGTTTCATCAACAATAAGTGCAGAATTGCGTAATACCAACATTGGGAAATTTATTTTATAAAAATCAAATGTTGATTTAAATTCCATCCAGTAACCGACTTCGGCGCCTCCTCCGATGTAAGCCAAATTAGGGAGTACGGATTCCTCGTATAAAGCTCGCATTATCACATTTGGACTAAATTTTTCAGGATGGTTCTCAATTTCCTTTTCTAATTCTTCTTTTGAAAAGCTTATATCAGTATTTAAAACTGTGTAACGGTTATTCTCAAATACAATTCGTTCACGAAGCTCATCCTCCAAATAAAAGAAATTGATTTCCCTTGGCTTTACCTGAATATGCGCTCCTGTTTGTTCGAATGCAATAATAGTCTCGTTTACTAGTTGGTGACTATGTTGTTCAGAGATATCACGTTTAATAATTGGAATAAACTGCTTTTTGAGTGATGCCTCATCTGCGTCAATAATAACCAATCCATACTGGCCAAACAATTCATTTACTAGGTAGCGTGTTGCATCTGCCAAATTGTTATGCTTTAGGTAAGCATTTTCAATCAGATTATTTAACTCCATCGCATTTTCAGATTGCCCTAAAACTGATTTTAATTCATCAATTAGAGGATTTAGCGTTTGAGTAGATAACCGGCCAGTTGCTCCTTTTGCATCTAGTTCCCAACTGAATTTTCTGCCAAATAGGTTAAAATGATTAATCTCCTCAAAATCGTGGTCTTCTGTTGCCATCCAATAAACCGGAACAATTTTATACGCTGGGTAGGCTTGTTCAATTTCTCGGGCAAGCTTAATGGTAGTTACAATTTTGTAAATAAAGTATAACGGACCGGTTGCCAGGCAAAGTTGGTGGCCAGTAGTTACGGTAAAGGTTTTACTGCTGCCTAGGCTGTCAATGGCCTTTGTCCATGGACCGTTACCAATTGATTGATATTGCTTGTGCAATACATCAACCAATACGCTACGGTCAATTTTTTCAACTGATTTATCAGCAATTATTTGCTTAAATGAATCAATGGATGGCTGGTATTTATAAAAGTCGGAGAGATTGTTGCAGTTGGAAAGGTAATCAGTAAGGGTTTTTGAAAAGAAACCTGTATGAAGGTAGTTGATATGGCTTGCTTGCATTAAATTAAGTTGTTGTAGGTTCAAATTTAATGTGGAACAGAGGAGAGGCAATAAAGTTTTTAAATTTATGTAATATGAAAGTTGTAAAAAGTAAGATAATCGTAGCTCCGTGCCAAATCATCTTACTTTTTACTTTTTTCAACTATTTTACCGGTGTTCCGTACAAGTCAAAATCTTCTGCACGATCAATCTTAACCTTGCAGAAATCTCCAACGGTAACGTAATGCTCACGGGCATCAATTAAGACCTCATTGTCAACTTCTGGAGAGTCAAACTCGGTACGACCTACAAAATAATCGCCATCTTTCTTGTCAATTAATACTTTGAAGGTTTTGCCTAATTTCTCCTGATTTTTTTCAAAAGAAATACCTTGTTGCAAGTCCATGATTTCTTCTAAGCGCTCTTGCTTCACTTCTTCCGGAACATCATCTTCCAGTGAATATGCATGCGTTTTTTCTTCATGAGAATAGGTGAACACTCCCAAACGATCGAAACGTGTTTGTTCAACAAATGCCAATAATTCATCATGATCATCCTGTGTTTCTCCCGGATAACCTGAGATTAGCGTTGTACGCAAGGCAATATTAGGCACTCGCTGACGGATTTGATCCACCAGTTCAATGGTACGGCGTTTAGAAATACCCCTGCGCATTGATTTAAGCATATTATCTGTGATATGCTGTAATGGCATATCAAGGTATTTGCAGATGTTTTCCCGCTCGTTCATCACATCTAAAATATCCATTGGGAATTGTGAAGGATAAGCATACTGCAAACGAATCCATTCTATTCCGTTTACATCAGAAAGATTACGAAGCAAATCAGCAAGCTTACGTTCATTATATAAGTCAAGGCCGTAATAAGTAAGATCCTGAGCAATTAATACCAGTTCTTTAGTGCCATTTTTTGCTAAAACCTTGGCTTCTTGTACTAACTCATCTATCGGCTTTGAAACATGCATACCCCTCATTAGCGGAATTGCACAAAATGAACAAGGACGATTACAACCTTCAGCAATTTTAAAGAACGCAAAATGCTTTGGAGTAGTCAACAAACGTTCGCCAATCAGCTCGTGTTTGTAATCGGCTCCCAAGTTGCTCAGCATTTGCTTTAAATCATTGGTGCCATAAAAAGCATCAACATTAGTAATCTCAGCTTCCAGCTCTGGCTTGTATCGTTCCGAAAGACAGCCGGTTACAATTACTTTACCAACTTTTCCTTTGTCCTTTAAATCGCTGTATTGCAGAATGGTATCAATAGATTCTTGTTTGGCATTATCAATAAATCCACAGGTGTTAATGATAACGATATCATCTTTTCCAACCTTTTCAGATTCATGCGCAACGCTAAAGTTGTTGCCCTTTAGTTGACCCATCAATACTTCTGAGTCCACAATATTTTTTGAACAACCTAAAGTGATAACGTTTACTTTGGGCTGTTGCTTTTGTTCTTTTTTTAATTCTTTCGTTCTCATTTGAATAATTACGGTTTCCGAGTTGCGGGTTACGGGTTAACCAATCTGCATCTGACCAACTCGTAACTCATATCTCGTAATTATTAATTCTTGAATAGTGAGTTTACAAACTCCACTTTATTGAACAATTGTAGGTCATTAATTCCTTCTCCTACACCAATATATTTCACCGGGATTTTAAACTGGTCAGAAATACCAATTACTACACCTCCCTTGGCGGTTCCATCAAGTTTGGTTAATGCTAAGGCATTAACATCGGTTGCCTGCGTAAATTGTTTACATTGCTCAATGGCGTTTTGCCCCGTTGATGCATCCAAAACTAATAAAATCTCATGTGGCGCATCCGGAACCACTTTCTTCATTACATTCTTAATTTTGGTTAGCTCGTTCATCAATCCAACCTTATTGTGCAAACGACCCGCAGTGTCTATTATTGCTACATCTTCACCTTGTGCAACAGCTGATTGAAGGGTGTCGTAAGCTACAGAAGCGGGGTCCGAGCCCATGGCTTGAGATACTACACGTACGCCAACTCTGTCGCCCCAAATATGCAATTGATCAACGGCTGCAGCCCGAAATGTATCAGCTGCCCCTAAAACCACCTTTTGGCCGGCTTGTTTAAACTTATGAGCAAGTTTTCCAATGGTTGTGGTTTTGCCAACTCCATTTACGCCAACTACCATAATAACATATGGTTTTGTGTTTTCCTTAACATTTAAATGCTCAAAATCGGAAGAATTGTTTTCTTCCAGCAGGGCAGTTATCTCGTCACGCAAAATGGCGTTTAGCTCGGTGGTTCCTAAGTATTTATCGCGAGAGACACGCTCTTCAATGCGTTCAATAATTTTTAAAGTAGTTGAAACGCCCACATCAGAGGTTACCAAAATCTCTTCAAGTTCATCAAGCACATCGTCATCAACGGTTGATTTGCCGGCAATCATTTTGGTAAGCTTTGAAAAAACGGTTTGTTTGGTTTTTTCCAAGCCTTTATCTAATGCCTCTTGTTCGGCTTTAACTTCTTCAGGTTTTGAGCGTTTGAAAAAATCGAATAATCCCATATTTAGTTTGGTTACTGAGTTCAATAAATCATTAGTGCTAAGCTATTGAACCAATGAGCAATGAACAGAAATTTTTCGAAGGTACTCAGAATTAATTGATTTCAGATTTTAGATTTATGATTTCAGGTACATTTCTAAGTTATGAACTGTGAAAACTAATTATTGAAATCTTTAAATCAGAAATAGAAAACTGAGTAATCCCAACAAATAAAAAAAGCTTCTTTCATTAGAAAGAAGCTCCATATAATACTTTAACTGCTATTATTTAGCGTTAGCGATAATGTCTTTAACGTGATCGTTGTGAACTACAACTTCTTTAAAGCTATAAGCACCAGTTTTTGGTGAACGCACCATGGTAATTACTTTAGAGTATTCTTTACCGGTACCGGTCTTAAGGGTTGCAACTACTTTCTTAGCCATTTTTTTAAATTTTTACTAGTAATTTGTTGTCAGGTAGTTTGTTCTCTCAACAAAAACCTTAAAACATTAAACTAAAATTACTTAATCTCTTTGTGAACAGTTACTTTACGTAAAACAGGGTTGAATTTTTTCAACTCTAAACGCTCAGAAGTGTTTTTCTTGTTCTTGGTGGTAATATATCTTGAAGTTCCAGGCATACCACTTTCTTTGTGCTCAGTGCACTCTAGAATTACCTGTACTCTGTTTCCTTTTTTAGCCATTGCCTAATTCTTTTAAAAATCTTATATGTAACCTTTTTTCAGGAATTTCTGAATGCAAGCTGAAATACCATTTTTATTGATGGTTTTCAATGCAGAAGTAGAAACTTTCAAAGTAATCCAGCGGTCTTCTTCTGGAATATAAAATTTCTTTAACTGTAGGTTAGGGTAGAATTTGCGCTTGGTTTTAACGTTCGAATTTGAAACGTTGTGACCTTTCATGGCGCTTTTTCCGGTTAAATCACAAACTCTCGACATTGCTCTAAAGTATTTATATGCTAATTATTAGTCTTTTATTAAATGGGTTGCAAATATGAGCATTATTTATGAAAACAGCAAAACGAATTTCAATTATTCATCGAATTTCATTTTACTTCACAAAGTAATTCCTCAAAACAAGGCGCAAAGTTAACAATAGGTTTACAGATCAGCAAATCTAATACCTGAGGAAGAACTAGTTGACAAAACTCAAATAGACGTATTCCGTATCAATTACTATTAGTTTGATCTGTTTGTGTATGGGAAAGACTTCAATAATGAAGTAGGAGTATACAAAAAAGTGCACAATGCAGGAAAATTTTGAAAGGATGGAGATTTACATAGTATGGCTAATTAATCAAACATAACCCAATAAGATCATGGTTTTTGGTAGCAGTCATATTGATAATGAGAAAGATATGGTGCCATTTTTGAAAAGCAAGATTAGATCATAATTATTTTTTATTCGGAATTGCACAGATCTATTAAAAATTAAGAAGTAAAAGTAAACACCAATTAAAAACCATATTCCTTTTTATGAAAAACTTTACACTTCAATTTCATTCTTATTTACGCAATTTTTTTTCATGGCTCATTATTATTAATAGGAAGTTTCCTCTATTATTAAAATTCCCTTCTCCTGTGCTGGTGCCGGTTCGAAAGCGGCGCATTAATAAATTGTTCCTAATAGCACTATCTGGGATTATTCTATTATGCAATTTTTATTCGGAAGCGAAATCTCCAGTCATCATTAAAAAAGTAACTGGTATGTCAGTTGGTTCGCAGACTGGGAGTGTTATATATGGTACGGGAGGTATGGTAACCTATTTGATAACGGTTACAGCGAATGGGGCTGGTGCTAGTACAGCCTTAAATATTCAAGACCTGCCTGCTGGAGTAACCGCATCATTTTCTCCTTCAACTTTAATTGTGGCTAAGAATGGATCTACTACTTCCACTTTAACATTAACCATTAGTACTTCTGCTGCAGCTACAGCTGGAGTTACTTTTAGAGTAACGGAGTCTACTGATAGGGCAACAGTCGATGGGACATTGGTTATTGATAAGCGCCCGTTGACAATATCGGGAGTCACTGCAAATAATAAAGTGTATAATGGTACAACAACATCTACTTTGAATACTGGTGGGGCCATATTGAGTAACCTCGTAATAGGTGATGATGTTACTTTAAATTCAGGAAGTGCAAGTGGTGTATTTGCCGACAAAAATGTTGGTACGAATAAGACTGTTACCATTACAGGTTTTGGTATCAGCGGCTCAAAATCTTCCAATTATACTTTAAGCCAGCCTTCTGCCTTTGCAAATATTACTGCAAAAGCGCTAACCGAAACAGGGCTTTCTGCAAACAATAAAACTTATGATGGGACAAATGTCGCAACACTTACTGGTACTGCTGTTTTGTTATCGCCAGAAACAATTGGTACAGGAGCGGATAATGATGGGAAACCATTTATTGGCGATGTGGTAGGTGTTACAAATACTTCTGTAGGAACCTTTGCCGGAGTAAATGTTAGCAATGGTATAGTAGTGACTCCTTCTGGGCAATTTTTAACCGGCGCACAGGCAGGAAATTATACTTTGATTCTTCAAAGTTTAAGAGCTGATATAATACCGAAATCTCTGACAGCAAGTATTACTACTGCTGATAAAATATATGATGGATCAACTGCTGCTACAACCGTCGGCAGTGTGCCGACAGCAGATTTGATAAGTGGTGATATTGTAAACGTAATAGTAAGCAATGCCCATTTTGATACCAAGAATGTGGGAGTTAATAAACCAGTGACAGCGACGGTAGCAATCGATAATGCCAATTATATCCTGAGTTCATTAACGGCTAGTACAACAGCTGATATTATAGCCAAAGACGCAAGCATAACGGCCAATGCCAAAACGAAAACATACGGAGACGATAATCCTGAGTTGGATGCGGAGGTGACAGGAGCAGTCAACGGCGAAGTGTTGAATTACAGTTTATCAACTGATGCATTGAAATATTCAAACGTGGGCACTTATCCGATTTCGGTTAGCTTGGGAGATAATCCTAATTATAATGTAACAGTAGTCAATGCCTTGTTGACCATTGGTCAGAAAGCCGCCAATGTAACAGCCAATGCCAAAGCGAAAACCTACGGAGATGATAATCCTGAATTGGATGCGGAGGTGACTGGAACAGTCAACGGCGATGTGTTGAATTTCAGTTTATCAACTGATGCATTGAAATATTCAAACGTGGGCACTTATCCGATTGCGGTTAGCTTGGGAGATAATCCTAATTACAATGTAACTGTAGCCAATGCCTTGTTGACCATTGGTCAGAAAGCCGCCAATGTAACAGCCAATGCCAAAGCGAAAACCTACGGAGACGATAATCCTGAATTGGATGCCCAGGTGACAGGAACAGTCAACGGCGATGTGTTGAATTATAGTTTATCAACTGATGTATTGAAATATTCAAACGTGGGCACCTATCCGATTTCGGTTAATTTGGGAGATAATCCTAATTATAATGTAACTGCAGCCAATGCCTTGTTGACCATTGGTCAGAAAGCCGCCAATGTAACAGCCAATACCAAAGCGAAAACCTACGGAGACGATAATCCTGAGTTGGATGCCGAGATGACAGGAACAGTTAACGGCGATGTGTTGAATTACAGTTTATCAACTGATGCATTGAAATATTCAAACGTGGGCACCTATCCGATTTCGGTTAGCTTGGGAGATAATCCTAATTATAATGTAACTGTAGCCAATGCCTTGTTGACCATTGGTCAGAAAGCCGCCAATGTAACAGCCAATGCCAAAGCGAAAACTTACGGAGACGATAATCCTGAGTTGGATGCCGAGGTGACTGGAACAGTCAACGGCGATGTGTTGAATTACAGTTTATCAACTGATGCATTGAAAGATTCAAACGTGGGCACTTATCCGATTTCGGTTAGTTTGGGAGATAATCCTAACTATAATGTGACTGCAGCCAATGCCTTGTTGACCATTAGCCAGAAAGCCTTAACAATCATCGCCCACGCCAAAACAAAAGTGTATGGCACCTCTGATCCTGAATTGACTTGTCAAATGACCAATGGTTCGTTGGTTAACGGCGAAACATTTAATGATGAATTAACAAGAGATCCAGGGGAACAGATCGGTAATTACGCCATAAAGCCAAGCGAGTTAAATTTTGGCCTAAGCAACAATTATAGCTTAACCTATATAGGTGCTAATCTAACTATAACAACTCCGGTTTCAGATGGTTCTGCAACTAAAAGTTTTGTTATAGCAACTCCACACACGATTCATCGTAATGAAACCGTTCGCTTTATGGCACATATTCAAGCAGGTGTAAATGGAAGTACTCAGGCTGCTACACAAGTAACATTTAAAATCGGTGAAACAGAAGTTGGTACGGTTCCACTGGAAGTGATTGGCATTAATTTAACTGGATCACTCCAAGTTAGTTTAACTTCAGTAATACCTGCTGTAGTTGTGGGGGATAATATCGTTACTGCGGTGTTTACAGGAGTTAATCCGAATTTTAAACTTGTTAGCCCAATAACAACTATTAATGTTACTGATGAAGCTATAAACGGTGATTTTTTAACTAATGATAAAAAAGGACTTGATGCACATTTGTTGCCAAATCCAAGTGTTACGGATTTTACTCTTCAGATTGAAAACGCAAGCGATGAAGATGTTGAAGTGAGGGTGGTGGATATTAATACCGGACAACAATTAGAACTTGTTACAGGAAAAGCATCAGATCTAATCCATTTTGGAAGCAGTTTAGGGCCTGGTTTATATTCAGTTGTGGTTCGTCAAGGATCAAGACAAGTTGCTTTAAGAGCAATGAAATTGTAATTGGTTTTTGGTTTACAGTATTTAGTAAAATTGAAGAGGTTGTCTTAAAGCAATCTCTTTTTTATTGGGAAATTTCGACTGATTTGCTGATTTTATTGGATTAACAAATGTCTTTACTTGTGCAATAAAAGAATTTTTGACCATCGATAATCAGTAACTTTATTATTCGTTATTAAATTAATTGATGTTAATTTTCGTTTTTAGGATTTGATAATATAATATTGTATAGTTTTTTATAGTTGCAAAACTTTGTTGTAATTATTATTAAATTTTCAGCCCAATTTATTATTTATGAGTAGCTTTAAAATCAGTTCGTTTGAAGAATACCAACAGGTGTACAAAAAAAGTGTTGAGGATCCTGAAGGTTTTTGGGCGGACATTGCCGGTACGTTCCGTTGGCAACAGAAATGGGATAAGGTGCTTGATTGGAATTTTGCCGAACCTAACGTGAAATGGTTTGTAGGGGGTAAGTTGAACATTACTGAAAACTGCCTTGACAGACACCTTGAAAAGAATGGAAATACCGTAGCCTACATTTGGGAACCTAATAACCCGAATGATATAACCGTAAAATATACTTATCGTGAGTTATATGAGAAGGTTTGTCGCTTTGCCAACGTGTTGAAGAAGCACGGTGCTAAAAAAGGTGATCGTATTTGTATTTATATGCCGATGATTCCTGAGTTGGCTATTGCGGTATTGGCATGTGCTCGTATCGGAGCTATACATTCAGTAGTGTTTGGTGGGTTTTCGGCTCATTCAATTGCCGACAGGATTCAGGATGCACAAGCAACAATGGTTATTACAGCTGATGGTGGCGTACGTGGAAATAAAGAAATACCGCTTAAATCGGTAATGGATGATGCTTTGGAATTATGTCCTTCTGTAAAAAAAGTTATTGTTTATACCAAAATCAAAACTCCTGTTTATATGCAGCGCGGTCGAGATTATTGGTGGGATGAAGAATTGGCAACTGTTAACGCTGATTGTCCAGCCGAGCCAATGGATGCAGAAGATACCTTATTCATTTTATACACATCCGGTTCAACCGGCAAGCCAAAAGGTGTACTGCATACCTGCGGTGGTTATATGGTATTTGCTCAGTACACATTTGAAAGCGTATTTCAATACCAACAGCCCGAGATTTTCTTCTGTACTGCAGATATCGGGTGGATTACAGGTCACTCGTATATTGTTTACGGACCATTATTATCCGGAGCAACTTCTGTTATGTTTGAAGGTATTCCTACTTGGCCTGATCCGGGACGTTTTTGGGATATTGTTCAAAAACATAGAGTTACAACCTTATATACAGCTCCAACGGCAATTCGCTCATTGATGGCTTCAGGACTGAAATATGTAGAGAAGAAAGATCTGTCATCATTGACTAAGCTTGGATCAGTAGGAGAGCCGATTAATGAGGAGGCTTGGCACTGGTTTCATGAGCATATTGGCAAGGGACGTTGTCCGATTGTGGATACTTGGTGGCAAACCGAAACAGGTGGTATTCTTATTTCTCCAATTTCAAATATAACTCCGTTGAAACCTGGTTATGCAACACTGCCATTGCCTGGTGTGCAACCTTGTTTAGTTGATGAAAGAGGCAATGAAATTGAGGGTAACGGGGTTTCAGGTAATTTATGTATCAAGTTCCCTTGGCCTGGAATGATCCGAACTACTTATGGTGACCATGAGCGCTGTCGTAAAACTTATTTCTCAACTTACGAGAATTTGTATTTTACTGGTGATGGTTGCATGCGTGATGAAGACGGTTATTACCGCATTACTGGTCGCGTAGACGATGTGATCAATGTTTCCGGTCACCGGATTGGAACAGCAGAGGTGGAAAATGCAATCAATATGCATACGGGTGTGGTGGAATCGGCTGTTGTTGGTTTTCCACATGATATTAAGGGACAAGGTATTTATGCCTACGTTATCACCGAAAAAACACCTGCAGATGCTAATTTAATGAAACAGGATATCCTAATGACTGTTTCGCGCATTATTGGCCCGATTGCCAAACCTGATAAAATTCAGTTTGTAAGCGGATTGCCGAAAACACGTTCAGGTAAAATCATGCGTCGTATTTTGCGCAAGGTTGCTGAAGGAGATCTTGCCAATGTTGGAGATACCTCAACATTGCTAGATCCTGCTGTTGTTGAGGAAATAAAAGCAGGTGTAATTATGTAAAAAATAGAAGGGAGCTTTAAAGCTCCTTTTTTGTTGATGTTTTGGGGAAGTAATTTCTCAATGTTCTCATTTAGAGGTTGTAGGAAAATAATGGAAAAGTTTGGTGCGCCATTAAATACAATAGTTTAATTTAGGAACAGCATTTTGGCATCATTATTTCAATGTCCTACAATATTTTTATAATTTTTAGTGATGAACGGCATTTTGTATCTGGTGGCGGTAATTTTGATAATCGGATGGATTTTAGGTTTTTTTGTTTATTCGGCAGGAAGTATCATTCATTTGATGCTGGTATTGGGAATAATCTCAATCGTGCTTAATGTTTTAAAAGAAAGAAGCGTTTAATGCCATGTCATTATAACAGTTACTCTTGGTTTATTTTGGGCCCTTATGGGCCTTTTTTGTTGGATACCTTTAATAATTTATCCTTGGGTTTTAATCTATTGAAATAGGGATTGGATTTATCATTCTATTGCTTAATCCTTATTTTCGCATCGATTCAAATTTTATAAGATTATGACTAAACATCGTCCTACTATATTAATTACAAATGATGATGGAATAACTGCTCCGGGTATTAAAGTGCTTATTGAACTGATGCAGGAATTGGGAGATGTAGTGGTTGTTGCTCCCGATAGTCCGCAATCGGCAATGGGACACGCCGTTACCATTGCCAAACCTTTGCGTCTTGATAAAGTGAATATTTATGAAGGTGTGGAGATGTACCAGTGTTCAGGAACACCGGTTGATTGTGTGAAGTTGGCCGTGAATAAGGTGCTGCACAAAAAGCCAGACTTGTTGGTTTCAGGTATCAACCACGGGTTTAATTCATCAATTAATGTAATTTACTCTGGAACTATGTCGGCCGCAATGGAAGGCGCTATTGAAGGAATACCGTCAGTAGGCTTTTCTTTAGGTGATTTCAGGCAGGACGCAGATTTTTCAGCCACCAGGCCTTTTGTTGCAGAAATTGCACGTCAAATATTGGCAAACGAATTACCTGTGGGGACATTGTTGAATGTAAACTTTCCGGCAGGAAAGGAAATAAAAGGATTAAAAGTGTGCAGACAGGCAATTGCAAAATGGGAAGAAGAATTTGATGAGCGTATTGACCCCAATGGCAGGAAATATTTTTGGCTTACCGGAAAATTTGTTTTGAATGATAAAGGAGAGGATACTGATGAATATGCGCTTAATAAAGGTTTCGCATCGGTGGTTCCAATTCATTTTGATTTTACTTCATATAATGCAATTCCCATCTTAAAGAATTGGAATTTTAATGTCTAACTATTAGATTGGTGTATGAGCGAAAATTTACAAATACCCTCTGGACAGAACCCTTCAAGCGGACTGTTTTCAAAAGATAACTTTCTATTAGGATTAGGATTAGGGGCCATAATTCCGGCTTTAACCTTTTTTTTGGTTGAGTTTATACATTTGGGAGATAAACTTGGAATCAGGGATTCATCAGTTTACCTGCTTGGAATGATTGTAAATCTGCTCCTAGTGCGTTACTATTTTAAGAAAGAGATCAATAATACCGGTAAAGGTGTGTTTTTGGTTTCTTTTGTGGTTGTTTTGGCCGTTTTTTTCTTTAAAGGTTAATAAAAGAAAAGTCATTGGTTCATAGCTATAGGTCATAGTAGGACATTGGCTTTGGACAGATTATGGAAAGAAATTAAATGAAATACTATATTATTGCCGGTGAGGCTTCGGGAGATTTACATGGCTCCAATTTGATGAAGGCCTTAAAGGTTGAGGATCCTACTGCTGAATTTCGCTTTTGGGGAGGAGATTTGATGCTTCAGGAAAGTGAAAATATCAAAAAGCATTACAAAGAAATGGCCTTTATGGGCTTTGTTGAGGTAGTGGTGAATCTTCGTAAGATTCTGAAAAATCTTTCTGATTGTAAATCCGATTTGATTAAACATCGCCCTGATGCTTTGATACTGGTTGATTTTCCTGGTTTTAACTTGAAAATAGCTGAATTTGCCAAGCATAATGGCATAAAAGTGCACTATTATATTTCACCTAAAGTTTGGGCATGGAATCAAAAAAGGGTGTTGAAAATAAAGAAAGTGGTCGATCATATGTTCTGCATTCTGCCATTTGAAGTTGACTTTTATAACAAATGGGGAATGCAAGTTGAGTATGTTGGCAATCCTTTACTTGATGCTATTTCTGGATATTCATTCAATCCAGGTTTTATAGCTGAGAATAAATTAGAACTTCAGTCAATTGTAGCCTTATTACCAGGCAGCCGCAAACAAGAAATTGAACGTTTGTTGCCAGAGATGGTGAAAATGCAAGAGCATTTTCCGGATAAACAATTTGTAATTGCAGGAGCTCCTACCTTTGCTGCAGATTATTATGAGCAATACAAGGCCGGGAAAAATATTCCTGTCGTTTTTGGACAAACTTATGATTTACTGAACAATGCCGAAGCCGCCATAGTAGCTTCAGGTACGGCAACATTGGAAACAGCTTTGCTAAATGTTCCCCAAATTGTAGTTTACAAAGGCAATTCTTTAAGTATTGCCATTGCGAAAGCTCTTGTCAAAATTAAGTTTATCTCTCTGGTGAATCTGATTGCCAATAAATTGGTGGTTAAAGAGTTGATTCAAGAGGATTGCAATGAAAAAAACTTACAGGTTGAATTAAACAATATTTTAAATGACAAGCAGTATAGAGCCAAGATGCTTTATAATTATGATGAACTTGATCGCATAATGGGTAATCCTGGAGCATCTGAGCGAACTGCAAAACTCATTATTAAATACATCAATAGTGAAAACAAGAGTGTGTCTGTTTAATTAGCTAAGACAATACCTCATTTTAATTACAAATACATAGAAAATCCCTGCGATTCATCGCCGGGATTTTCTTTTTAGTTGATGCAACCAAATGTTTAAAATTAGTTATCTTGAATGCGTTAAGAATCATCTAATACGATAAATATGCTACGTGAAGACAAGCAGTTCATAATGCTTACCCATTTAAGTCAGTTGGCTAATTTTGTATTTCCATTTGGAGGTTTGTTGGTACCCATGTTGTTATGGCAAATGAAAAAAGATGAAGTAATGAATCTGGAAGATCATGCAAAGGAGATCATCAATTTCCAGATCAGCTTTTTTATCTACGTAGTTATCTCTTGCATCCTCATCCTTTTGCTTATAGGTATTGGTCTATTGGTACTTATAGGATTATTAACCGTTATTTTTCCAATTATTGGTGCTGTTAAGGCATCAAATGGCGAGTTTTATAATTATCCATTAACTATTAAGTTTTTGAAATAGGTATTCTGTTTATCTCTATTTTTTAAATCTAACTTATAATGGAACAGCAACATACTGTTAAAATAATATCGGCCGAATATATCACCCATGATGTAAAACGCTTTAGGGTTGAAAAACCTGCCGGCTTTGTTTTTGAACCTGGACAGGCAACTGAAGTTTCAATAAACTTGCCGGGTATGGAGGATGAAAAACGACCTTTTACATTTACCAGTTTAAATCAATGGGATTACCTGGAGTTTATTATTAAAATTTACGAGGATCATAAGGGTGTAACCAATGAGTTGGGTAAAATTAATGCTGGCACTGAATTGATTATTGGTGATCCGTGGGGAACAATTGAATATAAAGGGACTGGTGTTTTTATTGCCGGAGGAGCGGGGATTACTCCATTTATTGCTATTTTAAGAAGTTTGAAAGTTAAAGGAATGCTTCCCGGCAATTCCTTGATTTTTTCTAATAAAACCTCCCATGATGTAATACTCGATAATGAATTAACCGAAATGCTTGGTTCTGACTTTTATAAAGTGTTTACTCGTGAGAATGTAGTGGGTTTTAAAGAACAATATATCGATGAAATCTACCTGAAAGAAACAGTTAAAAACTTTTCACAGCATTTTTATGTTTGTGGGCCAGAAAAATTCATCACTGATATTTGTAAAATACTGGAAGATTTAGGTGCGAATGCTGAATCATTGGTTTTTGAAAGGTAGGTTTTTATTTGTCTGATTATTAATGGTTAATGTCGATGGTTGTGTTAAGTCGATAATCAAGGGTAAACTGTGAGTAAAGTGCTCCAAAATTATTTATTCAGATAGCTTAAATAATTTTTGGATTATTGCGTTGAACTTTTAGTTTTGCAGTCCCGAAAGAGGAAGACAGGTTTACACTTGTCAGTGTACATATATTCATGGGGAATTAGCTCAGCTGGCTAGAGCGCTTGCATGGCATGCAAGAGGTCACCGGTTCGACTCCGGTATTCTCCACCTGATAATCAGGCTTTTAGAGTAATTCTGAAAGCCTGATTTATTTTAGTCCAACATTAGTCCAACACTTTCCTTGATTTTTTATTGAGTTTTCTTCATTACCACCTGCCTAAAAAACAGAAACTGCACGTTTTTTAGTCATAATAGCTTATTACCTAAGCATAATTAATTCGGTATTTACGCAATAGCTGCTACAATTTGCGCGCTGCGTCGAATGAGCTCAAAATACTGGATATTCCGGATCAAGTATCCCTACTTTTACCGTAAGTAGGGCTGTAATCCGGTAGTTGCAAAAAATACATAAGCAAGTAATGATTGGTTAAAGTATCTTAGCTATAAGAAAGAATCAAGAATTTGGTTTGTAAGAATGCTATAAAAAGTGTCCTAACTCATGCATTCCAGTAAAACAACGACTACTTATTTATCGTTGTCAATAAAAATGTCCTTATAAGCAGTTTCCATACTTGCTATTTCTTCTTCCGTTAATTTAGCAAAGTCTTTGCGCCGCCTGTTAGGAAACGTGCCTTTATTTTGATGTAAGAACATAATCATCAAATTAATATCTTTATCCGGCATATCAACAATGTTCTGCAACTCCCGTTTCAATTCATCGTAGTACTGTATAAATTCTAACTCTTCCGGCATATCCTGGTTGATGGTTTCCTGTATGGTTTGAGCTAAAAAAACACATTGCACTGTTAGGTCAGGATAACGAAAATAAGCTTCGACTTCTTCAGGATTAGTGACCTCTAATGTTCCATCTGTTTTTTTTGTATAACTGATCTGCTGAATTAGTGGCTTGGAGTATTGCTCCAATGCCCCATCATATTCCTGCATATTGTTGAGCATGTGAGCGGATACCGGAATAATTAAACCATCCGGCACCACGCCATCCCTAACCAACATGTCGTGTATCAGGAAACGGTGCAATCGTCCGTTTCCATCCTCAAATGGATGAATGAACACAAATCCAAAAGCGATTATTGCGGCTCTTATGATAGGGGATGTACCTTCTGTTTTATCTGCGATTATCTTTAGCCCATCCATTAATGAGGCCAAATATTGTGGTGGCGGACAGATATAATGGATTAGCTCATTGCCATAAGGTAATGATTGGCCGATATAATTTTGAAAATCCCGAAAGCCGGGAGAAGCAAAGCGTGGGTCAACAATCGAGTTTTGTAACGTGGTCAAACTTGCTTCACTAAGCATTTGTTCGCTTGGCTCCCTGCCTGCTTGCATTAATAGGGCGATAAATCGGTTCATCCGCTCTGCCGATGGTTTTTCCTTTTCTATTTCATATGAGGAGCGGGTTTCTTTACTATACAAATAATTGGTAGCCCTCCGAAAAACGTCCGCTGAATAATTTGCCTTTAAGTTTTCGATCTGCAATCCAATATCTGTGCTTAGTAGTTGATTTAAAACAGCCGTTCTTCTGATCACCGGGCAAAATATAGAAGTACCTAATAAGTTGTTATTAATCCGCCAACGGCTATCTTTTATGACCAGGCCTGTTATATATTCGTTTTCCTCCAGCAGGTCGGTATAGTTACCCGAAATTAGATAAGGCAGATCTAATTCTATACCCAAAAGAAATTCATATAAGAAACCGATTTTACGCGCGTACTTGCCTGATGGGGATGCCGAAATAAAATCTATAATTTCCTGTGGACTAAGCTGATTGAAAACTGCTTTTAGAAATGGAAGATCTAAATCATCGTATTTTAATGAGAAAACAATATGAGCTAAAGGTGTATCATTGTCAGGTGCATATTTTCTTCCGTAAATTTGACTGACTTCTCCTTGTATATTCAGTTTTACTTTCTCATTACTACCTATGTATGAATAATGTGTCAGGCGGTATTTTTTGAGATTGAAATGCTCCCGTAGCCATAAATTGCCAACAGTTCTTAGTGCCATGTGTTATTGGTTACGGTAAAATTGATTTTTATACTGTAATTTAATTTTAATTATATAAATATACGGTAAAACAATTATTTGATATAGTATTTTAGCAAAAAGCGGTGAATGTTATTGTAATTCATAAACCAACAAGGTAAAATGATTTAATAACTGGGCCAACTACTGTAAAATGATTATAGCTGGCCGAAATGGCAGGCAGTGATTGCAATTTCATATTAAATTATAGAATTGATAAGATCATCCATTTGATGTAAACTTATATGGAATTAATTGAAAAGGAGCAGTCTGGGCTATAAGGATACTAGGATTCGGTGATTGTTTGTAGGAGATTAATAGTCTGATATTTAGGTTAAAAATGATTAACTTTAATAAAATACAAGAACATGCCTACAGGGAAAAAACTGGCAAATATAAAGACTGTTTTTTTAATGTAGTTTTCTATTGATTAATCTCTTTGTTGCAAGGTATTAATTAAGAAGCTCCATTCCATTGTCAATTTTAATCTTAAAAACCATGTTAGTTATTGCTCATCACAACATCAGTGATCCAGAAAGCTTCTGGGGCGCTGCAGAAGAAATTACAAAAAAACTGCCTAACAATTTAAAATTACATGGAGTTTTTCCTGCTACGGATGGCAAAACTGGTACCTGCCTTTGGGAGGCCGAAAATGCTCAGGAAGTTCAACAATTCCTTGACAAAAACGCCGGACAATATGCTAAAAACTTCTGCTATGAAGTAGATGTAAATAAGTCGATGGGACTTCCTAAATTCCAAGCAGAAGCCAAAATTAACTCTTGATCATGTGTCTGGCTTTTTTTCGTTTTAATAAATAAACCAAAACAGCCTATCTTCAAGGGTGACAACATATTTTCAATTTCATGACACACAACAAGAAGTGCTTGCCGAAGGCACGTGAAAAATACGTTTAACCCAAAAAAGTCATTAGCCTCAATTTCTAATGACCGCCAAAAAAAGTAAGAGTCATTTTTATTTTCTGACTCAACAATGCCTTTAAATAGCGATTATTTTAAGACTCAATGGACTCGTGCAAAAAATCAAGTTGCCAGTTATTACTGAATCTCGACTTCAATGAAAAGGCCTTTGACTTGCCCCCTTACTTATTACAAAAAAGGGAGCCATTACGGCTCCCATTATTGATTTAGGTTATGAAGAAAAGATCTTTTTCTATTGTTGGAAAAGTTTATAAGTAGGGGAGGTGGCGCGCTCCCAGTCTGCGCCACTCTTCCAACACTTCGCGCAATAGGAATAAGATTTATTGGCCAGTTCTTGTTGACGCAAACTTTGTTGAAAAGGGGCCATTGCTGACCCCAGATTGGTTATTGATTGTTTGTTGAATGGTCAGGAAAGAAAAATTGTTAAGTTAATTGTTTGCAAATGAGAATCTTTTACAGCCTATTTTGCATTTAAAGCTTCTTTAATCTTTGCCGGAGTGATATCCTGGCTTGGGCGTGGTGCATCATTGTCAAATATTTTACCATCTTTCCCAATGATGATATATCGAGGAACCCCACTGATTCCAAATGCCTTTGCAACCGGACTGTTGTTTCCTCCTAATGAAAGCAGATGAATCCCTTCTATTTTATCATCGGCAATAGCCTTTTTCCAAGGTTCGGTTTTACTGTCAATACTGATGTAAAGAAACACTACATCCTTATTGTCTTTAAATTTTTCATGCAGTTTAGGGCTGCCATTCTTCATTTCAAACCTGCAAGGTGTACACCAGCTTGCCCAAAAATCCATGTAAACGACCTTGCCGGCGAAATCTTTCAAGGTTACGTCTTTGCCAGCTAAATCTTTAAGAGTAAAGAAAGGCGGCACTTTCCCTGCCGACAGATTAATCCTTGTCTCATAAGTTTTCTTTATTTCCTTAGCTTCCTCTGCGCCGGCATACTTGGCTAAATACTCATCCATCAGTGGTTTTACAGTCGCTATATCTTTGGCAACTTCTATAGCGCCCTTAATAGCGCTAGTAAGTGCCATACTACGTATCTTTCCCGTGTAGTACTTTTCAATCAATCTATATTCCAACTGTTTATTCTGCTCGCGAGAAAATGAACTATCGAGTTTGCCCTGTTTAAAAAGCTCACGCCATCTCATGTATATTGGATAGTTACCTCTCATGAAACCCTTGTAGGTGTTATTACTCAGCAACTGTTCATCCATTTTAACCTGACTGTCAAGGGCCCAGAAATCCGCTGGGATAATTTCAGACAGTTTTTTACCAAAACCCAAGTGATAATAATAAGGGAGCATGATATACTGGCCTAATTTCTGGTAAGCAAGAGCCACCGACTGATAATTATAAAAGCCGGGGGTAACTTTCTGTTTATTGGCCTCTAACATGTCTATTGATGTTTGGTCTAGCTTATTGCCCATGTCATAGTATTCCTGTGGCGACATTCCCTTGGCATCCAGCTTGTTATATGTCTCTATATAAACGCTCATGTAGTCATAAAGCACTTTGTTATTTTCTGCACCTCTGCCTGAGATACTTGTCTTTTTCTCAAAGTCTGTTTTAATACTCAACTGATCATTTTCCTCAAGGAACAAAAACAGTTGTGCTTTTTTAGGTTGATCGATGCCTACCCTTACCGGTAATACTTTATCCACTTTAAATGTAAACACGTATTTTCCTGCCTTATTGGCTTTTGCAAATACAATATCCCCGCCTTCAGGGTTTGCCCACATGGAGTCGGCCTTTATTGGGGCGATGTCAAGAACAACCTTAACTTCATTTTTTTGAGCGAATGTCATAATTGTGCATAAGCAAAATGATAGCATTCCTAATATCTTTTTAATCATCGTCTTAAATTCTTTTTAATCAATACTTAATTAATAACCCAGGTTTTGTATAAGTGCAGGATTATGTACAATCTCAACAGAAGGAATAGGGAACAGTTTATCTGTGGGTTGCCAAAAAGCACCCTTTAATGCAGATAAAACTTCATCGGCCCTGGTTTTGGTATTATCTGTACTGCCAGCGGTGCGCTTCAAATCGAACCAGCGGTGCATGTATTCTGCAAACAACTCTACTTTACGTTCCTGTTCTATAGCAGCCAGCATCGCCGCCCTGTTCAGATTCAGCTTGTTATCCAGACCTGCGCGAGTTCTGATCACATTCAGATCGCTTTCGGCATTGTTAGGACCGATTAATTTAGATTGCTGAGCTCTTGCTTCTGCGCGTATGAGATAAAGCTCAGCCAGTCTGAAGAGAATGGTATATTCATCGCCGCTGCCTGTCAGTACTTTATACTTATAACTGTAATAGATACCGGCATTATTCTTCCCAGTCCAATTGCTTTTACGGGCATCATCAACTCCACCCGAATTTTTCTCAAAGGCCAAGTCGAAACCAGGTCTTAGGAAATATCTGGGAGTGATCGCCGGGTTCGCAGGAACATTGTTGGTAACAAGGGAACTTCTGCCTGTTTGGGTAGATAGCTGAAGTATCGTTTCTGTACTTCCCTTCTTAAAAGTTGCGGCAGGGCTGCTTAAGCTATACACCCCAGACTCAATCACTTCTGTAGCTTCGGCTTCGGCTTTGGCCCACTCTTTATGATAAAGATATGCCCTTGCCAATAAAGCAGAAACGGCATATTTATTTGCTCTTGCCTTGTCAGCCGAAGGATATTCAGGCTTCAGCAATGACTTTGCAGCCAGTAAATCGGTAAATATTTGTCCCCAGACCTCCTCCTCGGTATTTCTGGGCAACGTAGCATTCTCTGTTCCTACGGCAGATAAAGAGAGGGGAACACCACCATAAAGATTAAGCAGATTGAAATACATATAGGCCCGCATAAACCTTGCTTCCCCTGTCAACTGGCTCTTTACTGGTAGACTTAAGGTCGGAGATTTGTCCATTGCATTTATAGCCAGATTACAGTTCCGTATTTGGGCATAAAGAATATTCCAAAACGAGGAACTGTTAACAGCATTTTCAATGGTAATACTGTTGTTTAAAAATTCTGCATCGGCAGCATTGGTAGACATCCGTTCGTCTGCTGCTAAACCCGTTGCGTTGTTAAGCGGCACCATTTTGTTTTCATAATAGGCATACAATCCCAGTACCGCTGCTGTTGCTGAACCGTCATTACTAAAGGTGGTTTCCTTGTCCTGCACACCTTTTGGTGCGTCAATGTCAACAAACTGTTCACAGGAAACAGATACGAAAAGCAAAACCACTAAGCTGATATATAGTCCTATATTTTTATGTACGAATTTCATTGTAACAGGATTAAAGTGAACAATTGATACCTAATACCAGTGTACGCAAGCCGGGATATGCTCCAAATCCATATTCAGGATCCAGCACATATTTATCCTTAGCAATGGTAAACAGGTTAAGCCCCTGCAAGCTGATTTTCACACTTTGCAGTTTGGCCTTTTGTATCCAGCTTTGTGGAAGATTATAACTAAGGCTTGCTGTTTTGAGCTTCAAATAACTAATGTTGCCATAGGTAAAATCAGAATAAGGCAAGTACGCATAACTAATGCTCTCTGCTCCGGAACCTGTAACTGCAAGCGGCCAGCGTGTATCACTATCTCCATCCTGCCGCCATCTGTTCAATACAGAAGTGTTTTGGTTCATTAGCCCACCAGGCGCTATATCGTTCGGTATAAGGTTGGTTGGCCCATTTCGGCTTTCGAACTTAAAGAAAACATCAAGTGTCAATCCTTTATAACTAAAGCTGTTATTCAATCCGCCATAAAAAGGATGGCCCAACTTAGCTATGTACATATCCTTAGTTCCCATGCCAGGCTGTCCATCCAAATCGTTATAAATTGGTAAACCATTTACAGGGTTTACCCCGTCATACTTAAATTTATTTCTGTAGATAAATGCGTCTAACGACTCACCAATTACAAAAGCGCTACCCAATGTTGCTTTTGCGATATCATTAAAACTAATCAGTTTATTACGCTCAAATGAAATATTAAAACTGCTACTCCAGTTAAAGTTTCTTCCTTCTAAATTTTTAGTATTAAGTTCCAATTCCAGTCCCTGGTTTTGTACAACCGCATCAAGATTGGAAATGATGGTTGAAGTTCCCGTTTGACCAGGAAGAGCGGTATAATTGAGCAAATTAGACGACCTGTTCCGATAAATATTTCCATTAAAAAGTATACGGTCTTTCAAAAATCCCAGACTTAGGTTTAATTCTGCCTTTTTGGTGCTTTCCCATTTCAGGTTGGGGTTAGCAGCAAGAGATGAAGGCAATAATGTACTGATGTTCTGGTAAGCTCCTCCGGTTGAATAATTGAGCGTATACAAGTAATTACTAATTCTGTCGTTACCGGTTGTACCGTAGCTTGCTTTTAGTTTACCGAAGCTTAAGAAAGGCAACTTCTCCTTAATGAGCTCTTCTTCAGAAAAAAGCCATGCTGCACCTGCCGAGCCAAAACTGGCCAACCTGTTATTAGGTCCGAATCTTGATGATGCATCATTACGGTAGGTTAAGTTAAGCAGGTACTTGTTGCTAATGTCATAGTTTAAACGACTGAACAATGAGGCATAATGATACTGATTATATTGGTACACTGTTGTAACCAAACCTGCGCCGGTTATACTATTTAACTGGGTATCGTAAGTATAGTTATCTCCTTTCAATGTTGTTGATTCAGAGAGCGATTCACTGAAAGTTCCACCTACAAGCGCTGTAAGTTTGCCCGGGCCGACCTTTATAATATACTCTGCCTGAGGCTCTACAATGTAATTGCTGGTTGGACTTTTGGCAAACCAAGCCCAGCTTGTCCTTGCACTTACCGGATTATATCGGGCAGTAGGCAGTTGAAGATCATTTTCCAATCGGCTAATAGTATAACCTGCGGTGGTTTTTAAGGTTAGTCCACTTACTAGTTTATAGCTTAGAGTGGTATTTGCCGAAAAAAGTGTATTTGTAGCATGGTAAGTACTCCGCAAATAGGCCAAGGGATTATCGAAATTATTGTTCCAGTTCAAGCTGCCATCTGTCTTATACAAGTTAAAATTAGGAGGCAGGTAAATCAGACTCATAAAATCCTCAGCAGTCAGATTGCTTTTTTCCTGTGCATAGTTAGCAGAAAACAAGGCGTTAAATTTTCGGTTGGGAGAAGTAATGTTCAGATTCATTAGCCCCCCAATCCTGTTTACATGCTGATTATCTGCAATTACGGTTCCTTCTTTACGATAGTTGAGCCCTACATAATAATTGATGAATTCACTACCTCCCGAAGCATTTATATTTGCTGTACGCGTAGCTGCTGTTCCTCCCAATAATAAGCGCTGATAATCGGTATAAGCATTCTGATCCCAGCTCAGTAGATCAGGCGCGTTTGCAGCGTCAGGCGTAATCCCCTCGTTCTTAAACGCCTCTTTTCTCAAATCCAGATACTGTTGGGTGTTAAGCATGGGAATAAAGTGACCTACCTTACCTGCTCCGGCCGTAAGATTTACATTTACCTTGATTTTGCCTTGCTTTCCTTTTTTTGTAGTGATTACCACCACTCCATTGGCACCACGAGCACCGTAAATAGCGGTAGCATCGGCATCCTTAAGAATATCAATCTGCTCAATATCCTCCATGTTTAAGGTATTGAATATGTTGGTATAACCATTCATCCCTCTTACGTTTGAATTAATATTCTGGAAGTCATAACGACTTCCGGATGCCTGAGGAATCCCGTCAATAACATATAAGGGATCGGATGAACTTGAACCGTAAAACCCACCTGAATTGTCCCCACGTATTTTAATGGCAACACCAGACCCAGCCATTCCACTACTTTGAACCAGTTGAACTCCTGGTACACGACCATTTAATGCAGTAAGTACATTGTTTACCGGCTGGGTTGCCAATACCTCCGCTGAAACTGAACTTACAGTGGCGGTATTTAAGCGCTTGGAGGAGGTTCCATAGGCAATGATTTGTATCTGATCAAGATTGACAATATCCTGAACCAGTTGCAGAATAATTTCTCGGGTTTGTACCTGAATTTCATGTTTTTTATACCCTACACAGGAAATTACAAGGGTTCCCCCAATTTCGGCACGTATACTAAAGCGTCCATCAGCATCAGTTGACATAGATTTGGAAGTGCCTTTTATGATCACATTAACGCCACTTAAAGGCTGCCCTCTATCATCTAAAATAATGCCTTTTACATTTATCTCGTCAACATTAACAGGTAATGGGGATGGGATTGGAAATTGTACCTGCTTTTTCTTAATGATAACTGTTTTGTCGGTAATCTCATATACAAGCGACTGGCCTTTAAAACAGGTACTTAATGCAGTTTCTATAGTAGCATTAGTTAAATGTATGCGAATAGGATTCAGATTTTTAAAATCGGCTGTAGAATAAATAAAATCATAGCCGCTTTGTACACTGATGGATTCGATTGCCTTTTGTATTGTTATTCTATCCTCTTTTAAAGTGATTTGTGCTTTTGTTGCAGCACTGACCTGTACCAAAAAGAGTGTTAGAATGAGTATAGTTATCTTCATAACTCGCAAAATTTGTAGGGATCTGCGGTCAAAGCAGTACTCCTCTGGAATGAAGTTAATTTTCATTAATTTTGAGTGCTTGGTTGTTAATAGGTTGATTTTCTCACTAAAAAATTAATACAGCAAACCAGGCATTAAAACGGGGGTAGGTCGAAGCACTCCCGTTTTTTATGGTAAGCCGTTCTATCGAGTAGTTTTACGGCATAACGGTTACCCTCCTTCCATCTATTTTAAAGTGAACAGCTCCGGTATGTGAAATCTTATTCAAGATTCCAGCAATAGAAGAATTCCTACTCATTATTCCTGAAAAGGCAATATTGCTTACATCACTCGTATAAACTACCTCAACGTCGTACCAGCGGGCTAATTTTCGCATAATGCTTTCAATGCTTTCATTTTCAAAAACAAATTTTCCGTTTGTCCAGGCAACGGCCTTGCTCACGTTAACTTTATCCACTGATATTTGCCCTAACGCATTTACCTCTGCTTGTTCACCTGGCTTAAGCACATTTGATAATTGAGATAAAGTATTAACTACTTTAACAGAACCTTCTAGCAATGTGGTTTTTATACCAATTTCATCAGCATAGTTATTAACATTGAAATGCGTACCCAATACCTCAACCTCCTGATTTCCTGATTTTACAATGAAAGGATGCGTTTTATCTTTAGTTACTTCAAAATAAGCTTCGCCGTTAAGTTCAACATTACGTGTTTTAAGAGAAGCAAAGCTTACAGGATATTTAATTGAGGAAGCGGCGTTAAGCATTACCATTGTTCCATCTGGCAAACGAACCTGAAAGGTTTCTCCCCGAGCAGTAGAGAGCGTATTTAACCTATTTGACACATCGCTTATATCTTTTACCTCATACACAATTTGCCCTTCAGCAGTTTTTGAAATACTCACCCCGGCTTCTTTTGCCAATTCTCCTTTTGTGGCATCTGATAAAATGATTTTCTTGCCATCGGCCAAAATGAGTGTAGCCGAATTCTTTCCAGGGGCAATATCGATTGCATAGGAGGGAGCTTGCTCTGTTTTTTGCTTTTGATTACTTAGATATAGATATCCGCCAAAAGCAATGGCAAACGCTAAAGATGCGGCTATAGCAATTCGAGGCCATAACCTAACAGTTTTCGGTTCAATATGTTGTTTGAGGTTATCCCACATCTCCTTTTCAGCATCCTCTACCTCAGTTTGGCTAAGTGTACTCGGCTTTTGCGATAGCTCCAGATACCAGCTTTCAAGTAATGCAACTTCTTCCGCTGTGCACTGCCCCATTTTATACTTTTCTAACAATTGTATTATATCTGTCTTATTCATCTCAAACCAGTCTTATCATCCGACTATAATACTTAGACGAGAAAGCACCATACCTGGGCCCAAATAAAAATGAAAAAAAATAGCCGGCTTACACTAACCGTTTATTTTATTTCCGCAAACACTCTTTTTAGCAATGAAAAAGTCTTATCGCCAACCTTTAAAAAACAGAATGAGTAAGCTGCAAAGGTTAAAATAGTGGTTTATGATGAAGAGCAAGTAGGTAAAGAATCCTAGTTTTTTGCGAAGAATTTTCAATGCATTATTTATTTGATTCTTAACCGTTTTTTCAGAAATATTTAGTTCTGCCGCAATTTCTTTGTGAGAAAGATTAAGCTTTCGGCTGAGTTCAAATATCGCTCTCATTTTTGGTGGGAGATAGGAAATCTCCATTTCAATAAGTGATTGCAACTGTTTTGTACGGAGAAGGTGATCCGTTTGTGCTTCACCCTTATTAATAAAGTCTTGTAAGGATTCCAGATATTTAGACTCTACTTTTTTGTGAGAAATTTTATCCAGTATCTTATTTTTGATACTGGTATATAAGAATCCGGCAAAATTGGCCTTTATGGTTAGGTTTGCATGGTTATCCCAAAGGGAGGTAAATACTTCCTGTACGAGGTCTTTGGCTTCTTCCTTGTCATTAAGCAGTTTATGAGCATGAACAAACAGCAACCTGTTGTATCGCTGAAAAAGTTCAGCAAATGCATGCTGGTCTCCTTGCTGTAGTAAACCGGTTAATTCATAATCAGAGAGTGTACGGAAAGCTATCATATTTTTTTGCTGCTAATCAATTCATTAACAAGGCATCAATTATATGCAACTAAATGTAAAAAGCCAAATATTTAGCAAATTGGAATAAAAGCTTAGATTTACTTGCAGACTTCCCTAAAGCTAAGATAATAAAAGGCGATAGGGCCAGATTCGAATTTGTTGGAAATAAATACCGCCTGATAGCAGAGGTGGATCGCTTACAATGATTAGAAGGTTTAGTGAAATGTTACATATTCCAGCAGAGTCTTTGATTAAAGAATATGAACTTAGGGGTTAATGTCTACTTTCTTTAAGAACAAAATATGAGAAAAGTAATTGCGGCAATCAATATGACAATTGACGGAATTTGCGACCACACAGCAGGGCTGCCGGACGAAGAAATACATCAACATTACGCTGACCTTTTAGACAGTGCAGACGTTATCCTTTATGGAAGGACAACATATCAGCTAATGCAATATTGGCAGAAGCTAATAAAAAATCCATCAGGTGAAAAAACAGCGGACGACTTCGCTAGAGCAATTGACAAAATTTCAAAAATTGTTTTTTCTCACAAACTCAAGAATACAGACTGGGACAGTGCGGAACTTGCAACTAAACCTATTGAAGAATTGGTTAGAGAATTGAAGCAACAATCAGGTAAAGACATTCTTGTTGGCAGTCGTAGTTTAATTATACAGCTAATGAACCTGAATTTAATTGACGAATTCCAACTTTGTGTTCATCCTGTAATTGCAGGAAAAGGATTGCCGTTATTTGAGAATATAAATGATAGGACTATTTTCAAACTCAAAAAGTCTAAAAACTTTATTAACGGAGCAGTTATGCTGTATTATGAACCGACAATATAATGCTTTCAAACATTGACCTACACTACTTCGTGGACAGAATAGAACGAACCGATTCCTTTTCCCCTTCATTCAGCTTAGTTCTTAAATAGTATCAATAACCTTACACCACGGCGGACTACGACGCAGGTGTTTTTATCCTGCTTTAGGCAAGCGTTGTTCGTTAGATATTATTTTAAAAGTATCTTATTTTCAGTATATTGGATGTTGAATTGGACCTTTCTACTCAAGCAATAACATTTGAATTATGAAAACAATAAAAGGCCTTACCCTCCAGCTATTGTTGTTTGGAGTGATAACCTCAGTGTATGCCCAATCAGATTCAAAGAAACAGAAGATTGTTGAAGATAGCCAAAATGCAAAGACTGAATTCATTAAAGCTGACAAGGAAATGAGTGACTTGTTCAGCAAGGCATATGGATATGCAATCTTTCCCAATGTTGGTAAGGGAGGCGTAGGGGTTGGCGGTGCTGCTGGTACAGGTACGGTTTATGAACAAGAAAAATTCATCGGTATGGCCAAGCTATCTCAGGTTAGCGTTGGGTTCCAATTCGGAGGGCAGGCATATCAGGAAGTAATTTTCTTCGAAGACAATAAAGCCATGGATCGATTCAAGAAAAATAAGATAGAATTTTCCGCACAGGTTTCAGCTGTCGCTGCAGCTTCAGGGGCATCGGCAAATGCGAAATACGTGGAGGGCGTTATGGTTTTCACAAAGCAAAAAGGAGGTTTGATGTATGAAGCCGCTGTAGGAGGTCAAAAATTCAAGTTCGAGCCTAAGTAAAATATAAATTAACTGAGGCTGGTTCGACCCTTCAACGTTTAAAAATACTTTAAAGCCTATATTTGAAGTTGAAAGACGGAAAATGTAGGCTTTTTGTTGGAGATAAGCAGTTTGCATTGCCTCTCCATTTTAGACAGACCTCACCCTGTAGCTGCAGTTTTTTCGTATTTTAACTTCCTAAAAATTGACCTATGCAATCGAAAGCAACAACTGTTGATCAGTACATAGATGAGCTTCCGGAAGACAGGAAGAAAGCGTTTGCTGAATTAAGAAAAGTGATCAAAGAGAATATTTCCGAGGGTTTTCAGGAAGGTATGGGCTATGGCATGGCCGGTTACGTAGTGCCACATAGCAAATACCCTGCAGGCTATCACTGTGATCCAAAATTACCCCTACCATTTATGGGGTTTGCCTCCCAGAAAAATTTTATTGCTGTCTATCACATGGGTATATATGCTGATCCGAAACTATTAAATTGGTTTACTGAAGCCCATGCCAAAGCATCTCCAAAAAAATTGGATATGGGCAAGAGTTGTTTGCGCTATAAAAAGCCGGAAGACATTCCATATAAACTTATCGGCGAACTGGTTTCTAAAATAACACCTGATGAGTGGATTGAAATGTATGAAAGTAATTTTAAAGACCAAAGGAAAAGAAAATAGATAATTTGGACAAAAATCGTTTGACAACTCGCCTTGCAACCTTAAACCTACACACAGTCGTAATTACAATTTTTTGCGGTGTAACCGAACTGAATTACACAGTGCTTTTATCATTTATCTTAGTCTGACAGATTATCTTCATGAAGATGGCAACTACGTAAATCAGCCGAACATTACCAGCAACCCTTAACGGCAATATTGCTAATTTGACACAGTGCCATAAAATAAACCTAAACTTTAAGTCTAACAACCATGACAATAAAAGAGTCCAATATTACAATTAATGTTAAGGACTTGGACAAATCCATTTCATTTTACGAATCTATCGGCTTACTAGTAAAAAAGCGTTGGGGGAATTACTATGCACAATTGACCGTACCAGGTATTGTTATCGGGCTTCATCCAACAAGTGAAGCTAATCTGAATGGAGGAGGCTCTGGAAATGTTTCAATTGGCTTCACGACAGACAATTTTGAAGAAACAAAATCTGAATTGGAGAAATTATCTATTAAGACAACTTACAGACAAGAAGAGGGCGGGCGGTTTCTACACTTTAATGATCCTGACGGAACAGAACTGTGTTTTATTAAACCTAAATGGTAAAAAAACATTCTCCTTTCAACATTTTCCACGATAAACAAAGGCGCTAATACTACCTTGTTACAATTGCTGCTGACAGGATTTATATTTAACCCAGATTACGCATTAGAAAAGACAAATGGATGTTGGAATGATTTGGCATGTGCCCAAAGTCCGGTGAACCATTCCCGTCGTTTAAGATGTAAGGCCATTTTGAGTATCATCCGATCTCCATCCTGCTCAAAATAGGCTCCAATGGCAAAAGTTTTATATCGTAATGTAGAGAGTGTGTGCTGCACCTTGCTTTGCAGGATAAATTGCCTGAAAATGGCCATGAGATTATAGGCAATCATGGCAAAGTTGAGGGCGGCTTCTGTACCAAAAAACTGTTTTAGGTTAAAACTATCCAACCCAAAGTCGTATTTCAGTTCTTTGATCCTGTTTTCCGCATCTGCCCTGCCGCGGTACAAACGCCACACTTCTGCCCCGGACAGGCTTAGATTAGTGACGTAACAGCTGTATCGGTACTGATTGTACAGTTCATCTTCAGCAAATAACCGAAGGGTTTTTCCCGTAGCCTGTGGCCTGTCTTTCAAGCGTTGCCTCACCACTACCATCCTTCGAGGTTGATCCCAAAGCGGGCTTTGGTACTTCATCTCACTGATTTCAATGCCTTCATCCAGTTTTAGCCAGGTTTGCAAAGAAGAAATGTGGGTTTGGATGGGCTCATAAAATCGGGCAGCAATGACATAATTCAGTTGCTTTTCTTCCAGATACTCCATCACCCCCTTTGAGTAGAAACCGCTATCCAAGCGGATCAGACTGACCGTCTTTGATTTCAGTTTCTCAAGGGTGTCTTCCAGAAAAGGAACAAAACCTTCCGATGCACTGCTGTTGCCGCTGCGCAACCAAAAATTGGCCACCATCTTCACATCGGCAACAAACGCCATTAAGGGATGGTGCGACATCCGGCCGGGCTTTACCGGATTGTACCCTTTGCAGGCCCCCTGCTGAGCGGTTCCGTAGCGGGTCAATATGGACGAATCACAATCCAAGGTATAGTTATCAAACGGTACTTGTTCAAACAACCAACTATACAGTTGGCAACTCACCCGTTGGTTCATGGCCTGGTTAAATTTGGCAAAAAAACGCTTATGGGTGTCTTGACCGGGTGTGCGCCTCCACTCAAATATCTTAGCCAAGGCAGCATCGTGACGGGTAACTTCGGTATGCAGAAACCGATTGGCCCCACACCACACACTGACCATAAAGGATTCAATGATCGTTTTTGCATCATATCCCCGATTAGAACCCGGCTGCGGCAAATCAGCACACTCGGTGAGCTTTTGGCCAAATCCGATCTTGTCGAGCATTTTGCGAAGCAAAACCATCCCGCCCCAGGGCGTCAGTTCCTTGTCTGTATAGCCAATTTCTAATTCCATTAAGGCAATTTATCCATTTTTTCCTATTGCTACGCATTAGAAAATTCTTATTGCGTAATCTGGGTTTAAGCATTTCCGTTAGCATAAGCAATCTGCTTGTTCTTTGAAGTGTTTGCAGAATGGTCACTTCAAAGTTCTCTTTATTCCCCGTTTTTTTTACTTTAGGGACTTAACCTAAATCACCCTAAACTAAATATGAGAGAGAGAATCTCACCGTATGGGCTTGCTTTGCTATTTTTTTTCATTTTCATTTTCACCCTAAAAAGTAATGCTCAGGGTACTTCTAATAAAGGAACAGATTTTTGGGTCCCATATGCGGGGCACGTCGATGGTACCAATTCACGTTTAACCTTATTTATCACTTCTGAGTATGCTGCAATTGTTCGAATTCAGGCCATTGGTTTAGATTCCATTGTAACATTGCAACCCAATGAAGCAAAATCCATTGTAATCAATCCCAAAGTCTATAATTTGTATGTTGGTACTTCGGATGGGGTAGAGGTGGGAAAAGCGATACATGTAACATCTGACAAACCAGTGATTGTTTATTCGCACATTTCCAATGCAGCCCGCTCAGCAGCCTGTTTGGTATACCCAACAAATACACTGGGACTTAACTATTATGCTATTTCCTACGTGCAAATTCAGGATGCCCAGAACGAAAAAAGGTCTTCGCAGTTCACCATTGTTGGTGTAGAAGATGGAACAGAAATTGAAGTAACTCCTACTCAAGACAGCCGGGGAAATTCATCACATAAAGCCAACCAGCCTTTTGTAATAACCTTAAATACCGGAGATGTTTATCAGTATCAGTCACAGTTCGATTTGTCGGGATCGCAGTTTAGGACCGTAAACGGATGTAAACCGTTCTCGGTATTTTCGGGAAGTTCGAAAAATGGTTTTTGTGAAGATGGAAATGCTGTAAATTCCAACAATGCATCAGGCCAGGACAATCTTTACCAGCAGCTTTTGCCGGTTTCTGCCTGGGGGAAAAACTTTGTAGCCGCACCATTTTACAATACCTTAAATGGAAGCTGGGATATTTACCGTGTTCAGGTTGCTGAAGATAATACCACTATAAACGTAAACGGCTCTATTACTTCTGCTAATGGCGATATGTTAAATAACCCTTATAAAAAAGGAGATATCATAACGTTTAAAAGCCAAAGCAGCACCATTATTAAAGCTGATAAACCCATAAGTGTTGCACAGTTTCAAACATCTCAGAATTGTAATCCGAACAACCGCAGCAGGGTGCTCTTTCCAGGAGATCCGGAAATGACGATTCTAAATCCGGTAGAGCAAACATTGAAAGATGTAACAGTTTATTCGGCTGTTTCGACCCCTAGTGCGCCAACGAATATCAGAAGCCACTACATCAATATAATCATTAAAACAAGCGGGGCGCCAACTCTTACAGTAGATGGCGAAAGTTTTGGCACTAATCCTGAAGGAGCAGCTTTTGTTGTAAACAATTTTATAAAAATTAATGAGGAGTATAGCTACATCATTGTTGATGTCACCCAATCTTCTAACATTAATCCAACGCATAGAATTAAAGCCGACATTGGTTTTGTAGCCATTGCTTATGGCTATGGAAGTTTTGAATCTTACGGTTATCTGGCCGGTGCGGATCTGAAAAACTTAAGCAAATTTATTGAACCTGCAAATGCAGTTTCAAAAGAGCCTTTAACAGTAGGATGTGTAAATTCCCCATTTAACTTGTTTTTGATATTACCTTATCAGACTACCAGTTTGAAATGGGATTTAGGTAATGGAACACTAGTAACTGATCCCAATCCAACTGCTCATTTCGTTTTACAGTCCTTTAATGGAGAAACATTGTATAAGTACAGTTATGTAAATCCAACCATAAGTTATAATCAGGCTGGTACTTATGCGATTAAAGCACATGTAGTTAATCCTAATCCTATAGCTTGTACAGCTGACGAAGTGATAGAATTGAGCTATGAGGTCTTTGACTTACCGGTAGCTTCTTTCGAAGTGATAAATCCGCAATGTAAAGGAGCTGAAATTAGTTTTATTGACAAAAGTACAAGTGGTGGTAAAAGCCTGAAAAGATGGATTTGGGATTTTGGAGATGGAACTCCACCGGAAGTAAGGTTAAATGCCGATCCATTTACGCATATTTTTACTTCAAGCGGTGATTTTCAGGTAAAGCTAAGTGTAGAATCAGAAACCGGCTGCTCATCAGCAACCCACTTTAATAAAACGGTGCATATTAAGGAACTTCCGGTTGTTAAAACGCAGGTAACGCAGCCTAACTGCGAAAGTCAAGAAATAAGTTTCTTTGATAAATCTATCACAGCGGAAGGATCTATTTCAAAATGGACATGGGATTTCGGTGATTCACTTTCAACTGCTAATAATTCCAATCTGCAAAACCCTACTCATGTTTTTACCAAGGCAGGAAAATACATTGTAAAATTAACCGTGGAAACGGATTTAGGCTGTATAAATACCTTATCTAAGGAGATAACAGTAGGCGCTATGCCAATTGCTGATTTTATAACACCCGATATTTGTATTACAGATGCAGCGGCAGATTTCAAGAACATCACATCTATCTCCGATGGCTCTGATTCCAATTTAAATTTTCTTTGGAATTTCGGAGATCCGGCATCAGGAAGCAAAAACACGGCCACGACCAGAGACGCAACCCATTTATATCCTCGAGATGGCGAGTTTACAGTTACACTAACCGTTACTTCAAACAAGGGCTGTGTAAGCACAAAGCAAAAGAAATTCACCGTAAACGGATTAAGTCCCGTTTCTGAGTTTACTGCAAATATTGCCTCTGTATGTAGTGGAGATGAAGTTACATTTGAAGATAAGTCGACCGTTAGTCCCGGTAAAGTGATTCGATTAGAATGGTACTTTGATGAAACCGATCACGCAGGTAATAGTGCTTATAAATTAGTTGAGCTTAGACCTGATACAGTAAGTGGTAGAAAATATGTTTTTAAATATCCTGAAACACATAATCTAACACCTAAGTTGATTGATGTAAGGATGAGAGCTTTTTCCGGAACGCTTTGTTTTTCTGATAAAACTCATCAGATTACCATAAAAGGAAAACCGGCAATTGAATTTAACCCAATAAAGGATGTTTGTATTAATGATGCTCCTTTTTTGTGTAAAGCCAAAGAAATTTATGGATTTAGTGGTAATTTCAGGTATTCAGGCCCTGGAGTATCGCCTAATGGTTTATTTGATCCCCAAATTGCAGGTTTGGGTACACACACAATTACATATACGTTTACAACGGTTGATGGATGCAGCGCAGAAAAAAGTCAAACTTTTACTGTTAATCCCAATCCTGTAGTTAATGTCGGTAACGATGTTACCATATTAAAGGGTGGAGAGGTTAAACTGAATGCGATTTCTCCAAATAAGAATATGAAATATAAATGGACACCTGCTATAGGGCTTAGCAATGATACAATTCCTAATCCTGTAGCAATTCCTGAAAAGGATACTAAATATACAGTAACTGTTTATTCAGAATCAGGGTGTACTGCAATGGATGATATTATAGTTTATGTGAGAAATCCGGATATTCCCAATGTATTTTCTCCCAATGGAGATGGCGTTAATGATAAATGGGAAATAAAATACATTGAGTCATGGGGCAATGTCGATATTATGGTATTTAACAGGTATGGTCAGCCTGTTTATGTTGCAAAAGGAAACTACTCTGCATGGGATGGCACCTTTAAAGGTATAGAAGTGCCGATAGGTGTTTATTATTTTGTTATTAGCCCGAATAATGGAAGGAAAAAACTCGCAGGATCAATCACTCTGTTAAGATGAGGAAAATAAAGAGGTCTCCGGTTCGACTCCTGTATTTTCCACTACTTTACTTGAAAAAGCCCTTTATTTGATATGATAAGGGGCTTTTTTCTACTTGAACAATAATAAGGTTCTTTGAAAAAGGAATTAGCACAGTTTTGGATTCCACGCAGGTACACCTTTCCATTTCAATAGGCAATTACCCTGACTGCTGCTGGATATACAAAATCTCGAAGGCTTTCTGAGGAAATGACCCTTGTAACAATGCCTCTACTCCAGGGGTTATATCGTTTATTCTTCTTATATTCAGGGATAAACGCAACTATCTTATACCTATGAAGATTTCAAAATTGTATCACCGTGGAGAGTACCGGATTAAGATTACTTTTCCGTACAATAATGAATTTTTGGAGAAGTTAAAGATCATAGAAGATGCCCGCTGGAGCCAAACCCACAGAGCCTGGCACATTCCTTATACAAAAGCGGCTTACAAGCAACTTCTTGCTTTATTTCCCTATTTACAGCCTGAATTATCACTCCCCCAAACCCCTAATCAATCAGAAGAAACACCCGTTAAAATGAGGCAACCCGACACCAAAGAGAAAAAGGGAGTCACAATAGAGGTAATAGGCCGAAAAATTATATTAAAAATGCCCAAAAATGAGGCTGATGTTAAGTTCGTTGCTCAACTAAAATACAGCAGATGGGATTCTGCGGGATACTATTGGCAAATACCCAATTATTCCGGAAATCTGGATGTGTTGAAACAATATTTTGGAGATCGACTAATATCTGTTAATATTAACGAAGAAGTGATTACGCGGCCCGGATCTACAACTAAAGTACTAGATAAAAATGAGGCATGGGTCATTAAAACTGCTTCGGGAAGACTCAAAATCATTTCTAATTATTCAGATGCCTTTGCCTGTTGTGTAAAGAAACTACCTTACTATCATTGGGATTCAAAAAATAGGTGGTGGACAGTAGCCTACTCAGAACACACTCTTACCAAATTAAAAGGCATGCTGGAAGAACTTGGAATGAGATTTTCTTTTGAAGAAGAGAATAAACGGGAAGGACTTTCACGTTTAACGCCGTTTGATTTGGCCAGCTACCGAAATGCACCTAAAGAGTATGAAGAGAAATTAATCGAGTTACGATACAGTGCGGCAACCATAAAAACTTATAAAAGTTTGTTTGAAGAATTCATTAATCATTTTCCAAAGCATGACATCAACTCTATAGATGAAAAACAAATAATTAGTTTTTTACGCTACCTCGTTACCGAACGAAAGGTAAGCTCCTCATATCAGAATTTGGCAATAAATAGTATAAAGTTCTATTACGAACGTGTTTTAGGAGGTCAGCGTAAATTTTACTTTATAGAGCGTCCCATTAAAGAAAAGACTTTGCCAGTCGTTTTAAGTGAAGAAGAAGTAAAGTTGCTGATTGCCTCGATTTCCAATTTGAAGCATAAAGCAATGATTATGCTTACCTATTCGGCCGGATTGAGAATTAGTGAACTTGTCAGCTTGAAAGTAAATGATATAGATTCGGAGCGGAAACAAATACGAATAGAACAGGCCAAAGGGAAAAAGGATCGCTACACCCTGTTGTCAGAAAAATTATTAATCATTTTAAGAAATTACTACAGGGTCTTTAAGCCGAATTACTGGCTGTTTGAAGGATTCACGGCTGGCTCTGAGCCCAAGCCCTATTCTGCAAGAAGTGCTCAGCAAGTGCTAAAAGACGCCGCGCAAAAAGCCGGAATCAAGAAAAAGATTAGTATGCATACGTTAAGGCATTCCTTTGCCACACACCTGCTAGAGAACGGCACCGATTTGCGGTATATTCAAAATTTATTAGGGCATAGCAGTAGTAAAACCACAGAAATATACACCCATATTACCACTAAAGGTTTTGACCAAATTAAAAGTCCCTTGGACAAGTTGGATATTTAAAAAATAATGTAATTTAGGCATCTATCAGGCCAGACGGGGTGTTAATAGGGAAAAAGTAAGAGACCTGATAAATGGAATATAAACGCAACTAAACCAAAAGAGAATAGAAGGACCTGCGTTTATCCACTCGTTAGGCGCAAGGTTAAGTCTACCTAAACTCAATATTTTTAATACAGACAGATAGATGCTCTCTTAATCAAACTGAATAATATGAAATGGATTAAATTTATTATTGGCGGTGGCTTATTTATTAGTTCGACCATTCAACTCATTAAACTCTTGAATTCTTATTTTACGTTGCCTTTTGACCAAATTCCATTTGGAGCAGAAATAGGTACGGGTGCAATGATGTTAGCTGGAATACTCATATTTAGGAGTGGCTTAAAGAAGGAAGAAAAACCCAGCGCCTAACAAACGCTTGCCAAAAGCGCTGTCGACATGCAACTTTGAACTTACCACCTAATTAATAACTTTACGTCACGGCGGGACTATGACGCAGGCTTTTTCATCGCGCCTTCGGCAAGCGTCGCCCGTTATGCGCAATAAAATGAAAGCAACCTCAATAATTTTTCTTGTTTTTATCCTGTTGCTGGACTCCTGTAATCAACAGACTTCTACAAGGGAAAATTCGATTAAGCATTTTACTTTGACTTCCGTGTTTCAATCAATTGATGACTTAGACAACCCAAGGAAATTTATCCTTCATCTTAGAGAACATTTTGAGATTGACAGTTCTGGGAAATTTTGCATTCAATTTTCAAAAAATGACACATTATTTTCATTAACAGGGAATCAACTCCCAGATACTGTAATGAAGTCATTTGAAATTTTAGATTCATTAGCCCGATTTAAGCCTAATGAGTTCAAGGCTGACACAACACCTCATATTTATTGTGGCGCTGGCTATTTAATAAGTTCATTTGATGGTAATAAAACAACGTATATAAAATTCATTCCCCCTCGTTTGACAGAAAAGGCAAAGCATGAGCTTAAGAGACTGGAATTCTATCTTACACAAAATGTAAAAAAACAACAATCTTGTTCTGCAGACATTCTTGAATACATTAAAAAAGATACAGCGGACAGACCTCCATTGCCAGTAAGAGCTAAAATTTCATTTAAAGCACCTCGCAAGTGAGGCTTTATTGCGCATAACACACGCTATGCCGCAAGCGCGGTGGAGGTGCAACTAGGAAATCACAAAACCATTAATAACTTTACCCCACGGCGGACAAAGACGCAGGTGTTTTCATCGCGCCTTCGGCAAGCGTATCTTTTCTTGAAACGTTAGTCAGAACTCTAATAGACCATACAGACACATTGACCAAGGAACTTAAAATATCATTTTTACACAAAATAAAACGACCAAAAACGGGTAGCGAATTCGTGGATGGACTTTTGTCAATTCTGACAATTCCCTTGTATCCTATTTTTCTTTTGTTTGTACTTGTAGTTATGCTTTTCGCTGGACTACTTTCTCTTTGGCAGCGATTCACAACAAGTAAAGAGGACTTGCAAAAACAAAAGCAGGAGATCCTTGAAATAGAAAACCGAAACAAACAATGGAACGTTTTCACTTCAGCAGACAGCGTTCTTATTGAACAACAACTTGCTGGTTCTTTACCTTGGGACAGTGGCGACTATTTGAATCTAAAAAGTAACCCGCCAATTTCTTACTTGACAGACAAGTTGTTTGGTGACTGGTTACTAGTTGACTTTGGCGGAGTGTTTTTACAAAAATGGAATGATACACAAAAAATAAATTGTGACCTTGTCTTTATTGACTTTGACACTTTGAAAGTAACAGAACTCGAAACTCGTTTACCAACAAAGCATTGGACAACCGAGAAACTAAATCCAGACGAAATAAAATTTACATTCACAACAGCGGACATCGACTTGACTTACATAGTTAAACGGACAGAGGTAAATCAGAATGAAAGCAACTAACCGACACAAAGAAGAGCAGCCGCTAATTACTAAGTTTTCGTTTTGCCCAACGGGCAAGAAATGAAAACTTGGTTGAACGAAACCGGATACATTCACTTTATCTATGGGGATGTTGTAATACGGTTTAAGGATGCCAAAGCAGTCAGGGCGCCTGCTTTTTTCGTTTAGGAAATTTTTGAGCCCAGGAACAGCTCCATTTCAACTTCTTTTGTTAGGCATTGGACATAACATCCCTTACCCGTTCTGCTACTTTTGCGGCACAGGAACAATTTTTGCCACCCGGAAATCAGTTTGAGGTGGCCCCCGTTTGCCAAATACCTCAATGGTGACCAACGTACCCGTTTTACAACATGGACATTTGCGGATCAGGGTGACCATTTTAGCCTCTACTGAAACCATCTTCTGGCTTTCCCGGAGTTTCTGCAAATGGCCACGCTTCCAGCTGCTGCTCAAAATCCCATAGTGTCGGATACGCACAAAACGCCTCGGCAGGATGTGTTGGGCAAAGCGGCGTACAAATTCATTGACAGGCAAGACCATTACCTTTGTAACCCCGTTCTGACGGTAATCCTTGTAACGGAAACTCACCTCTTCCTCGTTAACCTCTACCAGTCGCTGGTTGCTGATGGCCACTTTATGGGTGTACCTGCCAAGATATTCAATCACCTGGCCGGGGCCTCCAAAAGGACGTTTGGCATATACCACCCATTCTTTTTTGAACAGGGTTTCCAACAGGGTTTGGTCTTCAATACCTTCTTGCCGGAGCTGCTGCACGTATTTCGCCCGGAACACTTTACTCAGCGCCTTAACTGCAAACAGGTATTTATCACTACGTGCTTTGCGCCTCCATTGGCCTCTTTCATCCATGCCTCCACCCGGTACAATGCAATGCAGGTGCGGGTGGAGCGACAGGTTCTGCCCCCACGTATGTAGCACGGCAATCATCCCCAATTGTAATCCCTCATTTTTACCAAACTGTAGCAGCGTTTGCCATGCGGCACGAAATAGAGCTGCATAAACCAGATCCGGCCGGTGCAAAGCCAATCCATTCAATTCCTGCGGCAGGGTAAACACTACGTGGAAATACGTACATGGCAACAGCTCGGCCTGCCGGTCCTGTATCCATTCTTCCCGTTTATGTCCCTGACATTTATTGCAGTGGCGGTTCCGGCAACTATTATAGCTCACGCTGATATTGCCACAGCCATCGCAGGCATCTACATGGCCTCCCAGTGCGGCGGTGCGGCAGAGTTGGATAGCCCTGAGTGTCTTTTGTTGGTGGACGGTGTAGTTAGGCGTGTAGCAGTTTACCTTTTGCAGTACATCGGCTACTTCCCAGGCTGGGCGCATTGTTCAAACACCTTATCCAGCGGGCTATGGGGCAGGTTTTGGGGCAACTGGCACACATGGAGGTAAACCATGGTACTTTCGATATTACTATGCCCCAGCAGCTTTTGCAGGGCCACGATGTTTACACCATCTTCCAGCAAATGCGTGGCATAGCTGTGGCGAAGCATATGAGTGTGCACCTCTTTGAGGATACCCACCTGTTTGGCCACCGTTTTTACCGCCCATTGTACGCCCTTTTGACTGTAGCGGCCATCAAAACCCCTGCCTTCTGGGTTACCAGTCCCTTCGAAGAGGTACTTTTTGGGGTGTTCAAGGCAGATGTATTTGCGGATGCCCCGGATAAGATGTTTGCTTAGTGGCACGTAGCGGTCTTTATTGCCTTTGCTTTGTACGATATGCAACAGTTTGCGGTCGAAATCAAGATGCTTGAGCTCCAGACTCCGTACCTCGGCACAACGCAGCCCGCAACCGTAGAGCAACCCAATGAGGGATCCTATGTTTGAGGAGTTGCGCCCCCTGCAACATTCGCCAGATCTCCTGCCGGCTCAAGATTACCGGTAGCTTCTTGTCTTTGGCAATAGAGGGCAAGTGAAGGAAATCGTAAGGCAGGCCTTCGGTTTTCAGTAGAAAGCGTAACCCGTAAACGGTATGTTTGAAATAGGTTTGGGAGGGAGTTTGACTCCATTGCTGGAGTTCGTAAAGGTAATCTTTGACCTGTTCGGGATCCAGCTCGGTGGGCAGACAGCCAAAGTGGAGCGCCATGGCGGCCACGTACCTACTGTACCCTGAAAAGGTACGCGGACTACGGCCCAAAATTGAAATGTTGCGCTCGAATCGTTGCAGCATATCTGCAAATCCGCTAACTTCACGGCTAGCGCGGTTAAGGTAGCTATTCCACCTTAATTCTTCCGGCGATTTTTTTTCGTTGTCATTCTATAAGTTTTAACAGGGCGAATCTACGGTAAAACGGCGGAAAGGCTACCGTAGGTTTAGTTCAACACCCGCTTGCCGTAAAGCGCGCTGGACGTGCAAATTGAACTGATAACCTTCTATGTTGTAAAACAAGAGATCGGGAAGTTTTTTTTAGATTGTTACCTTTGTGATATAAATCCGAAGAGGAAGTGGGCGCTGCTGGAGAGCAACTCATCAGCAATAGGATTTATGACGGTGAATACAGCGCTGAAGCCCCGCAATAGCAGGGGCTTCATTCGCTCTATTCATTGTCTTAAATGGCTAAAAAAACTCCCATTCCCTAAACCTTCAGACCTACTTGTCTTTTCAATGAACTAAAAGCTATAAAAACATCCTTCTATTAGCAGAACCGGTAAACCGGGCTGCATTGCCGTGTTTAATTTTTTATAGATAGTGAGCTGGTGCCTAATTATAGCAGATACTGGAAGTACTGCAAGGTTTTTTATCAGTCTCACTTCAAAAGGATGTTTTTTATATGGCGTTTAGTTTTAGTGAACCACTGCACACACATACGCTTGTTTGTTTGTTAATACGTACCTGATTCTGCTGAGTAATTTCCGGGCTATTCTTACGATGGCTTTGTTGGGTTCCATCCGCCGGCAATAATCATGATAACTTTTGGTTAGTGCAGGATCCAGGCGTATGGCCACCCATGCACTTTCAATCAGGGCGCTGCGCAGCACCGCATGCCCGCGGCGGGTGATATCGCCGGTCACTTCTTTCTCTCCACTGGAATGCGTAGAAGGAATCAGGCCGACAAAGCTGCAGAGTTGATCCATGTTTTCAAACCGGTCCATCCTCTCCAACTCGGTCAACAGGGTCATGGCAGTCAGTAAGCCGATTCCCGGGATACTTCGCAACAAGGCTGCCGGCTGCTGATAGAGGGTAGTTTTTGACAATTCCTTGAGGTGCCGGGTTAGCTGCAGGACAGAAGCTCTCAAATGCTTCGCTTCTGCAATCATGATTTGTAAGGCCATCTTACTGCTTTGCTCCGGCATATCGATGTTTTCCAGCCAAGTCATAAAACGCTTCGACCAGTGTGACTGAACTTTTGTAAAAGGCTCAATCAGTTCAATGCCATGAAAGTACAGAAACGACTTGATCCGGTTTTTATACCTGGTGAGATCCTTGACTAAGGAGGCCCGGGTACGCACTAAACAACGGTCTTCCAGGGTTTGGGCAGCAGGAACATGAATCGGTGTTAAGGTCCCGCTTCTTAATGATCTTGCGATTTTACGACTATCCCTGGAATCCTCTTTCTGCACCTTTTCTTTATCGGTGGTGGGGATATCGGCTGGATTAACCACCATCGAGTCAATGCCTAAGCCTGAAGACGGTTATGAATCCAATAGCCGCAAAAACCGGCTTCGTAGGCCGAATGATAAGTGCCGCCAGGGAAATGCTGCCGGAGGTATTGGTGTAATACTTCCGGTTTAGGTGGCTGTGAAAACGTTTTATGGGTGAGCAGTTCGGTCATAACGGTAACCTGCCAGCTTTTTAAATGCACGTCAAAACCCACATAAATGTTTTGACCGCTAAAATCTAATTGACTAATTTGTGGTTGCATAAGTTTCAGCGTTATAGTTTTAGAGTTGCTATTCTAAATTTAATATAACTTCCTGGAACTTATGCTTTACAAACATACGGCCTAATTAATAACTTTACGCCACGGCAGACTAAGACGCAGGTGTTTTCATCGCGCCTTCGGCAAGCGTCGCCCGTTGACGGTCAGCTTAGAACAGACAGTGCGAACAACGAACTTACAAGACAGAAAATGGGCAAAGTATCCAAAGTCACTTAAAATTGTAAACGACTTACATATTTTAGATAGAAACTTTATTTATCGCTATTTTTGTTCATATATTTGTAAGTGTTTTACAAAAAAAGAGATAAAAATGATTGTAAATTTCAGTGTTCAAAATTTTGGCTCGATAAAAGACAAACAAACTCTTTCATTTGAGGCTGACAAATCAACACACCTTGAAGACGCCTATATCGTAAATTTTGGGGGACAAAGAGTTTTAAAACTTGCCTTGATTTATGGTGCAAACGCATCTGGAAAAACAACAATTCTGAAAGCTCTTGATTTTTTAAGAGATATTATTCTTGAACCAGAGCGTAAAAAAACTAATGAGTTAGACTTTAATCCTTTCTTATTTGACCCAAAAACACCCAACCAAAACTCAATTATTTCTATAGAGTTTTTTCAAAATGACATTAAGTACTTTTACGAAGTAGAGTTTTTCAAAAAAGCTATTGTAACCGAGGGGTTATATTTTCACAATCCTAATAAAGCTAATGTTTTTAGGAGAAAAACCAATTTATCAAATCAATTTACTGAAATAACTTTTGGTAGTAAAATTTCTACTGACAAGATTTTTGAAAAAACACTTGAATCTAACACTTTGTGGAACAATACTGTTCTTGGTGGATATATAAAAACAAACATTGACCTCAAAGAATTACAAGAAGTTGTTGATTGGTTTGAAAATTATTTAAGTCCATTAGTATCTACAATAACAGAATTAGAAGGATTTGTAACCTCAAGAATTGATAATAACGAAATTTCTAAATCTGATGTCGTTACAATATTAAAGAAAGCAGACTTTAATATCTCTGACATTGTTATTCAAGAAGAAGAAAAAGAAATCCCTGATGATTTTATTGAGTTTTTGAAAAAGCAAGTAAAAACTCCAAGTGATAAAATTAAGGAATTGGAAGAAAGAGGAAAGTTAACGGCTGTAAACATTGAATTTGAACATACAGTAAACAACACTAAATATACTTTGCCATTAGAATTTGAATCGCAAGGAACGAGACGTTACTATGGATTCGCAGGGTTGTTAGCTTTGCTAATCAAAAATTCAACAGCATTTCCAATTGATGAGTTAGAAGCCTCATTACACCCTGATTTATATTTGCATTTCCTTCTCTCTTTTCTTTTGAATTCTAAAACTTCTCAAATCATTGCTACTACTCACAATCGAGAAATTTTAGACAACAAAGATATTTTTAGGAATGATGCGATATGGTTCACAGACAAACAAGAAAGTTGCTCTACAGAACTATATTCATTGATTGATTTTGATAGTTCTGTTGTTCGCAACACTACAAATATTTTAAACGCTTACAAAAGTGGTAAATTAAGTGGGACACCGAATTTGGGCGACACTTTCATTGATTTAAACCCATGAGAAAGCCCAAAAAGATTGCGCACAAACCAAACCCTTCTTTCGCTGTTGTAGTGGACGGAGAAACAGAAGTTTGGTATTTACAAATGCTAAAGCGAAACGAAAGGGATATACGTGTTAGTATAAAACCCGAAATTCCGAACAAGAAAAGCATAGAAGAACAATACAAATTGGTTTGTGATTTATCTGGAAAGGAATTTACTAAAGTTTTTTGGCTGGTTGACCTTGACACGATTATAAAAGAAGCAAATGAAGCCCCAAAAGGGAAAAAATCACCACTCAAAACATTTCAAGAATATAGAACAATTCTTATTGCCGATTACCCTAATGTCATTGTTGCTGTAAATAACCCTTGTCTTGAATTTTGGTTTCTGCTTCATTTTGAAAAAACTTCAAAATATTTCAACGCATGTTCGGGAGAGGAGGCACAACTGAAAAAACACTTAAAATGTTACGAGAAAACACAAAAGTTCTTCACGAAACAAAATGACGACATTTATCTGAAGTTAAAACCAAAATTAAAGACCGCTATAGAAAACTCTATTTCTCTTGGAAGTTTCGATAACCAAAACCCGACAAAAGCAATGTGTGAAATGGAGTTATTGTTTCAGTCAGACGAACTAAAAAAGCACTTTGGATAAAAGCCGAACCGCCAACAGCACATTTGCAACAGGCGGGGTTTTGTTCTCCGCAGACAGTTTTGTGGTAGCCGAAAGTTCAGTTCTCCGCATCAACATTAGTGGTAAAAATCCCGCCCATCGCAAATTTGCAAAACGTTAGGTACAATCCATCCTATTTCAGAGGAATTGACTCCTTGGGCTAACGTAAAGGTCTATCACAATCTGGGCAAATTCATTAAATTAGGAAAGCTCTTTGCAAGGCCGTTTTAAAAAGTGTCGCTATAAAGCACGGGCGCAATCCTGGTTGAGATGTTTGCCATGACTTCATTGGTGGCCCTCCATAAAAGAGGGACCCCGTTCAGAATATTTTCTTAGCCAAAAGCACATCTCCAAAGAGTTTCTAAACTGTTAACACATGGAACAGGAATCGATTCCAATGGAAGTGGTCAATGCTCATGCGGCAGGAGTCGACGTGGGCAGCCGGTCGCACTGGGTGGCTGTGGGACAACAGCCGGAAGAGGTCAGGGAATTTGGGGTGTATAACCAGGATCTCTTTGCCATGGCCCAGTGGCTCGGGGAGAAAAAAGTCAAAACAGTAGCGATGGAAAGTACAGGCACCTATTGGCAAAACCTTTATGCCGTACTCATAGCCAAAGGCTTTCAGGTCGTGTTGTGCAACGGAAAATTCACCAAGAACATTAAAGGGAAAAAGACGGATGTAAAAGATTGCCAGTGGATCCAGAAGCTGCACACGCTGGGCTTGTTAAACAGCAGCTTTTTACCCGATGAAGCGACCGAGCAACTGCGCACCTACTGTCGTCACCGATCCAACTTACTTCATCAGGCGGCCTCTACCTCCAAAAAAATGCAGAAATACCTTCGATTGCTCAACTTGCGACTGGATGTGGTGGTCAATGACATTTGCGGACTTACCGGCTTAAGCATCATTCGAGCCATTTGCCAAGGTGAATCCAATCCGCAAAAGCTAGCTTCCCTGCGACATGGCAACTGCCGAAAAAGTGAACACGAACTTGCCCTGGCCCTGCAAAGCAACGGCAGAGCCGATTACCTCTTTGCCTTGCAGCAGGAACTGGAGACTTATGATTACCTGCAGGAGAAGGTGCTGCAATGTGACGTAAAAATAGGCGAGCAGCTTGAAAAGATTATTGGCAATGACCCCAATAAAAACCAGCATCAACTCCCCCCTAAAATCTATAAACGCATTAATAAAAACAGCCCAAAAGACATTGACTTGAATCTGAAGTCCTATCAAATGTTCGAGGGAGTGGATTTACTGGCCATCGAAGGAATGAGTTATTCAACGGTACTTTCCTTAATGAGCGAAGTTGGTTTAGCAGGCATTCGGAAGTTTGGCAATGCCAAGCAATTTGCCAGCTGGTTGCGCCTGGCGCCCAACAACAAGGTGAGCGGGGGGAAGGTACTCTCAAGCAAAGTGCCCAAGGGAAGTAACCGGCTAAAAATAGCCTTGCGAAATGCAGCCAATGCCATTGGCAACCTGAAAGACTCCACACCCTTAAGGGATTTTTTTCAACGGATCAGTTTCCGAAAGGGACGTGTGTCGGCCATCAGCGCTACTGCCAGAAAGCTGGCCGTGATTATCTGGAACTTACTGATTAAAGGAGCCACTTACATTAACCCAGCAGGTTACCTGTTTTTGGATCAGAAAAGAAAACTGGGCATGGTGAAACGGATTCGGAAACAAATTGATAAATTCGGCCTGACTAATGAAGAATTGGGCTTTAATAGCCTTTAAAACATCTTTTCTTGAAACGTTAGTCAGAATTTTACCACAGACAACAAAACAGACCAATGACACATTTTCCAGTAACAAATTCTAATCTTTCAGCGACACATTTAGGACTGTTTTTACAGGAAAAATATTCTTTGAGCAAAGACACCAAATGCCAATTAATAAAAGCTGGGATCAATGACACATATTTGGTAACCGACAACTCAAACAAGTTTGTATTTAGAGTGTATAGTTTAAATTGGCGCTCAAAAACGGAGATTGACGAGGAAATTAAATTGCTGAATCAGCTAAAAGAAAATACCATTTCCATTTCCTATCCGCTATCAGACAATGAAAGCAACTACGTACAAACACTAAGTGCACCGGAAGGAGACAGATTTGCTGTGCTCTTTACATTTGCATCTGGTGAAAAACAACATATAATTTCAGAAGAAACTCATTTCCAAATTGGACAACTGATAGCTCGACTTCATAAGATAACCACTAATCAGAAATTAAATCGCATAGACTATACACCTGAAGCAATTCTCATTGATTCACTAAAAGAAGTATCAGCCTTTTTGAAAAGTGATACAGAAGAAATGAGCTTTATGAAATCGACTCAAATATACCTGTTAAAGGAGTTTGAGAATGCCGACATTTCGCAAATTAGACAGGGAATTGTTCATCTTGATATTTGGTTTGACAATCTAAACATCACCACCGACAACCAAGTAACCATTTTCGACTTCGATTTCTGCGGAAACGGTTGGCTTTGCTTAGATATTGCTTACTATATTTTACAACTTCACAACATTGAGAAATATGAAGCTAAAGATTATCAACCTAAAGTTGACCGTTTTCTTCAAGGGTACGAATCTTTAACACCATTAAGTGCAGAAGAAAAACGACTTATTCCAATGCTTGGGGTAAGTTTATATTTTTTCTATTTAGGTGTTCAATGTCAGCGTTACGACAATTGGTCGAACTCATTTTTAAGTGAAAATTATTTGAAAAGATTCATCAACGGACTTGTTAGGAGATACTATGACATTTATAAACTTGGGGACAATAAAAACTGTGCCTAATAACTAAGCGTTCGTCGTGTCCGCAGGACAAGCGATGAAGGCTGTGTTGAACGGAATCTTCGGTAGCGGCCTACAGTTATGGACTTGTCGTCGGAGGAGTTGAAGAAATTTGAAGCAGGATGGGTGTCCTGCTTTTTTTACGGGCTTTTTTTCAGGTAAAAAAGGTCGTTTTCGTTCGCACAGGGGCATAAGTTCCCTTACCCGTAAAGATTAGTTTTTACAGGAAAGTATGTTTTGGCCCGCGCCTATGTACCCCTCCGGCGGGCCGCGCCGGTCGAAAACGGCGATGGTCACCAAATTGCCTGCTTTACAACAGGGGCATCTTTTCAACAGGCTGTTTACCGGCTTGTCCTTTACTAGCACCGTGCCGCCCAGGGTCCCGATCAGTTGGCTGAGTTTCTCCCTTTTCCAGGTACTGCTCAAAAAGCCGTAATGCCTTATTTTCACAAAGCGCCTGGGCAAAATGTGCAGGGCCAGCCTGCGCACAAACTCACCGTGGCTCAGTTGCATGCATTTCTTGAGGCCCTGAGCCCTGTAATCTTTGTAGGCAAAAGTCACCGACTGCTCATCGATGGCCCGGAGCCGGTGGTTGCTGATGGCAATTTTGTGCGTGTAGCGCCCCAGGTATTCCACCACAGCCCCGGCATGACCAAATGGGCGCTTGGCATATACCACCCAGTCTTTTTCAAAGAGCGCCTTGCGCATATCGGGCATCAAAGCGATATGTTGTTGACTTAAGGCGGCCACAAACTTGGCCCGAAACACCTTGCTGAGGGCTTTCACCGGAAAAAGGAATTACTTGGGGCAATGGCGGTTGCGGCAGGAGTTGTAACTGATTTGCAGATTGCCGCATTCATCGCATGCATCTATATGACCTCCCAAGGCAGCAGTCCGGCAGTTTCTGAGGGCCGATAAGGTGCGCAGCTGCCAGGAGTTCAGACCCAATTTTCCGATACCTTCTCCCAACAGATCCAGCACCCGAGCTACTTCGAAGCGGGGCTGCATTGGGCAAAGAGCGTGTCGAGCGGACTGAAGGGTTTCATGCGACCACTTTGGGCCACATGCAGGTATTCCATGGTGGTTTCGATGTTTTCATGCCCCAGCAAATCCTTGAGGGTGATGATGTCCATGCCGTCTTCGAGTAAATGGGTAGCGAAGGTGTGCCTGAGTGTATGTACGTGCACGTCTTTGCGGATGCCGGCCCGGCGGGCGGCTTCCTTTACCGCCCATTGAACGCCTTTTTGAGAGTAACGGCTGTCGAAATCGCCTCCGGTGCGGCCGGCGGGTTGCCCGCCAAAGAGATAGTCCTGGGGTTGTTCGGCCTGCAGGTAGGTCTTCAATCCCCGAATCAGATGCCCCGAGAGCGGTACATACCGGTCTTTTTTACCTTTGCCCTGCACCACCTTGAGCTGTTTGCGGTGAAAGTCCAGATCGGCCAGACGAACACTCCGCACTTCCATGCAACGCAAGCCGCAGCCATACAGCAGGCCGATGAGCAGTTTGTGTTTGAGCAACTGGCAATGCCGGAGCATTTCCCACACTTCTTCTTTGCTCAGAACCACCGGCAACTTCTTTTCTTTTTTGATTTCGGGGAGCTGGAGAAACGAATAGGGCAAGCCTTCCGATTTCAGCAGAAACCGCAGGCCGTAAACGGTGTGTTTGAAATAAGTTTGGGAGGGTGATTTCGATCGTTTTTGAAGCAGAAAGAGGTATTCGTGGATCTGTTCGGGATCTAGTTCGGTAGGGATTTTGCCAAAATGCAGGGCGATGGTCGCCACATGCAGGGCGTAGTTTTTAAAGGTGCTCGGGCTGCGTCCCAACACGGAGATGCTGCGTTCGAACCGGTGAATCAGTTCGGTAAATCCGGGAACTTCGCCTTTAGCGCGGTTAAGCTTGGTGTTTTCCCCTAAAGCTTCAGGATTCTTTTTTTGTCATGTTAGAAACTGTTGATACTTTCGCAAAAGTAAGATCCTGCGGTAATTAAAGCTACCGAAGGTTTAGTTCAACAGCCGCTTGCCGCAATTGCGGGCGAAGTGCAACTTGCAAATCCCACTACATTAAATTACTTTCGTCACGCTGGACAAAGGCGGAACTTTCTTCGCACCTGCGTCAAGCAAGGCTAAAAACCCAACTAAATATGGACACAGATGACTTATCGACAGAATCGTATAGAGGAGTAATAATTGAAGCGGAGAGATTCAGTCACGACTTAACACTTCAGTTCGGAGTTATGGCATCATCCTGCAATAACGAAAAAGAATATTTGGACAATGCAAAAAAATTAATTGAGGAAATCCGGAAACTTGACAAATACGGCCTAGCAGACATTTTTTGGGGTTCGCCTCCCGACAAAAAAGCCTTAGACAATACACTTGAGAAAATATTAGAAAATATAACGGAAGTAGAACAAATTCCAGAGAACCAAAGGCATTATGACTTTTAAACCAGAATATCCAGCCTCTAATTTTCAAAAAATATCGATAGATAGTTTTATAAAAAAATACAAAGCAAGTAACCCGAATTCAGACATTGTGGAATTAAATAAAAACCTTTTATATTTCCAACAATTAAGAAAAGACGGGATAAATTGTAATTGCGGAAATCCAATTTGGATCATTGGTTCTGCAATTTCAGGAAAAGGTTGTTTTACTTGTATAACTGGTGAGACTGATAGCTCCGAAGACTATGAAGTTGAATGACCAATGTCCAGCCGCTAACAGCACCTACCCAAAAGGTGTTTTTTGTGCTTTGTTGACAGTTTTGTAGTTTAATCAAATTTTAGTTTTTCAAATCAAGTTTTGTGGTAAAATTCCCGCCCGGCAAGCTGAAACGTTATGTACAACCTTAACAGACGACAATGACCAACGAGCAGACCGCCATACAGACAACATATTTTAGTATTGCAGGAAACACAGCTTTGGCTATAATAAAAGGACTTGCTGGATTCTTCGGAAACTCTTATGCACTAATTGCAGACGCAATAGAATCAACGACAGATATTCTTTCTTCCTTCTTGGTTTTATTCGGACTAAAATATGCAAGCAGACCAGCCGACAAAAATCATCCTTATGGACACGGAAGAGCAGAACCTTTGATTACATTTTTAGTAGTTGGGTTTTTAATTACATCTGCGACAATCATTGCTTATGAAAGCATCAAAAACATTGGGACACCACACGAATTACCAAAAATTTGGACATTATTTGTTCTTATCCCGCTAATCATTTGGAAGGAAATTTCATTCCAATTAGTAATGCGAAAAGCAAAGGAGACAAATAGTTCTTCGTTAAAAGCGGATGCTTGGCATCACAGAAGCGATGCAGTTACATCTATTGCTGCACTAATTGGAATTTCCATTGCTCTATATTTTGGCAAAGGCTATGAAACAGCAGATGACTGGGCGGCATTATTTGCTTCTGGCTTTATACTTTACAACAGTTATAAAATATTCAGACCTGCACTTGGAGAAATAATGGACGAGCATCTATATGACGACCTTGTTGATGATATAAGAAAAGTATCTCTAACTGTTGACGGTGTTATAGCAACCGAAAAATGTTTTATCCGAAAAGCAGGAATGAAATATCACGTTGACCTGCACGCAACTGTTGACGCCAACATTTCTGTAAAAAACGGACACGAAATAGCACATAAACTCAAAGACACTTTGCGAAGTGACATACCGCAATTAGGACACGTTTTAATTCATATTGAACCGAATGAATAGAAAGGCAGCACATAACAGCGCAATTGCAATAGGCGGGGGTTCGTGCTCCGCAGACAGTTTTGTGGTTATAGAAAGTTCCGTTCTCCGTATTAACATTTGTGCTGAAAAGCCTGCCATCGTAAATCTGCATAACGTTATGTGTCACCCTATTAACGACTGTTCTAGATAGAAACGAATAACAAAAGGGAAAATCTATATAAAACATTGTATAATAAAATTTGATTACAGATGGTTGTATCAACAGTACCCACTTTGCATACCATAAGAACTGCAAGTGGGTCATTTTTTTATACCTATGTCAAATAAACCGGCTTACAGTATAGCCGACCAAATCTCACTTTTAAAATAACGAGGTATGTTGTTTAAAGATGAAGGGAGTGCTCCGCACTAAACTTCAGGTGCTTTTCAGGTTGTAGACAATAGCTGCCCGAGCATGAACTTATTGGCCTGCTCGATGCCACGGGTCCCCAGATGCGGTGCATGCCCATAAAATTGACCAGCGTGCCTAAAACAGGTTCCACTGTCGAGCTCCGGAGTTTTTTCATCCGTTTGGCTTTTGTGGTTTTCAGCCGCTGGTGCATCCGCTCATAATAAGGCCTGTCCACCGTTACATCGATCTTCTTCTCTTTGCTTTTGCCTAGGCAGTTTTCCTTTAGCGGACAGGTATTGCAGTCGGTGGGGCTGGAACGGAACTGGTGAAAATAATCGAAGTCAATTGGTTTAAACTTTTTGACGATTGTTTTGAAGTCGAAGCCCTTTGCGTAGCACGAAAAGGGCCTCGCATAGCACGAAAACCCTGAACCAAAGGCTCACCGGAAGTTTTACCTGTTGCCCGATGCACTTTTGACAATAAAATAGTCCATCCTAATAGTAATGTAATCCATTGTAATAAATGAATCTTAATTAGATTATTGATAATAACTTATTTCCATTATTAGTAATGCTTAAGGTTCATGATTCTACCCGGGTTAAACGACAAAGATTTATTGGTGCACAAGGACGAGGAGGCTGCCTTTCGTGTAATTTTCGACCGATACTGGAGGGCACTCTACCAAAAAGCAATTAATAGATTGGGCAATGATGCTGATGCTCAGGATGTGGTTCAGGAAATTTTTATTAGCTGCTGGAATAATAGAAACGCTATTAATGTTGAGGTTTCACTTGCTCCTTATCTTTTTACAGCACTTAAGTATGCTATTATAAAATCTGTCTATAGAAAAGGTAAAAAAGGTATCCATGTTCCTCTTGATTATGAAGAATTGCATTATGTTGATCTAAGTACAGAGGAAGTTTTGCAATACAATGAACTTCAGGAAATTATATCTAATAAAGTAGCAGAACTGCCTGAACGCATGCAGGAGATTTATCGACTAAGCCGTATTGAAGACCTGCAAATCGCACAAATTGCTCAACAATTAAACATTTCTGAACAAACTGTAAAAAATACTCTTACTACAGCATTAAAACGTTTAAGGAAGGATTTAACCCAATATTCCTGCTGGTTACCATTTTTTCTATAAAATCAAATTTTTTTTCAAACTGACTAGTACTACTTATTCAGTTTGGGTATTTAGTGTGAAAGAGCATCCATGAAATGTGGATTTGTTCTATTGACATAAGTACTCAGACATGAAGGACCCTAAAACAATAAAGCTATTACTTAATTACCTAAGAGGAAAGACAACCTTAGCGGAGAAAGCTAAAGTCGATAAATGGTATGATTCTATTAGTGATGCGAATTCATTGTCCAATTATTCTGATTCTGAGCTTTCAGAAATTAAAGAGCAGCTTTATCAAAACATTCGTCTGGGTTTAGGTAACAAAGTTATTCCTTTGTATAAACAGTCATTCTTCAAGGTTGCTGCCGCCGCTGTTTTAATATTTTCGGTCAGTGGTATTTATTGGGCATCAAAAAACACAATTGTAAAACCGGACCTGACCTCAATAAAGCCCACAATCATTTCAGCACCTGCTGAAAATTATGCAACCATCACACTTGCTAATGGACAAAAACTTGAGTTGAAGGGCAATGACAAAGGAACTATTGCTCAGCAAGAAAGCATGCAGCTGGTTAAGCTAGCAAATGGTCAAATTGAATATAAAGGTACTGCGGATTCAAAATCTATTGAAGAACTTCAATATAACACCTTAACAAATCCTAAAGGAAGTAAAGTAATAAACCTGACCTTGTCAGATGGCAGTAAGGTTTGGTTAAACTCAGGATCAGCCCTTACTTACCCTGTAGCATTTGTGTCTGATGAAAGAAAAGTGACAATCACAGGCGAGGCCTATTTCGAGGTTGCTCATGATATACATAAACCTTTTAAAGTGGCCAAAGGTGATTTGGAGATCAAAGTTTTAGGAACACATTTCAATGTAAATGCCTATGATGATGATTCAGATATCAAGATTACCCTGTTGGAAGGTTCTGTAAAAGTGTTGAATGGAAATGTTATGAACGTATTAAAACCTGGTCAACAAGCGCAGGTAACTGACGAAATTAAAATAAATCCTGAAGTAAATATGGATGAAGTGATGGCCTGGAAAAACGGTTATTTCTACTTCAATAGGGCTGATGTAAGCACTGTGATGCGCTATATCAACCGATGGTATGGGGTTGAGATTATCTATAGCGGACCAGTGTCAACTAAATCATTTGAGGGAGAGTTGGAAAGAAATCTTAACCTTACACAAGTAATAAAAATTTTAGAAAGAAATGGTCTTCACTTAAAACAGGAGGGAAATAAATTAATAGTACTACCATAGCCCAAGTTTCCAAAAAAGAAAGGTCAGAAAATGCTGCGAACACTTCTGACCGGATTTGGATCTCAAATTAATTTAAATACGGATAAACTTAATTCTAAAACCCAAAATCAAATCTATGCAAAAAATTAACTTTTTGAGGCGATTGGCAGTTCGCCAAGGGTGGCTTACCGCAATTTTAATTTTATTATTTTCCTTTGGTTGCTTTCAGGTTTCTGCCGACCCCTTTAATAGGTCGGTTAATTTCTCAGGGAAAAATGTTCCATTAAAAACAGTTTTTGCTACCATTAAACACCAAACAGGTTATGTGTTTTTTTATGATGCATCTGTTATTGAAGCTGTTAAAACTGTAAATGTTGAGTTGAAGAATTCCACGGTGGAAGATGCCTTAAAAACTATATTTAAAGATCAGCCCGTTACTTGGCTAATTGAAGGCAAAACCATCACAATTCTTAAAAAACTTCCACAATCCCAATCTGTACAAAATAATGTAAACGATCCGGTTCAGGTAGAAGGGACTGTAACAGATGATAAAGGTATTCCTCTTCCCGCAGTAAGCATTATGATTAAAGGTACTTCTAAAGGTACTCAAGCCGGTCCTGATGGAAAATATAAACTTAATGCGAATCGCGGTGATGTTCTGGTTTTCAACTTTATGGGTTTCCGAACAAAGGAAATCACTGTTGGCCAGAGTACTATTATAAATGCGGTTCTGGAAACATCAGTTTCTACTTTGGATCAGGTACAGGTAATTGCTTATGGAACTACCACTCGCCGATTAAGCACAGGTACCATCTCTAAAGTTAAAGGTGAAGAAATTAGAAATCAACCGGTAGATAACCCTCTTTTAGCGCTTAGCGGCAGGATGCCAGGCGTTGAAATTACACAGGCGAATGGTAATTCAAGCGCTCCGGTAAGTGTAGTTATCAGAGGAGTAAATTCACTTGGAGCAAGTTCTGAACCTTTGTATATCATTGACGGGATTCCGTTTGCTCACTCTGCAGGTAGCGTAACTTATGCCAGTGGTATTTCAGCTCAGACATTGGGAGGATTAACCAATGCCTCTTCAGGAACCAGCCCATTTGTGAATCTTAATGCAGGCGATATTGAAAGTATAGAAGTACTGAAAGATGCTGATGCCACCGCGATCTATGGATCAAGGGGAGCTAATGGGGTAGTGCTTATCACAACCCGGAAGGCTAAAGCAGGTAAAACTACTATAGATGCAAGTTTTAATACAGGCTGGTCGCGTCCAACAACCATGGTTGATATGATGAATACAAAGCAATATGTGGCCATGCGTAAAGAAGCTTTTAGAAATGATGGAATAATTCCAACTACTGCCAATGCAACGGATTTAATGGTATGGGATACTACCCGTTACACTGACTGGACAAAGTTCTTGTATAATAAAATTGCTCGAAGTACAGATGGGCAGGTGCGTGTTTCAGGTGGATCTCCGCAAACTCAATTCTCAATAGCTTCAGGATTTAAACATGTAACTCCAATCTATTATGGCGATTTTTCTAATGATAGAATAAGCTTTCAATCTAATCTATCACATCGTTCGAATGATAATAAATTTTCTGTTTCAGTAAATGCGAGTTACAATTCTGATAAGAATAATCTGAATACTGCCGATCTGTTGCAGCTGGTTAATACGATACCAAATGCTCCATATCCGATTGATTCGCTCGGAAATCTGGTATGGAGAGATAAAGGTGTTCTCTTTTCTAATCCTTTAGCTTATGCAGAAAAAAAATACTTTGGATTAACTGAAGGTTTGCGCTCTAGCTTAAATCTAGGGTATAAATTCACCCCAAATTTAGAAATTAAGCTAGATGGAGGCTTTAACCAAACAAAAGTTGATCAAACCAGTACTAACCCAACTAAATCTCAAAGTCCTTTTGGAACACAGTTAAGTACATCTGATTTTTTTAATCAAACACAAAAAAATTGGACCCTGGAGCCCCAGGCAAATTATTTTAAGAATTGGGGGAAAAGTAAGGTGCAGGTCCTGTTGGGTGGTAGTTTTCAAGAACAGCTAAGTTTTAATTCAAGAATCAGTGCAAGTGGGTATACCAGCGATGAACTGATGCTAACTCCCGGTCCTGCATCTTCCAAAACTATAACCAGCGGCTATGGCAAATATCGTTATGAAGCTTTATTTGGTAGAATAAGTTACAACTGGGATGACAAATATTTGATAAATGTTTCGGCTCGTCGTGACGGATCAAGCAGGTTTGGATCTGATAATCGTTTTGGAAATTTTGGTGCAGTGGGTGCTGCCTGGGTTTTTTCAGAAGAAAACTTTATGAAGCAACTTAGCTTTTTGAGTTATGGTAAACTGAGAGGAAGCGTGGGTGTTACAGGAAATGACCGCATTGGAAATTACCAATATTTGTCGAAATGGCAAGCAACTAACGCCGCGGTTGCATATCAAGGAGTAAATGGATTGTATCCAGTTAATTTGGATAATCCTGACTTTGCTTGGGAGCGTAACCAAAAATGGGAAGCAGCCATGGAATTAGGGTTTTTAAATGACCGGATTTATTTAAGCGCTGACTACTATTTAAACAAAACAAATAATCAATTAGTTGGTTATTCTCTTCCTTCTCAGACAGGCTTTACAACTTTAAATGCTAACCTAAATGCTGTTGTACAGAATTCGGGTTGGGAATTTGCCCTTAATTCAACGAATATTCAATTGAAGGATTTTACCTGGAAGACCGCATTCAACCTAACCATTCCAAGAAATAAACTGGTTAAATATCCAGGTATAGAGAACTCACCATACTCCAGTACTTACGTAGTCGGAATGCCCATCTATATTAGTAAATGGATTAAATACAATGGTGTAGATCCTCAAACGGGAATTTACCAATTAGCCGGTACCAACACCCCTAAAGATCAAACTGAAATTTATGATCTATCTCAACGTTATTACGGAGGTTTACAAAATACATTGAATTATAAATCCTTGTCTTTAGACTTCTCTTTGCAATTTGTTAATAAAAAGGGTAGAACTGCCATTTCATTTTCTGCTCCCGGTACAAGGATAAATCAGCCTGTTGCGGTTCTTGATCGTTGGCAAAAACCTGGTGACATAACAGATGTTCAGAAATTCTCAACAACTGGAACCCCAATAACTACCTATAGTTATTACGCCAACTTTTCAGAAGCACGCGTTACTGACGCCTCATTCTTACGATTAAAGAATGTTTCCTTGTCATATAAGTTTAATAGTAACATAACTCAGAAACTCCATGCTCAAACTATTAGGTTGTATGTTCAGGGACAAAATTTATTTACCGTTACCCCATATAAATTAGGAGATCCGGAAACAATGTCCTATAGCACAATGCCTCCGTTAAAAACCTTTACTACAGGTTTGCAGGTAATTTTTTAATCGTTCATCCTTAGAGATTACATTATGAAACATATGTATAATACATTTCAAAATATCACCAAAAGTACTGTCCGTTTAGCATTATATAGCTCTTTGGCATTAGCAGTATTGCCTTCTTGTTCTGATTTTTTAAATGTTGAAACTCCTCCGGATGTTTTAATCAACGATAAGGTGTTTACAAGCGATAAGACGGCAACAGCAGCTATGCTTTCCATTTATATTGATATGATGAATGACCAATTTGGAAGCAATGGCTCTTTTGTTTGTGGGGTTATGTCTTCAATTGGTGGAATGTCTGCAAATGAACTTCATTTTACTCAAAACAGCACTGTAACTCCTCAGTACCAACAATTTGAGGATCATGCATTAACTCATGATAATACCTATGTACGTGCGTTTTGGAAGGATGGTTATAAATACATTTATAGAACTAATGCTATTATTGATGGATTGGCTACTGCTACCGGTATGACAGACGCAACAAAGAAACAAATAGAAGGGGAGGCTAAATTCATGAGAGCTTTCTGTTATTTCTATTTAGTAAATCTTTTTGGGGATGTTCCTTTAGTGGTGAATTCCGACTATCATGAAAATATGCTAATGCCTCGTACGCCTTCGACAAAAGTTTGGGAACAGATTATTTCAGACTTAAAGGATGCAAAGCTGCTGTTAACAGATGCTTATGTGACTACTGAACGTCTTCGTCCAAACAAATGGACAGCAAGTGCGCTTTTGTCAAGGGCCTATTTGTATACCCAAAAATGGCAGGAAGCAGAACTGGAGGCAAACGCCATCATTTCATCAGGAACTTACGCCACAACTTTACCGGCTTTGGACAAAGTGTTTAAGAAGGACAGTCCTGAAACTATATGGCAATTACAACCAGTACGTGCTAACTCCAATACTGTAGAGGCGAGCCTGTTTGCAGGATCAGCTTATGCATTAACTCAACAACTATTGAGTTCTTTTGAATCAAATGATCAACGAAAAACTAGTTGGATAGCTGGTGGTACTGGAACCCCCCCCTCGGCACTTCCATCAAAATATAAAGCTAATGTAGGTGCTCTTACTGAATATTATGTGGTGTTTAGATTAACTGAGCAATACTTAATTCGTGCCGAGGCCCGAGCCCAGCTTTCTAAAATTTCAGAAGGACTATCAGATGTAAATGTTGTTCGCCAAAGAGCTGGTTTACTTGCTACTACGGCTGCAAGTAAAGAAATTTTATTGCAGGCTATAGAAAAAGAACGCCAGGTAGAATTTTTCGCTGAATGGGGTCATCGTTGGTTTGATTTAAAACGTACAAATAGGGCAGAGGCAGTTTTAAAACCACTTTCTGGTATTAATACCTGGAAACAGGGTGCCGATTTGTTTCCAATACCTGAACTTGAAATAAGAGCCAATCCTAAACTTAGTCAAAATGATGCTTATTTATAGGTAATCGGAACAAGTAGTAATTATTCACATTCATTAAGGCAATAAAAACAATTAGAATGAAAAGAATCAGAAAAATATATGCGGTTTATATCGCTGTTTTAGGGCTGATGGCAGCTCCTGTGATTGCCAAAGCACAAGGAATTGAGTTTCTTCACAACCTGGATGAGGCGCTGGCAAAGGCCAAAGCTGAAAACAAAATGGTGTTTATAGACTTTTATACCTCTTGGTGTGGGCCTTGTAAAGCAATGTCAAATGAGGTATTCCCATTGGCCACGGTGGGCAACTATTTCAATTCCCAGTTTATCAATTGTAAAATTCAGTGCGACGATAAGGGAGTTGGTGTTGAACTAGGCAAAAAGTACCAGGTTTATGCTTATCCTACTTTAATGTTCGTCGATAAGAATGGTGTTTTGGTACATTCAACTGCCGGATCTCGATCTGCCGATGATCTTATTGAACTAGCAAAAACAGCAGTGGATCCTAAAAGGAATTTGGCATCCTTAATTAAAGAATATGATTCCGGCAACCGCAAGGAGGAGTTTCTCGCTAAATATTTTTCCACACTTAAAAAGGAGTATCAGGGTGAAAGGGCAAGTGCTGATTTTGCCAACTATTTTAACGGGTTAAGCGCAAAAGATAAGACAAAGAAAAGCACTTTTGAACTAGTGAAAACGGTTGGAGTGGCACCCTTCTCACCTATCTTTGAGTACCTTGAAACAAATCGTAATGCATATGCCCAATCAGTTGGGGCAACTGAGATAGATAAATACATTGCAACTACTTATTTATGGCATTTAAAGAACTTGATCCTTGAAGCACGGCCTGAATTCAATGCCGGAATGCTGAAATTCAAAGCTAAAAATTACCCTTATTTTGACGAGTATGCCATGTTTTATAACGTGTTTGAAACATTTGATAGCAAGGGTAGTGTTGATATTAATGAATATATGAGAAAAGGAACAGCTTTTTTAGATAAGTATGGCAAAAACAATGATCAGTATACACTTGCATTAACTAGCTTATTGGGAAATTGTACAGGCAAGAAAGATGAGGGCAGTGCCGGAATAAAATGGATGGAAGATCTATTGGAAAGAAATCGCAATCCGCGCTATTTGAACACCTATTTTTATATACTCTGGAGAAATTATAATCTGGATAAAGCGCTTTTGGTAGGCAATGAGATTAGAGATAATGTGGTTAAAGCGGGTAATTCAACCAAGGAAATTGATGGTCAGATTGAAATGGTTAAAGGTTTGAAAGAGAAAGAAAAGGCCAAGTTAGAGAACAAAAGTTAATAGAAAAAAATAACGCGAAGCTTGCATAAGCTGCGACTGCATATGTCGCAGCTTATTTGATTGATAATTAGGGAAAGAATTAAAAACATTTTAGATCGAATTAATGAAAAAAATATTAGCACTATTGATCTTGGCTTTACCAGGTCGCCTATTGGCACAAGAACAATCCTATGTGATTGAGGGAAAAATGAAAAATATTAAAACTTCCGAAAAAGTTTATTTATTCTATGCCTTTAAAGGAAAGGATTATGTTGATTCGGCTATGCTTGATCAGGGAGCTTTTAAATTTACAGGTAAAGTTGAAAGACCTATCGTAGCAAAGTTAACAATCGATCGCAATAGAGTGGGCAGATTTAAGAGTCAGGATGTAATGTCTCTTTACCTGGTTGACGGCAAAATTAAAATAACTGGTACAGACGCTATTAAAAATGCTGCTATTACCGGTACCAAAATCAATGATGATTACGTTCGTTATCAAAAGTTTATTGCCAAGCCCCAAAATGCGCTGAATAGCATCAATGAAAAATGGTCTCAGGCTACTATGGAACAGAAGAAGGATCCTGCTTTTCGTGAGAGCCTTGCAAAACAAGCAGAACCTTATTCGGAAGAAAAAACAAAGCTTCAAAAGCAATGGATTAAGGAAAATACGGATTCGTATCCTAGCTTGATTGTATTAAAGGAAGTAGCCGGATCGAATATTGATTTGGAAATAGTAGAGCCCCTTTTCAATTCTTTGGCAGCTTCAATAAGAAATAGTGCCTCTGGCCTTGAATTTTCAGAACGTTTGAAAATTGCTCATTCTACGGCTGTTGGTGCTATGGCTCCTGAATTTATCCAAGCCGACTCTACAGGAAAGTCTGTGAAACTCAGTGATTTTAGAGGGAAATATGTATTAATTGATTTTTGGGCATCATGGTGTGGTCCTTGTAGAGCTGAAAATCCCAATGTTGTAAAGGCTTATGAGAAGTTTAAAGATAAAAACTTCACTATTCTTGGTGTTTCATTGGATGATCAGAAGAGTAGAACGAATTGGTTGAGTGCAATAAAAAGGGATAAATTAACTTGGTCTCATGTTTCAGATTTAAAAGGCTGGGGAAATGAGGTTGCAATGCTTTATGGCGTTAAGGGAATTCCTGCAAATTGGTTGATTGACAAGGACGGTAAAATCATCGCAAAGAATTTACGTGGGGAAGATCTGGACAAAAAATTAGCCGAATTGTTAAACTAGGTTTTTTTACTTCATATAGAAAAGTGGACAATCCAAATGTCCAATAATGCAATTAGCATTGGCTATAACGCTTAGGCTTGTTCGGCGTGTGAAAAATGCGCTTAATTGTCCTTGGACCCGTGTAAATGTTAATCCCCTCTCTTTTCTATTGTTTATGTTTAAGTTGTCAGTTAAAATTTTGCTTGTTATGAAAAAACTATTTAACTCGGTACTATTTATTCTGTTGTGCAATTGTGCTCCATCGTTGGCACAAACTTATACTATAGCGTTACAATCAAAAGTGGGTGCAAATCCTATGGTTAATCAAAACATTCCAACCCTAACGGTTAGAGATGTTTCCATTTATAAAGGTATTCCACAAAAGAAATATGCCCTCCAGAATGTCAGAAGATGGGTATTTAACTATAATCAAAACCTCTATGAAGCTTTAGTGGAAGGTCGTATCACGCGGGAAAACTATTTAAATAAGATTAAAAATAGCCTAATAGATACTGCATGTGTCACTAATCAAAAGATCAATAGAAATTATGTATCAGTATTCATAGGCTTGGACTCATTGAGTAATAAAGAGGTAATAGTTGACGCTAACAATAATTTGGATTTTAGTGATGATAAGGTGTTTACATTTAACTTGAAAGAAAAAGTAAACACACTTCCCAGGATCGAGGTTTCGGTAGATTACTTTAATGGAAAGGAAATTCAACCTACTACGGTTTCAATGAAAATGGATCCTAATGAGACTACTTATTCCCAGAATGAAATTGAAAGAAAAGCGAATCTTGTTTTAATAATGGATCCGTACAGAAGCGGAACCGGTATTATAGGCGGCAAAAAATATAATTTTTATGTAAACAATGAATATTTTGGCTTATACCCCTTAAAAAACTATTATATCTCAGTAAAACCGGAAAATGAAGATGCAAATGAAAATAGTTTTCGCTTTAATTCAACAGATACATTAAGGTTTGGACATGCCCTTTATAGAGTAAAACAATTAAAACAAGATTTACTGCAGATTGAATTAATCGCTAAAACAAAATTTGAAGCCACGCTTAATTCAATGGCACCTGAAATATCGGGTAAGGATATTTTTTCATCCAAAGATTTTTCCTCTCAACAGTTAAAGGGTAAATATATCCTGATTGATTTCTGGGGAAGCTGGTGTCGCCCTTGTGTAGAATCGTTGCCTGATTTAAAAAATTTGCATGAGAAATATAAGAGTAAAAATATCGCATTTGTAAGCATTGCACGCGAATCTGATCCAAAATTATTGAGAGCAAAAAAAATAATAACCGAACAAAAGCTGGATTGGCCTCAATTGGCGGCTTTAAGTGATGATCTTGAGAAGAATTACATGATTCAAGGTTTCCCCACCACGATGTTAATTGATCCAAAAGGAAAGGTCGTTATTAAAGAAATCGGACCTCAGGCATTGGAAAAAATAGCTAGTTATTTGGCAGAGAATTTATAGACGGTTGCAACGCTGTATGGCGTTAAGGGAATTCCTGCAAATTGGTTGATTGACAGAGGGTAAAATTATTGCCAAGAATTTACGTTGGGTAGAACTTGACAAAAAATTAGCCGAATTGTTAAATTAATTAAACTGTCTGGTAGAAAAATCAAAAATGCAATAAACATTGTTACACTGAGCATAAAGGCACAAATAGCAATGATATCGAATTAATCACAGAGGAAGGGCGATAAATAGGAGTACTTTATCCCCCTATCCTCTATGGTAATAAATTACCTTACTTTTCGAGCACCTCGCCTAATTTTAGAGCTAACTCCGCGCCTCTCAGATTTTTGGCAATGATTTTACCATTTGGCTCGGAATGTAAATAAGCCAACTGCTTGCCCTTAAACATTAACGGTTACCTTTAGAAAAGTGGCAGGGATTGTTGTTGCGTTCTCAGTTTTGCTTTGGTTCTGACTTTTAAAAAGCTGCTCCAATTCATGTTGTAAATCGGATGCCTTACCATTTTTTCCGGCGGCTTCAAAGGCATTCATCGTAGGGCCGTAATAGTTTTTAAATCGGCTTACAAACTCATCGGTTGAGAATGGTGCCGAAAACGTAAACGTTTCTCTGGAGAATGAAATGTTTTCTTTAGGTATGCCTGCTGCTCCAAATCGCTCAATAACATTATCCTCTACCCCCCATAACATGGGACTAACAAAACCTTCAGGAGGTGGGGGCGTATAAGCTGCACTTGTTTTTAATATTTGTGCTACCAGGGTAGGGTCTCCAGGTATCCAATTACCCATTATGATCTTTCCTCCAGGACGGGTGACGCGTACCATTTCTTTAGCCACCTCAAAAGGTTTGGGTGCAAACATGGCTCCGAAAATGCTGACTACCAAATCAAAACTATGGTCTTTTAACTCGCTTAAATCAGTAGCGTCACCTTCCTGAAAAGTGCAATTGGAGAGACCTTCGGCTTTAGCCCGAAGATTTCCTGCAGCAACCAAATTTCTGGCAATATCAACACCTAATACATTAGCGCCTAGTTTTGCTTCAGGTATGGCAGTAGTTCCGTCTCCGCAGCCGAGGTCAAGCACGTCCATGCCTTTTGAAATGCCAAGTGCGGCCACCAATTCCGAACCACTTTCTCTCATGGTTTCGGCCAGACGAGTGAAATCGCCTTTTTCCCATAGTTCTTTGTTAGGATTCATTGTGATGTTTTTTGTATATACAATTTAATGTTTATTGTTAATCTTTTGAAAGTCAGTGGTTCTTTTTTGTCGAAAAATTTCACAGTCATTACAAAAGCCTAAAAAGAGTAAATTTTGAAATAAAGCTCATTTTTGTGATGCTCGAACGAAGAGTTGTTGTAATTTTACCGTTTAATATAAAATAGTATGTCTGACGAAATGAAACCTTGTCCACAATGTGGATCACCTTATGGATATTTTTTAAATGAAGAATTGTATGCCTGCCCGGAATGTGGTCATGAGTGGAATCCTAATGAATTGATTGAAGAAGGGAAGTTGGTGGTGAAAGATGCAAACGGAAATCTACTGCAAGATGGAGATTCGGTTATCGTTATCAAAAACTTGCCCGTAAAAGGTGCTTCAGGACCGGTAAAGGCTGGAACTAAGGTGAAGAATATACGTTTGGTGGAAGGCGACCATAACATCGATTGCAAAATTGAAGGATTTGGTGCCATGGCATTAAAATCTGAATTTGTAAGAAAAGCTTAATTCAGCACAAGGATATTTATATGTAATTGAGTTAAAGGGTAATGATCCTTTGAAGACTCTCTTTTGCTTTATTTAAAGAATCCTCTTGCTATATTTAGTGTCGAAATAACACTATATAATGTACACACCCTCAACTACCCGTTATAACGAAATGAAATATAACCGCTGTGGTAAAAGCGGATTATTATTGCCTGCTGTTTCCTTAGGTTTATGGCATAATTTCGGTTCCATTGATGTCTTTGAAAATGGCCGGGCAATTGTCAGGAGGGCATTTGACCGAGGTATAACTCACTTCGATTTAGCAAATAATTATGGACCGAAACCCGGTTCTGCTGAAGAAAATTTCGGAGAAATTTTGAAAAAGGATTTCGGAGGAAACCTGCGAGATGAATTAATTATTTCAACAAAGGCAGGTTATACCATGTGGCCTGGTCCTTATGGCGATTGGGGCTCACGTAAATACATGATTTCAAGTTTAGACCAAAGTCTTAGACGCATGAAGGTGGATTACGTAGATATCTTCTATTCGCATCGCCCCGATCCTGAAACGCCTTTAGAAGAAACCATGTCGGCTTTAGATACTGCAGTTAGAAGCGGAAAGGCATTGTATGTTGGACTTTCAAATTATAAACCTGCAGAGGCACAAGAGGCAATCGATATATTAAAGCAGTTAGGGACGCCATGCTTAATTCATCAGCCTAAATATTCGATGTTTGAACGCTGGGTTGAAGGTGGCTTGCTGGATGTTTTGGAAAAAAATGGGGTGGGTTGTATTCCATTTTCTCCGTTGGCCCAGGGCATGCTAACGGATAAATATCTGAAAGGAATTCCGGAAAACTCAAGAGCGGCTAAAGAGCATGGCTATTTAAAAACTACTGACATTACCGAGGTCCGCTTAAAAAAAATTCAACAATTAAATGAGCTTGCTAAACAACGTAATCAGTCATTAGCACAAATGGCCTTGGCTTGGCTGATGAAAGATAATCGAATTACGACCGTATTAATTGGGGCAAGCTCAGAGACTCAACTCGATAATAATCTTGATTGTTTGAATAACCTTTCATTCTCAAGCGATGAACTGACAGTTATAGAAACTGTACTTAGTCAGAATGAATAAATTAAATATTCTTAATGCTACTTATTCAGACCGGCAATAATATTAATGGTTAAAGCCACTACAAAAGTGTTTAGGCAGAAAGAGATAAGCGAGTGTAAGAGCGCTGTTCTCCTGATTAGTTTTGATGATATTTCCACATCTGAAACCTGAAAAGTCATGCCAATTACAAACGAGAAATAGGCAAAATCCAGGTAGTCAGGTAGTGCATTGTCTGGAAATTCCAAGCCTTCTCCTTTAGGGTAAAAAAGTCGTGCATAATGAAATGTAAAAATGGTATGCACTAATGACCATGACGATAGTATGGCTACAAGTACAATTATGAAATAGGAAATTGCCGAAATATGAGCATAATCTTTGGAAAGCATGAGTAATAAAACGGCAAACATGCTGACAAATGATGCAAACAAGATGATGATGAATACAAAAGTCCTGCTGCCATCTTCTTGTTCGGCATGGGCTCTGATATCTTCAATTGAATAATTGAAAATGATTATCCAGCTGGAAGCAACAAAGCTAAAGGCAAAAACATTCCATAGAAAAATTAATAATACCAATAGGCCTTCAATGGAATCTCTAAATAACAGAAAAGCTAATAATGCTAGCAAAAGGCTTGCAAATATACGATGGAGGGGTTTTAGTAAAATTTTAAGTCCTAAATGAAGTACTTTTTGTGCAAGCATATTTTATGTGTTGAGCATATCGATTCTTAAAAAGAAAAGCAACCCAAAAGTTGCTTTTCTTTTTTATTTAATCAATTTTCAATCAACTTAAATTGATTAGAAATACTGCCTGGTTACAATAATTGTTACTGTTAATTATTAAGCTCCAAATAAGTCTGAGGACAAATACCTATCGCCTCGGTCACAAATAATACAAACAATTACACCTTCCTCTAGTTCCTGTGCCAGTCGCAAAGAAGCTGAAACGGCACCACCTGAACTCATACCCGCAAAAACGCCTTCTATTTTGGCAAGATTACGAGTGGTTTGAGTGGCTTCATCCTGAGAAATATCCATAATCCTATCAACGCGCTCTGGTTCAAATATTTTAGGTAGGTATTCTTTTGGCCAGCGGCGAATACCTGGAATACGAGAATTGTCGGTAGGTTGGCATCCAATGATTTGAATATTAGGGTTTTGCTCCTTCAGATACCTTGAGACTCCCATAATAGTTCCTGTTGTACCCATTGAGGAAACAAAGTGAGTAACAGAGCCTTGAGTGTCGCGCCATATTTCCGGACCGGTTGTGCGATAGTGCATTCCGTAATTATCAGGGTTGGCAAATTGGTTTAGCATTAAATAACCACCTTTGGCAACTTGTGCATGAGCATAATCAATAGCTTCTTCCATTGACCCTTCAGCGGATGTCAGTATTACTTTTGCCCCAAAAGCTTCCATGGTTAACACTCGTTCGCGGGTTGAGTTTTCGGGCATTACCAACTCGATTTCAACATCGAATAAACTTGCCATCATTGCAAGGGCAATGCCTGTATTTCCGCTGGTAGCTTCAATTAGTTTCATTCCCGGCTTAAGTTCACCACGATCCAAAGCTCCTTTTATCATGCCATAAGCCGCTCGGTCTTTAACACTTCCTCCGGGATTATCACCTTCAAGTTTAGCCAAAATCTTAACTCCGGGTTTGGTGTTTAATCTGGCTAATTCAACCAGTGGGGTATTTCCTATAAGGTCAACCAGTTTATTGGTTTTTAGTTCAGTATTTGTAATCATGATTAATTCAATTATTCGTCCATTCCCATTTCTATGTATTTATTCTGACTTTGATGATAAACCTTAGAATAAGGTGCAGTGCTTGCCGTTAGCCAAACATTTCCGCCAATTATTGAGTCATGGCCAATAACGGTTTCTCCTCCCAAAATGGTCGCTCCTGAGTAAATAACTACGTTGTCTTCAATTGTCGGATGTCGTTTTGTTGAGGCCAGGTTTTTACTAACACTCAGTGCGCCCAATGTAATTCCTTGATAGAGTTTTACATGTTTGCCTATCACACAGGTCTCGCCAATGGTTATACCCGTTCCGTGGTCAATAAAAAAATGAGTATCGATTTGGGCTCCCGGATGAATATCAATACCGGTTTTTGAGTGAGCATGTTCAGTTAGTATCCTTGGAATTAAAGGGATCTCCAATTTATGAAGTTCATGAGCTAACCGATAATACGCAATTGCTAAAAAGCCGGGATAGGTTCGTACGACCTCAAATTCACTTTTGGAAGCCGGATCACCAGTGAAAATGGCATTGATATCCATCAGCAAAACATTGTAAACAGATGGGATAGTTGCCATAAATCGTTTTACCAAAATTGCTGCATCATCGGGCAGGACATGCTGCATACTCGATAACATCTCAATCCAACATTCTTCCTGTTTGTTGAATCTTTCCGCCAGGCTGTCTGTGCTGAGGTAATGCTTGTTGGTTTTCTCCGGAAACATTAACCGAAGAAGCTTTCTTGCCAAACGATAAATCTCTGTGTTAGAGGGATATGTTCCTGTCGTTCGGTGCTTGTCTAATAATATTTGAAGAAATTGCTTGTCCATCCTAATGATTAATACAAATATTGGGCGAGGCTTGTTTAAATTTAAATTTTATTCTCTTTGTGTTAATAATTAGCTTGTTATATCGTTTTAAATGCGTTTTAAAATAAAATATAGTTAAGTTATAGTTTAAGTAGTTAATATATATACGCAAATGTATTCTATTTAATGTATAGTAAGGTAAACATTTTGTGTTTTAAATTAGATTCTTATTACTGGGATTTTAAGTGTTTATCAGATACCCCAACAATCAAAAATAAAGGCTAAAACTTATGAAAATAGTTTTAGCCTTTATCTTTCTATGTAGTACTTACTTCGCTTTATTACTTGTTTTGGTAAAGAAATAAGTAACGTGAGAGGTTTTATAATCGAGTTTTACAGTTTCATGCCATACCATGTTTTTTCCATCAATAGATTGAATAGGCATTTTAAAGCCTTGGGTAATTTGCTTGCCTTTTTGACCTGCCAGTAATGGTTTTATGCCAAAATAATTTCCTCCGTTTTCCTTACCTGTTGACCATACCATGGTTTGTGGAGTGGTAGGACAACCTTCAGCCATTGGAGATAATATTTTGCCATCCCAGTTTCCGTAGAAAGTCCACATGCTGTTGATCATACATGAAGCATCCACATCTCCAAAAACTTTAATGGTGGAATAGGCTTTAATGTTATTGTACAAAATGCTGTCGAGACGCCAAACGCCCATAATGGTTTTGCGTTTGATTTCCTGAGCAGAAGTTTGATAGCTGAAAAACAGGCCTGAAAGCAATAAAACGGAGAATATAAGTCGTTTCATAAGCGTTTTTATTTTAAGGTGAATGATGAATTATTTAAATATAATAATCTTGCAATTGATAAAAAATAGCCCGGTAAATTTACTGCTATAGATTTTGAGAATGATAAATAGTGAAAAAGTTAGCAGGCAGACACTCAGAAAGTTGTGAAAATGTTGAAATTTTTAGCATTCTTGCGCAGCGCAGAAAGATTATTTTTGTTTTGATGGGAGATGAAGGGATGATACTTTTCTCATCTCTTAAAGCTCACATCTAAAAATCTCATAATTATGGCTGAAGAAAAAATTGGTTATAGCGAAGATGATATTAAATCCCTCGATTGGAAAGAGCACATTCGTTTGCGCCCGGGAATGTATATCGGTAAGTTGGGTGACGGATCAGCGCTTGACGATGGTATTTATATTTTGCTGAAAGAGATTATGGACAACTCCATTGATGAGTTTGTGATGGGATCGGGCAAAATCATCGATATAACTATTTCTGATCATAAGGTTTCGGTACGAGATTACGGTCGAGGTATTCCATTGGGAAAGGTGATTGACTGTGTGTCAAAAATCAATACCGGAGGTAAATATGACTCGAAAGCCTTTCAGAAATCAGTTGGTTTGAACGGTGTGGGTACCAAAGCTGTTAATGCTTTGTCAACCACTTTTACCGTACAATCTTATCGTGATGGACGAACTAAGTTTGCTGAGTTCAGCAAGGGTAATATTGTAAAAGAGGATCAGGAAAAGGATACTACTCAACGTAACGGTACAGCCATTAACTTTATTCCTGACGAGTATATTTTCCGCAACTTCAAATACATCCCTGAGTTTGTGGAGAATATGATATGGAATTACGTTTACCTTAACTCAGGACTAACCATCAATTTTAATGGTAAAAAGTATTTTTCAGAACGTGGTTTATATGATTTGTTAGATAAAAATACCGATTCAGAAACCATTCGTTATCCAATTATCCATCTGAAAGGTCAGGATATTGAGGTTGCCATAACTCACGATAACCACTACGGTGAAGAATATTATTCGTTTGTAAACGGTCAGCATACTACTCAGGGTGGTACACACCAGGCCGCTTTTAGAGAGGCGCTGGTAAAAACCCTACGTGAATTTTATAAGAAGGAATTTGATGCAACTGATATTCGCGCATCGGTTGTGGCAGCAATCAGTATTAAGGTTCAGGAACCTGTATTTGAGTCGCAAACTAAAACTAAATTAGGTTCATTAAATATAGGCCCGGATGGTCCAACAGTGCGGACCTTTGTCAACGATTTCCTTAAGAAAGAGTTGGATGATTACTTGCATAAGCATCCTGATGCTGCAGATGGGCTATTGAAGCGCATTATGCAGTCAGAGCGTGAACGTAAAGACATTGCCGGAATTAAGAAACTGGCAAATGAACGCGCTAAAAAAGCTTCGTTGCACAACAGAAAACTCCGTGACTGTAAGGTCCATTTTGATGAAGATTTAAAGAAAGAGGATGAGCAACGGTTTAGGACCACTTTGTTTATCACTGAGGGTGATTCAGCTTCGGGTTCAATTACCAAATCACGTGATGTTGCAACTCAAGCTGTTTTTAGTTTGAAAGGTAAGCCATTGAACTGTTTTGGTTTAACTAAAAAGATTGTTTATGAAAACGAAGAATTCAATCTATTGCAGCATGCATTGAATATTGAGGATGGCTTGGATGGCTTGCGTTATAATAACATCGTAGTTGCAACTGATGCCGATGTTGACGGTATGCACATCCGGATGTTGTTGCTAACCTTCTTTTTGCAATTCTTTCCTGATTTGGTCAAGAACGGACATTTGTACATTTTGCAAACCCCATTATTCCGCGTTAGAAATAAGAAAGAAACCATTTACTGCTATAGTGATGAAGAGCGTAAAGCCGCCATCGATAAATTAGGTAATAAGCCTGAAATTACACGATTCAAAGGTTTGGGTGAGATTTCTCCAGATGAGTTTGCTTTGTTTATCGGAGAAGACATGCGTCTTGATCCCGTAATTCTGAAAGATTCACATATTAAAAATGTGCTTGAATATTATATGGGAAAAAACACTCAGGAACGCCAGGAATTTATTATCAGCAATCTAAGGGTAGAGAAGGATTTGGAGCAAGAATTGACTGTGGCGTAACTAATTGTAGATGATAGTGTTTTATAGTTTTATAAGCTATTTTCAAAACACATCTATATGATTAAATAATTTAAGATAATGATCAACGGAAACGATATACCAAACGAAGAAAACCAAGGAAAAGGCCATCTTGACAATGTTATTAAAGTTGACGGCTTATATGAGAGTTGGTTTTTGGACTATGCATCTTATGTAATTCTCGACCGGGCGGTGCCTAATATGTACGATGGTTTAAAGCCTGTTCAACGTCGTATTTTGCATTCATTAAAAGAAATGGATGATGGCCGGTTTAACAAGGCTGCCAACGTAATTGGTAATACTATGAAGTACCACCCACACGGTGATGCTTCTATTGGTGATGCGATGGTTAATATTGGTCAAAAAGAGTTGCTGATAGATACGCAGGGTAACTGGGGCGATCCTGTAACGGGTGATGCTGCAGCGGCTCCCCGTTATATTGAAGCAAGGTTGAGTAAATTCGCCAATGATGTCGTTTTCAATCCGCAAACTACAGAGTGGCAGTTGTCCTATGACGGGCGTAATCATGAGCCTGTTACGTTGCCGGTTAAGTTTCCATTGATTTTATCCCAAGGAACTGAAGGTATTGCCGTAGGTTTAGCAACTAAAATTCTTCCGCATAATTTTATTGAGCTGATTGACGCTTCAATCGGGGTGTTAAGGGGTGTTCGTCCTGATTTAGTGCCGGACTTTCCAACCGGCGGTTTGGCTGATGTTTCAAAATATAATGATGGTCAGCGCGGCGGACGGGTAAGAGTGCGTGCTAAAATTACCGAAAAGGATAAAAAGACCCTCGTTATTAGCGAAATTCCTTTTGGGACAACCACAATAGGCCTGATTGACAGCGTTATTGCTGCCAATGATAAAGGGAAGATTAAGATTAAAAAGATTGAAGACAATACGGCTAAAGATGTAGAAATTGTCATTCATCTTGCACCTGGCATTTCTCCTGATATTACCATTGATGCTTTGTATGCATTCACCAATTGTGAAATGTCGCTTTCACCCAATACATGCGTTATCAAAAATGATAAGCCGCATTTTATGAGCGTGAATGACATTCTGACTGAGTGTACACAAAATACCAAAGAACTTTTAAAACAAGAGCTAGAGATCAGACTAAATGAATTGAAAGAAAAGATCTTCTTCAGTTCATTGCTCAAAATATTCATTCAGGAGGGCATGTATAAACATCCTGAATACGAAAGTTCAGGGACGTTTGATGTTGTGGTTAATGTATTGAACCAATTGTTTGAGCCATTCTTTCCACAGTTCTATCGCGAAATCCTTCCTGAGGATTATAAGAAATTAATTGATAAGCCTATGAGCTCTATTACCCGCTTTGATGTGAAGAAGGCGGATGAGCAGATGAAAGCTTTACAGGAAGAAATTGATGAGGTAGAACACCATTTGGCTAACCTGATTGACTATGCAATAGATTATTTCGAAAGGCTTAAAAATAAGTACGGTAAAGGCCGCGAGCGTAGAACTGAGTTGCGAACATTTGATACCGTACAAGCTGCTCAGGTTGCCTTGGCCAATGTGAAACTGTATGTAAATAAAGACGATGGCTTTGTTGGTACATCCCTTAAGAAAGATGAATACATATGCGATTGTTCAGATATTGATGATATAATCGCTTTCCGTGCAGATGGCAAGTTTATTGTTTCCAAGGTAAGTGAGAAAGCCTTTATGGGCAAGCATATTGTGCATGTTGGGGTGTTTAAGAAAAACGATGACAGAACGGTGTATAATATGATTTATCGCGATGGCACCAGTGGAACCTCATACATGAAACGTTTTCCTATTGGAGGAATAACCCGTGATAAAGAATATGATCTAACTAAAGGAACAAAGGGATCATCGGTATTATGGTTTACTGCTAATGCTAATGGAGAAGCTGAAGTTGTGAATATTCAGCTTAAACCGCATTCTAAATTGCGAAAATTGCAATTTGATTTGAATTTTGCTGATTTGGCGATAAAAGGTCGTGGTTCGCAGGGAAATGTAGTTACCAAGTATCCAATTAAGAAGATTACTTTTAAATCAGCAGGAGTTTCTACTCTTGCAGGCAGGAAAATTTGGTTCGATGATGTGTTACAACGCCTGAATGCGGATGGTCGTGGCAAATACTTAGGTTCGTTTAGCGGGGAGGACAAGATTATTGTTGTTTATAAAAATGGCGAGTACGAATTAACCAATTTCGATCTAACCAATCACTTTGACGAAGGGTTGTTGCTGATTTGTAAGTTTGATCCTGAAATGGTGCTTTCGGTCGTTCATTTTGAAGGAAAAGCGAAAAACTTTTTTGTGAAACGGTTCGCTCCCGAAAATGTAGTAATTGGTAAAAAAGTTAGCTTCATAAGTGATGAGCCTGGTTCTAAGTTAATATTGTTAAGTGCAGATGAACAACCAAGAGTTCAATTAACAGTCTTAAAAGGAAAAGCCAAGGAAGAAGAGAGTTCTGAAATTGATCTTTCTGAATTTATTGATATAAAAGGATTAAAGGCTAATGGAAACCGATTGAGTCAGTTTGAAATTGTAAAGGTTGAACTGCTTGAACCGCTAACGGCTGAAGAAGGGGAAGAGAATGATGAAATGGATGATGAAAGCTCGGAGACTGCCAGTGATTCTACAGACGATCCTTCATCCGCAAAAAAGATAGAGTTAGAGATAACTAATCCGGAAGATACTGATCTTGAAGATGATGGACAACTGGGCTTGTTTTAAACGTGTTATTTCACATTATTAATTTGATAAAAACAATCACCATATGTTAAAGAAGACCATTTTTACAATTGCACTAGCTATATCTTTAACCTCTTGCGAGTCGCAGAGTTTATTAAAACAAGTAAACGATATTTATAAGCAAACTACTGCAAACGGACAGTTAACCAACACCGATATTGCATCGGGGTTAAAGCAAGCATTACATAAAGGAATTGATACAGCCATTGCACAGGTCGCCAAACCCGACGGATTTCTTAAGGACCAAGCTGTTAAAATTCTATTGCCTCCTGAGTTACAAAAGGTGGATAAAACCTTGCGTAGCATTGGTATGTCGAGCTTAGCTGATGAAGGGTTGAAACTGATGAACCGGGCGGCAGAAGATGCAGCAGGAAAAGCTAAGAATATTTTTGTTAACGCTGTAAAGCAAATGACTTTTCAGGATGCATTGAGTATATTAATGGGCGAGAAAAACGCAGCAACTCTATACCTGAAAAAAACAACCTCTCAGCAATTGTACGGAGAATTTAATCCGGTTATTAAGAATTCCTTAGATCAGGTTGGTGCAACCAAAGTATGGAGCCAAATAATCAGCAGGTATAATAAAGTGCCTTTGGTAACGAAGGTAAATCCTGACTTGGCTGATTATGTAACTAATAAAGCCATGGATGGTGTTTTCTTTAAGGTAGAACAAGAAGAGCTTGCTATTCGTAAAGATCCTGTAAATCGTACAACAGACTTGTTGAAAAAGGTGTTTGCTAAGCAGGACGGAAAGTAGTTATGGCGATTAGTTATCAAAAGCTGGGGGCTTTGGTCATTGGTATCATGGTATTGATTAGCCTGGTGTTGTTATTTGTTGGATTTCCTGGTAACCTTATTTTAGGCTTTTGGGGTATAGCGCTCGTTTTTACTTTCATTTTTGGAATATTGCTTGGTGTCAGGACATTGTTCTTTAAAGTGAAGAATAGAAAAGCTAAGAAATCAACAAGGAAAACCGCTGCAGGGGCTGTTAAGTCTAAAAGATAATTTTAAAAATGATTAAAAAGTTGGAAAATAATTTCGAAAAAGTTTGCATTTGATCGTTATTATTTCTTAATTGGAAAACAAACCAATTGAACCAAAACATGAGACAAACTCTACTTTTTCCAGCTTTTGCCTGCCTAATTTCACTTATTGCAGGTGCTTCTTTAAAGTTTTTAGGCCTGCCGGGTGCGAATATGTTGATCCTTTTAAGTACCATTTTATTAATGGGCTTAATTTTACTATTTGCGTATTCGCTGATTAAGGTAGCTGCCGAAACCAAGAAGTAATAAGTATCAACGTTTAAATTGAATAATATTACGGAGGTCGTTGAGAAACGACCTCCGTTTTTGTAATCAGTAAGGAAAAATCTATTGTTATTTCTTACCTGGACCGTATAAGATCTGTCCATTTCTAACTCCAGTATGTTTACCTTCTTTCAATGTAATGTTTCCGTTTACCAATACATATTCAACTCCTGTTGAGTAGGCATGTGGCGAATCATAAGTTGATAAGTCATCGATGTTCTTATCGTCAAATACTACAATATCAGCATCCATACCTGGTCGTATTAATCCTTTATTTTTAAGATTGAAACGTTGTGCAGGAGCGGAGGTCATTCTTTTAATTGCATCCTCCAGTTTAATTAATTCTTTTTCTCTAACATATTTGCCTAATACCCGTGCATTGGTTCCATAACTACGCGGATGTGGCATTCCTTTGCCAAATTCACGTATGCTTCCATCACTGGCTACAATAGTAAACGGATACTTCATAATGGTTTCAATATCGCCTTCATTCATTCCATGAAAAACCATTTGAACCCAACCCTCATTCACAAGCTCTAAAATGGTATTGATTTCGGCTTCTAATGTTTGAGGTCTCCCTTTTAGTTTGTTTACTTGCGAAATACTTTTTCCGTTCAAGGTGGTATCTGCATTGCAAAAAGCAATTACTGCATACGAAAAATCAGTATTGCCTCTCCGGGCTGCATCACTTAACATTTCGTCAACTATTTTCTTTTTCATAGGAGGGTCGGTAATACGCTTTTGGAATGTGCTGTCGTTTTGTGTTAGTGCCCAGGTTGGAATCAACGATCGGAGGGAGGTGCTACTGGCCGAATAAGGGTATTGATCACAAGTAACGTCCAGACCCATTGCCCGAGCAGAGTCTATCATTTTTAAGGTTTCAAGTGACCGATTCCAGTTAGGGCGGCCAACTTTTAAGTGTGAAATTTGCACCGGGATATCAGCCAGCTTTCCGATAGTTATGGCCTCGTTAATGGCCTCAAAAACTTGGGCTGTTTCACTGCGCATATGGGTGGCGTAAATGCCGCCATATTTTTTTGCAACTTTAGCAAGACCAACTATTTCTTCAGTACTGGAGTAGATGCCGGGAACATAAATTAAACCGGTGGAAAGACCCATGGCCCCATCTTTCATTGCTTTTTCAACTAGCTCTTCCATTGCCATTTGTTGTTCTGTTGTTGGGGGGGCGCTTGAGGTATTCATTACATGAGCTCTAACGCTTCCTTGCCCAATTAATGCGCCTATATTGACCGAGGTTTTAAGCTTAGTTAGGAAGTTAAAATACTTTTCAAGGTCCACCTCGGAGCTGCCACAATTACCGGTTATAACCGATGTTACGCCATCATAAATAAAATTATCAGCAGTGGGAGTTTTCTCTTCATCGCCTTCAATATGAGTATGTATGTCAATAAAACCGGGGGCGACTATTCGATTATTTACGTTAATTACTTTTTTGGCTTTGGTAGTATCTATTTGACCAATCTTCACAATTTTACCTTTTGATATTCCCACATCAGCCTTAAACCAAGGATTTCCTGTGCCATCAACAACTCTTCCGTTGATTAGCACTATATCATAATGGGCTTGTGCTTTACTTACAAATGGAGCAAGAGCAACAAGGTAAATGAGTAATAATTTTTTCATCAATTTGAAAAGCGGTGAAGGTTGCTAGCTAAATATAAAAAGCCTGCAGTTCAAAAACTACAGGCTTTTTATAATTCTTAAAAATGAATCCTGGCCAATTGGCTAGGGTCATGTATTATTGATACTGAATGTAAATAGGTTTTGGATAAAGAGCTAAAACATCGGACGGTTCCATAATTGGCTTTCCGCATTTAATATCATTTTTATAGAATAATTTAAACCCGGTATATTGAACTGGCTCTTTATAAATGTAACTTCTGTAAGTGTCACGCTTTAATGTTGCCGGTCCCCATCCGTCCATATGCATTACTATTTGTATATCGCGGTTTAATTTGATGTTTTGCGAATTAGTCACCATTTTCCTTGTAAAACGGTGTACAATTAACATTTTTGGAGGAAGGTTATTTGTTCTTACCAGATTAGTTAAGAAATCACTAGCATAATTAATATCTGCAGCATCAAAAGTTCCAATACGTTTACCAGGGGCATGTCCTGATTTCATTGAAAACTCAGGATCGATACCTAAATGCACGTTTGGTAATTTAAGGTATTGCTCTAATGGAGGTAACTCTTCTTGCAGGGTACCTAATCCAACTTGCACATCCAAAAATACCTCAGCATTTATACTTTTAGCCATAACTAAAACCGAGTCGATCATTTTGAAAGGCATACGTAAACGGTATTTTCCGGCTTTCCCAGGTTGGCCTTGAGCGGTTACAACAATTAAATGTAGTGCTGGCTTTACAGGGGTGCTAGGATCTGCGGCAGCCCATTTTTTTGCTTCACCATTTAATTTAGCCAACATCTCTTTTGGAGGAAGTTCGCCTAAAATCCCCATTTTTTTCGAATACAGATTACCATAGTAGGCAACAATACGATAATTAGGAAGTATTGCATTTTCTTTAGGTTTTGGGCCTTTTACTACCCATTTTCCTGCAGTATCAATGGTAATAGGTTGATAAGGAATTTTATCTTCGGGATCCTCTGCCGGTTGGGCAGAAGTTGAAGTTCCTCCCTTCAGATTTTTTGCATCGGCATTAGCAGAGGCATTTGCTCCTGAAGATATTGCGCTAGAAGTTTTGCCGGATGAACTTTCGCAACTATTGAATAATGTTAGTGATGATAAAGACGCTAAAAGCAGAGCGTTCGTTAAGTTTCTTTTTTTTAAATGCATGGGTTGGGTGTAAATAATAATTTTTTGCCAGCCCGAACTACTTCAAATATGCTTTTCAAAAAGCATAAACAACTAACTTGAAATAGTTTGGTTTTTGGAGTGGTTTTTAGGCGTTTACGAGGGAAATATGCATAGGGTTACAATGATTTTCATTTTGTTTGAAAATCATTGTAACCCATAAAAATATCAGGTGAAAAAAAGCCGACAGAAGTGGTTTCGTATTTAAAATGATCTGAATTTACCCCAAACTCCCAATGGAAGTTTACAGCCAGCTGTGGCTTGAAGGTATAATTCGCCAATATCAAAGTTTTTAACAGAAGGGAATGCAGAATGAATAAGATTCTCAACTATTAAAGAGGAAAAGCCTAAGGAGTAAGTATTTAAAATAAGGAAGTGTTCTTCTTCATCTAAAAGTTTTACCACATCCTTCATCATTTCATTGATCTGATCTTCCAGCTTCCATTTTTCGCCTTTTGGCCCGTTGCCATAGGCCGGAGGGTCCAAAATAATGCCATTGTATTTTTTTCCGCGTTTAACCTCACGCTGAACATACTTCAAAGCATCTTCTACTACCCAGCGAATATCGCTCAAGCCTGAAAGTTCCATGTTTTCATTGGCCCAGGTAACTACCTGTTTAATAGAGTCGACATGAGTGGTGTCAGCTCCGGCATTTCGGGCCGCAATAGAGGCTCCTCCTGTATAGGCGAATATATTCAGGAATTTTGGTTGAGGAGTTTTCATCATTTTAATGGATTCAGCAATGTAATCCCAGTTGGCTGCCTGTTCAGGAAAAATACCAACATGCTTAAATGATGTTAAACCCAATCGAAACTTCAGATCGAGGTCTTTGGTTTTGTATTCAATATGCCAGCGATCGGGTAGGGCTTTGTCTTTCTTAGACCAATCACCCGAAGTAGCTGTGCGTCCTTTAAACTTTATATGATGAAGTTTTTGCCATTCACCTTCGCTTAAGGTTTTGTCCCAAACAGCCTGGGGTTCAGGACGGATAAGTATATATTTTCCAAAACGCTCCAGTTTTTCGAAATTACCGCAATCAATCAGCTCATAATCTTTCCAATGCGTTGGAGTAAGGAGGTTTATCATTTATTTTGATGATTAGTTAATTAGATAATTTGAATATTATGCGAGAAAACAGTTTGCACTGAATGGTTATTGCTTAAATCGATTTCTCAAAATCTCAATCATTACTTTTGTAACTCTTTGAAGTGTTTTGAAGCAAAAACGAATTCGTTTAGTTCTCCGTTGTCTGTATGCGTTATTTCCTTATTGCTGCCTTCCCACCACTTTTGTCCTTGATGCAAAAACACAATATTGTCTCCAATTTCCATAACCGAGTTCATATCATGGGTGTTTACAATGGTGGTAATTTTAAACTCATCTGTAATTTCCTGAATGAGGTTATCAATTACTATTGAAGTTTTTGGGTCAAGGCCGGAGTTAGGTTCATCGCAATAAAGATACTTGGGTTTCATTGCAATAGCCCGAGCAATGCCCACACGTTTCTTCATCCCTCCTGAAAGCTCTGCCGGAAACTTATTGTTTACATTTTCGAGGTTAACACGATGCAAACAAAAGTTTACACGTTCCAGTTTTTCTGCATAACTCATTTCAGTAAACATATTTAAGGCAAACATCACATTGTCCTGAACTGTGAGTGAGTCAAATAAGGCCGAACCTTGAAACAGCATTCCAATTTCTTTCCGGATAGGAATACGTTCTTCAAAATTCAGTTTAGTAAAATCACGGTTATCATACAGTACTTCTCCTGAATTTACTTCGTGTAATCCAACCATGCACTTAATCAGAGTCGTTTTTCCTGATCCACTACCTCCGATAATCATATTGCAAGAGCCCGATTTGAAAGTTGCAGAAATTCCTTTCAATATCTCTTTGTCGTCAAATGATTTTCTGATGTCTTTAATTTCTATCATAATAACAGTTGGGCTACAATGTAGTCAGCACACAAAATTAAAATACAACTTACTACTACCGCACGGGTACTTGATTCTCCCACTTCCAAGGCGCCTCCATTGGTGTAAAACCCTTGGTAAGCCGAAACCGAAGTAATAATAAATGCATAAATAATTGATTTTACCATACCGGCCACCAAAATGACGTTGTTAAATTCGGCCTGTACACCAGAAATATAATCAGCTTGTGATAATGCTCCAGACAAAACTCCTGCAATGCCACCTCCCAAAATACTGAGTGTTATTGAGATAATAACCAGCAGCGGGATCATCGTTACACCGGCAATGATTTTAGGAAAGATAAGGTATCCCGGGGAATTAACGCCCATAACCTCAAGCGCATCAATTTGTTCAGTAACACGCATGGTTCCTATTTGTGAAGCAATATTTGAGCCTGTTTTTCCGGCTAATACTAAGGCACCAATGGTCGGGCTTAACTCCAGAATTGAATTATCACGGGTAATTTGTCCAATTACCGAAAGTGAAATTAAATTGCTGATTAGCTGAAATGCGGTTTGTACGGAAGTTACTGCTCCCATAAAAACTGAAATAATGCTAATGATTCCCAATGAGCCTACACCTATGGAAACCATTTCACGGGCAATTTCTTTCCAGTAAAAACTCCATTTTTCAGGGCGTTTCAACGCCGCTTTCATCAATAAAACGTACTTTCCTAAATGGTAGAACAGCATAAAATAATTTTTGCGAAAATAGTGAAAATTATTCAGTCCTTAATTCCATAGTTCTTGGTTCCCGGCATAGCTGGAAAATAAGCAACTCTTTATTGAGGATGTGTAACTTTAAGTCAAATATCTTACTTTTACGTTATGCTTGCAGTAATAACAGGTGCTACAAAAGGAATTGGAAAGGCTATAGCAGAAGTTTTTGCTTCAGAAGGCTTTGATTTGGCTATTTGTGCCCGTAATGAAAATGAGCTGGTTGAATTTAGTACTCAACTTCAGCAGCTAAATCCTGATATTCAGATTTTATACAAAGCGGTCGATTGCTCCAATCGTGATGAATTACTTGCCTTTGTTGATAAGGTATTGGATAGATATGCTAAGGTTGATGTTTTGGTAAACAACGTTGGCCTGTACGTTCCTGGTTCTGTAATGGATGAAGAGGATGGTATGTTGGAGCAAATGATTGACACTAATTTGTATTCGGCATACTATCTCTCAAAATATTTTACCGGTGGAATGATTGAAGACGGCCAAGGGCATATTTTTAATATCTGTTCAACAGCTTCTATTAAACCGGTGGTTGCTGCAGGTTCATACAGTATTTCTAAGTATGCATTAATGGGACTAACAAAAGTGCTGCGCGAAGAATTAATGCACCAAGGTGTAAAGGTAACTGCTGTCTTACCGGGGTCAACTCTTACAGCCTCTTGGTCGGGTACTACTATTCCTGGATCACGTTTTGTTTTACCGGAAGATGTGGCATCGGCAGTTTTGAATGCTTATAAAATGAGTGAAGGAGCTGTTGTGGATGAAATTTTAATACGGCCATTGCTTGGGGAAGTTTAGCTGATTTTTTTTTAACGACTAACAATAAATCATTTATGGAAAAGCGATTGTATAAAAATCCGGATAACAAAGTTATTGGAGGCGTATGCTCAGGTTTGGCTGAATATTTTAATATGGACCCTACCATTATGCGTATCATATTTCTGATTTTGTTCTTTGGATTTGGCACTGGGGTACTTATTTACCTTATTTTATGGATAGTAATGCCGGAAAAGCCAAAGGTTATTCAATAATTGCCTGGTTAGGTAAGATAAATAAAGCCTTTAACTACTTTAATGAACAGTTGTTTTTATCGTAGGTGGAGGCTTTTTTTATTTCCAATATAAATAAACCAAGGCCTAAATAATTCACTGTTATCCTTTTTATTATTTTTGCACAATGAATTCGGTAGCAGATTTAAATTTCATTAAGGCGTTAAAGGGTAAGTATTGTAATTCTTTAAATACTTATTCCCGTTTTGTGACTCGAGAAGTAAACATTGGCGATATAGCGATGGGGGCACATCATCCCATTCGCATACAATCAATGACTACTACCGATACAATGGACACGCTGGCTACCGTTGAACAAACCATACGCATGGTTGATGCGGGATGTGAATACGTGCGTATTACAGCACCAAGCATCAAGGAAGCCCAAAACCTGGCTGAAATTAAAAAGGAATTACGCAATCGCGGGTATAATGTTCCCTTAATTGCCGATATTCATTTTACTCCTAATGCTGCTGAACTGGCAGCCCGCATTGTTGAAAAGGTGCGTGTAAATCCGGGTAATTACATCGATAAAAAGAAATTCCAGCAAATAGATTACACTGATTCAGAATATTTACAGGAAGTTGAACGTATTCGTCAACGCTTTTCTCCTTTAGTGAAAATCTGTAAAGAGTACGGTACTGCTATGCGCATTGGTACCAACCATGGTTCTTTATCTGACCGGATAATGAGCCGTTACGGTGATACTCCAATGGGTATGGTTGAATCAGCAATGGAATTTATTCGAATTTGCTCGGATTTAGATTATCATAATCTGGTGATTTCGATGAAAGCCAGTAATCCTAAAGTAATGGTGCAAGCCTACCGTATGCTGGTTGAGAAAATGGTTGCCGAAGGAATGAACTATCCTTTACATTTAGGTGTTACTGAGGCTGGTGATGGTGAAGACGGACGTATTAAATCAGCTGTAGGAATTGGAACTTTGTTGGAAGATGGCTTGGGTGATACCATTCGTGTTTCTTTAACTGAAGAGCCTGAGTTTGAAGCTCCCGTAGCGTCTGCATTGGCAAAACGCTATGAAATGCGAGCAAAAAAATTGGAAATGGTGGCTGAAGAGGCTATTTATCAACCCGAAATTATTCTTCCCAATAACTTTGATCCGTATTCTTATCAACGTCGCAAAACACATGAAGTGCTCAATGTTGGAGGACATAATGTGCCACGTGTAATTGTTGATTTGTCTAAAGAAAATATCAAAGACCCGTTTGCATTATCTTCAATAGGATATAATTATTCAGCCTTATTAGATAAGTACAATCTTACTGAACAAACTGCTGATTTTGTTTTCTTAGGAGATGCTTTGCCTTCGTTTTCTTTCCCAGGAAATCTTAAGCAGATTTATAATTACGGAACTTGGCTAAATCTGGAAGACAAGCAAAATGCGCATCCGTTATTTAATGCAGAAGAATATTTAAAAGCGGAGAATAAAGATAACTGGCTAAATTTTGTCGAAACTGATATTAAGATCTTCCTGGAATCGTCTGATGAGGTTTACAATGGTTTTGTGGATACCTTATCAAAGGATAAAACTGTAGTTTTAATTCTTTCGACACAAAATATTCATGGAATGGCCGAACAGCGCCAGTTCATTTTTGATTTGCTTACCCAACAGTTGGATGTTCCGGTAATTATAAAGCGTTCATATAATAAAATCAATGATGATGATTTTATGCTATATGCATCAACGGATATTGGAGCTTTACTGACAGATGGTTTAACAGATGGTTTATGGTTACAGGCAGACGGAATAGCTACACAAACTATTAATTCTGTTGCCTTTGGTATTTTACAGGCCACACGCACACGAATTTCTAAAACCGAGTATATCTCATGCCCTTCCTGCGGAAGAACGTTGTTTGATTTGCAAGAAACCACTCAATTAATTCGTAGTCGAACCGATCATTTAAAAGGAATCAAAATTGGTATTATGGGTTGTATTGTAAATGGTCCTGGCGAGATGGCCGATGCAGATTATGGTTACGTTGGAACGGGGCCAGGGGTAATAACCTTGTACAAGGAAAAAGAAGTGGTAAAGCGTAATGTTCCTGCTGAAAATGCAGTCGATGAGCTGATTGATCTGATTAAAGAGCATGGAGACTGGGTGGAGCCAGCCGTTTAGTCACCCTTGTTTACAAATGTATTCACCTTCTCTGATGGTTTTTTCAGGTTCTAGAATTTGAGATCTTCCTAAGGAATTACTCCCCAAATGATACGGGCCTCCCACGATCTGTCGTATGCCCGATTATTACTAAGCAACAAAAGCGGCAAGTGCAGAAAGCAGAAACATGCAGAAGTCTGCCTTCCTGGTAATTTTTGCTGTTGATGTATTCAGGTATAAATTAAAATAAAAAACAAATTGTAATTTACTTTCACAGAATTAATTATGAATGTTTCTTATTCTTATCTATCATAAATCGTGTTTATTTATATTCTTTCTAAATAAACTGATTTACAATAAAGTGACAAATAGAAAACGGTCTAATTGGCATATTTGCATTGTGGAAAACCCAAAAGGTTAAGATCTGTTCTTCAAAATAAATTTGAATTAACTAAATGGTGTTTTCGCGGCCTTAAATGGCTTTTGTTTTATAAAAAGGTTTGGTTTTGAAAGCACTGAAAGTTATTGCGTATACGTTTAAAAATTGTGCATTGGATGAGGTTGGTAGTTTGGTTCTTGAGAAAGACGAACGACCAGCTCGCTTAAAAGCTTTAAAAGAGAAATTTAATTTCGGAGAACTTTTTTATATATCCACCTGTAATCGTGTTGAGTTTGTTTTTACCAGTGAAAAGGAATTAGACTCAGCTTACACCAAAAAGATAATCAAATTCTTATTTCCTCATTTTACTCCTGAACAGCATGATTATTATTCTGTTAATGCTGCTATGTACACAGGAACTTCGGCTCTGGAGCATTTAATGCGTATTTCATGCTCATTGGAATCCTTGGTTGTTGGAGAAAAGGAGATTCTGGCGCAAATCAGAGAAATGTATGAAGAGTGCAGGGATTGGGGTTTAACGGGTGACTTTTTCCGTTTGGTAATGAATCGAGTGGTAAAAGCTTCTAAGGAAGTTTATACCAATACCAGAATTTCAGATAAACCGGTTTCGGTGGCTTCACTGGCTTGTCGTATGTTGCGTATGCATAATGTCGGCTTCGATGCTAAATTCTTAATTATAGGTGCTGGCGAAACTGTTCAATTGCTTACCAAATACCTCCAAAAGCACAACCTTAAAGATTGCGTTATTTTTAATCGCACCTTATCAAAAGCTCAGGTATTGGCAGATGAAATAGGTGCAAAAGCATTGCCTTTAGAGGAGCTGAAAAATTATCGTGATGGTTTTGACGTAATTTTAACTTGTACAGGAGCGACAGAACCTGTAATCACCCCTGAAATTTATCAAGGACTGGTGAATGGTTCTACAGGTAAAAAAGTAATTGTTGATTTGGCTATTCCAAATGACACTGCTCCAGAAGTGATTGAGCAGTTTTCACCTGCATTTATTTCACTTGAGCAAATTCAAGACATAGCAAGCCGCAATTTGGAAGAACGCAAAGGCGAACTAGTGTTTGCAGAGCGTATTATTGAAGAGAACATTCAGGAATTTATCCCAATTCTTAAGCAACGCCGTGTTGAATTGGCAATGCGAGAGGTTCCTGAAAAAATTAAAGAGATAAAGACAAAAGCCATAGAATCGGTTTTTGCAAATGAGATCAATTCATTGGATGAAAACTCGCGCGAAGTACTTGAAAAAGTACTAAATTACGTCGAAAAAAAATACATCAGTGTTCCCATGGTTATGGCCAAGGAAATTTTGATGCAACAAAAATAATGGCGGTAATTTTAAGCGATTTTTACATCTATAATCATATAGCATGAACAAAACAATTGTAATAGGCTCTAGAGGCAGTGACCTTGCTTTGTGGCAAGCCAACCATGTAAAGGCCAAACTTGCCGCAATTGGGTTGGAATCTGAGATTAAAATCATTAAAACTCAAGGTGATAACTTTTTTAATCTTTCGTTTTCAAAACTGGAAGGTAAAGGTTTTTTCACCAAAGAGTTGGAGGATGAGTTGTTGCAAGGCCATATTGATTTGGCGGTACACTCTCATAAGGATTTGCCAACCGAATCTCCGGAAGGATTAACCATTGCCGCTGTGTCTGAGCGTGAAGACCCAACCGAATTGCTGATTATTTTGAAAGATTGTGTAGATGTAAGTTTGCAGTTTTCGGTTCGCTATAATGCAATTGTTGGTACCTCATCAAATCGCAGGAAAGCGCAATTCAGAAGTTTAAGACCTGATGTTGAGTTTGAAGAATTGCGTGGAAATGTTCCTACCCGTATTCAAAAATTACGTGATGGCGATTTTCATGCTATTATTTTGGCAAAAGCAGGTGTACATCGTTTAGGGTTGGATTTAAGTGAATTCCATGTGGAAGAAATTGATCCTGTTGAAATGGTGCCAGCTCCAGCTCAAGGGGTTTTGGCATTGCAAACCCGGGCAAATGATGCTGAACTGATTAAGTTATTACAGCAGATCCATAATAAAGAGGTGGCCGAGACTATTTCTGTTGAGCGTAAAGTGCTCAATATGTTTGACGGAGGTTGCCACATGCCATTAGGGGTTTATTGTAAGAAGGAGGATGGTCAATTTGAGGTGTGGACTTCTAAAGCAACTGACGATAGTGATTTTCCTGAACGATTATTTCTTCGTACAAGGAATTCAGAAGGGTTAGCAGAGCAAATTGTTGATCATTATACTAAAGAAAAGAACATAGTTAAATCGTTGTTTATTTCTCGTGAATTGTCGGAAGATAGCTTTTTCCTTCGTTCATTAGAGAAATTTAACTTGGATATTGAAGACCGTTCGTTAATCCGTACGTTTCCAATCATCAATACTTTTGATTCATACATTTTGAAAAAAGTGGATTGGATCTTCTTTAACAGTAAAAATGGTGTAGAGAACTTCTTTAAACTTGAACCGGTTATTCCTAAAAAAGTAAAAATAGGAGTGATGGGCCGAGGATCGGAGAATGAATTGCGTCATTTCAACCGAATTCCTGACTTTGTTGGTGAGTCGGGTGATATTCGCGAAGTAGCGGAGTCTTTACTTCCTTTGGTGCAGGGACAGACCATATTGTTCCCGCAGGCTAAAGATTCACTCAGAACTATTCAGGTTCAATTGGCTGACCGAATTAGCAGTATTGATTTACCTGTTTATGAAACGGTTAAAGAAAAGGAAATCGGACAGTCTTCAGCTGATATTTTGGTGTTCACCAGCCCTTCAAATGTAGAAGCATATTTATCAAACGATAATGTAATCTACGTTAACCAAAAAGTAGTAGCCATTGGTAAATCAACCGGCAACAAGCTGGAAGAATTTGGCTATACCAATTATGTAATTCCTTATTCACCCGATGAAATTGGCTTATCAGAAGCCGTTTACGGGTTGTTGTAAAAATAAAATTGAGTATTACGGGTTTCGAATTACGGATTTTCCTTAATTCGAAACCCGTGACTTATAATCCGAAATTAATATGTTGTATCGTCCCCGCCGTTTAAGAAAGAATCCTGTAATTAGAGAAATGGTTGCGGAAACTAGAATTTCCAAAGAGATGTTCATGTATCCGTATTTTGTTGTTCCAGGAGATAACATTGTTCATCCGATTGATGCTATGCCGGGCATTAGCCATTTTTCTGTTGATACATTATTAAAAGATGTAGAAGAGGGCCTTAAACTAGGTATTAATAAAGTATTGTTATTTGGAGTAGGGGAGGAGAAATGTGAAGATGCACATTCAGCACACTCGCATGATTCCATCGTATATAAAGCTGTTAAGGCATTAAAAGAAAAATTCAAAGACGAGTTATACGTCGCTACGGATGTTTGTACTTGTGCTTATACAACTCATGGTCATTGTGGAATCTTAAAGGATGATTACGTTCAAAATGATGAGACTGTTGAAGTATTAGCCAAGATGGCTTTAAGTCATGCACAAGCTGGTGCTGACATGGTAGCTCCGTCAGACATGATGGACGGCAGGATAGAAGCAATTCGCCAAAAACTTGATGAACAAGGCTTTGTGAATACTGCAGTCATGTCATATTCTATTAAATTTGCTTCGGCTTATTATGGTCCTTTCCGTGAAGCTGCTGATTCAGCGCCAAATAAAGGCGATCGTAAGGCTTATCAAATGGATTTCAGAAATCCTCGCGAGACTATGCGTGAAGCCGAGTTAGACGAAACAGAAGGAGCTGATGTATTGATGGTAAAGCCTGCATTGGCTTACCTGGATGTGATACGCGATTTACGTCAAAATACTAACCTTCCCGTAGCTTGTTATAATGTCTCTGGAGAGTATTCAATGATTAAAGCCGCTGCTGAGAAAGGGTGGATTGACGAGCAAAAGGTAGTTATGGAAAATATGTATGCCTTTGCCCGTGCGGGAGCCAATATTATTATTACTTATCACGCTCGCGATATTGTAGCCAATAAATGGTTATAATTAGCATAAATTTGAAAATACAGGCATAAGTTTTGTTAGATGCCTGCGTTATTAGAATTAACAGATTATAATTTTACGTTTCATATATGTTTGGATTGTTTAAGAAGAGTTCAGAAGCTGACCAGCCGGTAGCAACAACAGGTAAAGCAGATATTTCACGTGAGAAATCGGCAGAGTTGTATGAAAAATCAAAAAGCTATTTCCCTGGTGGAGTAAATTCTCCTGTAAGAGCATTTAAATCAGTTTATGGCACACCTTTGTTTATTGATAAAGGTGATGGTCCGTATTTATGGGACGTTGATGGAAATAAGTTCATTGATTTCTGTTGTTCTTGGGGGCCGTTGATTTTAGGACATAATAATGCTAAAATACGCGAGAAGGTGACCGAGACAGCATTAAAGGGAATGACCTTTGGAGCGCCTACTGCCATTGAAAATGAACTGGCCGAACTGATTCTTAAACACAACAAATATATTCAGAAGCTGCGTTTTGTTAGTTCTGGTACAGAAGCTGTGATGAGTGCCATTCGCCTGGCCCGCGGCTACACCAAACGCAATAAAATATTGAAGTTTGAAGGCTGCTACCACGGTCATATAGATAGCTTGCTGGTTAAGGCCGGTTCTGGATTGGTAACTTTTGGTGAAACAACCTCAGCGGGTGTTCCGGAATCATTTGCCAAAGAAACGATTGTAGTTCCTTTAAATAATATTGATGCAGTAAAACAGGCTTTTGCTGAACACAAAGATCAAATCGCTGCTGTAATTATCGAACCGGTTCCGGCAAATAACGGTTTGTTATTGCAGGAACAAGAATTTTTGCAAGCATTAAGAGATATCACTTCTGCAGAAAACTCTTTATTAATTTTTGATGAGGTGATTTCAGGTTTCCGCTTAGGTTTTGAAGGGGCTGCTGGTTATTATCAAATTAAGCCAGATATTATTACTTACGGAAAAATTATTGGCGGAGGTATGCCGGTTGGAGCTTATGGTGCGAATGTTGAGATTATGTCAACAGTATCTCCCGATGGCCCGGTTTATCAGGCAGGGACCTTATCAGGTAACCCAATAGCCATGGCAGCAGGTATTGCACAGCTTACTGAACTAAGTCGTTTAGGCTTTTATAAAGAGCTGAACAATAAAACACAGGAGTTTGCTGATTCAATTCAACGATTTGCATCTGCGCGTAGCTATAAAGTACGTGTGCAGCAAATTGGTTCGATATTCTGGATTGCATTTACGGATTTAGAGAAAGTTCAGACAGCTGAACAAATAGATCCAGCTAGTATGGAGAAATTTAAAGTTTTCCACCGTGAGTGTTTGAACCGTGGTATTTATTTTGGTCCTTCAGGTTATGAGGTAGGCTTTATTTCATCAGTCCATACTAAAATCGACCTGGAAGTTGCAAAACGTGCCATTTTTGAAGCGTTGGATATCACTTTTAAAAGATAGATATAGAGCTTGTGATATGAAGTAATTATTAAGTCTCATGTCACAAGTTCCATTTTATTAAAGAATGAAACGAAAGATTCGTCCTCTTACCCTCTTTTATGTTTTAATCGCCTATGTGTTGTTTCAACTCATGTGGTGGGGGCAACTGCTTATTAAAGCTGAGCCCAATAAAACAGCAATGGTAATAGGCGAATTTTCTGTTTTTGTAATTATCTTATTGTGGGGGGCTTTTTCTATCAAAAAGGCTATACAGGAAGAGATTGCCTTAAGCAGGCGTCAAAAAAACTTCTTGTTGAGTGTTACCCATGAGCTCAAATCGCCATTGGCGTCAATCAAACTCTACCTTCAGACTATATTAAAACGTGATTTGGATAAAGAAAAGCAAAATGCATTTATCAGCAATTCACTAATGGACATTGAACGGTTGGATGATTTGGTTGAAAACATGCTGATGGCCACCAAAATTGAGAATAACTCTTATAGTTATCCTAAAGAGGAATTCAATTTATCAAAAGCCGTTCAGGAGGTTGTTCAGCGTCATCAAAATACCTTACAAAAAAGAGTGGTAAAAGCCAGCATCGCTCCTGATATACGGATGTTGGGTGATGAATTTACTATTGACTTGGTAGTTTCCAACCTTATTGAAAATGCAGTAAAGTATTCAGAGGAGGGCTCGGAGATCAGTATTGAGTTATTTCCTAAAAACAATAAAACGATACTGAAGGTAAACGATCAGGGTGTGGGGATTCCGGATGATGAAAAGCCTAAAATATTTGATAAATTTTACAGGATAGGGCTGGAGGATACCCGTAAAACTAAAGGAACAGGTTTGGGGTTATTCATTGTGAAACAGGTGCTTGATAATCATGGGGCATTGATTTATGTAAAAAATAACAAGCCTCATGGAACCGTGTTTGAAGTGGTTTTTTAGAGCAAAGTTCAAACCTTCTTAAAAAACCTACTTCTTCTTTCTGTATAAAAATGACACTGGCGTTACCAAAAACCGCCAATCAATTTCATAAACTTGCACTGTAAAAAACATCCGTCATATGAGTCAATCTCGCATATTATTGGTTGAAGATGAGGAGCATTTGCTCGAAGCCATTAAGCTTAATCTTGAACTGGAAGGTTATCATGTTACTACAGCAATGGATGGTAAGAAAGCACTTCGCTTAATAAAGGAAGAACGCTTTAACCTGGTATTGCTGGATGTGATGTTGCCAGAAATAGATGGTTTTCAGGTTGCCGAAACTATAAGATTGCAAAATTATGATGTGCCTATTTTATTTCTAACAGCTAAAAATACCAGCGAGGATCGTGTAATGGGTTTGAAAAAGGGAGCTGACGACTATCTGACCAAACCATTTAATCTTGAAGAATTGATTTTGCGCGTAGGTATTTTGGTTAAACGTAGCCTAAGAAATACTGATGAAGGTAAATCACTGAACACCTATAAGATTGGTGGCAAAGAGATTAACTTCACAAGCTTTGAACTCATTTCCGAAGATGGCTCGGTAACAATGCTAACCAAAAAAGAAGTAATGTTACTTAAGTTGCTGATTGAGCGCAAGGGCGAAGTGGTGTCTCGTGAGCAAATTCTTGAAACGGTTTGGAATTATGATGTCTTTCCTTCAACCCGTACTATCGATAATTTCATCCTCTCTTTCCGTAAATATTTTGAACCTAACCCTAAAGAACCCCGCTATTTTCATTCTGTGCGTGGCGTAGGATATAAATTTACCGATTAAGGAAACTAACATAAACTTGTCATCCGCCTAGGAATGACTCTATATTTTGTATGCAAAATTCTCTATTTATAAATGCTGCGTTTTCGCGGCCAACAGAACGTCCACCAGTTTGGATGATGCGCCAGGCAGGACGATTTATGAAAGAATATTGGGAGATCAAGAATAAATATACATTTCTTGAGATGTGCCAAACTCCTGAAATTGCGGCCGATGTAACAATGCTTCCAGTTGATCTTTTGGGAATTGATGCAGCCATTTTGTTTTCAGATATTTTGGTAACTGCCCAAGCAATGGGTGGACAACTTTCATTTGAGCAAGGTGTTGGTCCTCAATTTGCTAACCCGGTACGTACCATGAAGGATGTGGAGGCTTTGGAAGTACCTCCTGCAAAAGAGGCTTTGAAATATGTTGCTGATGCAATTAAAATTGTCAAGGAACGATTAGCTCCGCATAAAACACCTTTAATTGGTTTTGCAGGTGCTCCGTTTACAGTTATGAGCTATTTGGTAGAAGGAAAATCATCCAAAGATTTTAAGCTAACCAAATTAATGTTGCATAACGAACCTGAAACTGCTAAAGCTCTTTTGTCGAAGCTGGCAATTATCACTGCAGACTATTTGAATATGCAAATTGAGGCAGGGGTTGATGCCATCCAAATTTTTGACAGTTGGGCGCAAGCTTTGGCTTGGGATGACTATAAGGAATTTTCACATTTCTATATTGCAGAAATTATTTCAAAGCTCAACAGAAAAGATATTCCGGTAATTTCTTTCTGTAAAGGAAGCTCTGTATTTGCCCCTTTAATGGCTGAAGCTAAACCGGATGTGATTTCTATCGATTGGAATATTGATTTGCTTGATATTAAAAAGCGTTTGCCTTCAAATATTGCCGTTCAGGGTAATTTTGATCCGCATATCTTATATGCCGATAAAAAAGTAATTAAAGAGCGTGTACTACGCTTATTAGAGCGTATGCGTGGCGAAAATGGCTTTATTTTCAACTTAGGTCATGGTATTATGCCTGATCTTCCGTTTGATAATGTGAAGTATGCAATCGATGTAATTAAAGAGTTTAAATATTAATAAGCATCGTGTATTTATACATCAAAGCCGTTCATATCATTTTTGTAGTAAGCTGGTTCGCCGGCTTATTTTACATGGTCCGATTATTTATTTACCATACTGAGGCCAACGAACGCGCAGAAACAGAACGAAAGGTATTGCAAGCTCAGTTTGAAGTGATGGAGTCCAAATTATGGAACATTATTACAACCCCATCGATGATTCTAACTGTTTGTGCCGGCTTATGGTTAATGATTGAATATCAATGGTATAATCATCCTTGGATGATTGTTAAGTTGGTGTTTGTTGCAGGTTTGCTTTGGTATCATTTTAAATGCCAGGCCATTATGAAGCAGTTGCGCCAAGGTATATTTAAATGGACTTCAACCCAATTGAGAGTTTGGAATGAGGTTGCAACTATTTTCCTTTTTGCCATTGTTTTTCTGGTTGTGTTAAAAAATGCAGTTTCATGGCTATGGGGCTTTGCCGGATTGATTCTTTTCAGTATAATCATTATGATGGCTGTAAAGATTTATAAGCGATATAGAACGAAATAATTGTAAGCACCCGACCAACCCCATCTTTACAGTTTCCTCCTGGTATCTTTTCTTTGTTGGATGAAAAAAATAGAGCAAATGCGCCTAGCCGTGCAGCAATGGAAAGAAAGCGGGTTAACCCAGCAAGCTTATTGTGAAATGATCGGGGTAAAGCGAACTACGTTTGCCAACTGGGTGGCACGATGTAAAGCAAGGACTGAAACAGGTTTTATTGCCATCACTCCCCCAACTGAAGCGGTCTCAGCAACCCTTGAGATCATCTATCCTAATGGCGTACGGCTTAACGCAAGTTCCGCTCCTGTGCATCTCCTTGCTGAACTGATCCGCCTCTACTGATGTTTAGCCTGAACTCTTCTCATCGGTATTTGCTGTACCAGGGACACTGCGATATGCGCAAATCATTCGACGGCTTGTGTGGCTTGGTTGCTTCGGAGCTCAAGGGGAATGCTACCAGTGGGGACGTCTTCGTCTTTCTAAACCGGCAGCGCACCCATATCAAGCTGCTGCATTGGGAACACGGAGGCTTTGTGTTGTACTATAAGCGCCTGGAAGAGGGGACCTTCCCGGCATCGTCCAAAGGGCAGCTGAGCTGGGCGGATCTGGTGCTGATGATCGAAGGGGTCGAGGTGCAAAAGAGTCGACAGTTACGCCGCTACCAAGTATAAAAAAGTGCCTTTTTATTTGCCTAAACGCGGTTTTTTGCTTATTTTCACGTCATGGATATGGCACTGGAAAACCTCTCAAAAGAGAACCTGATTGCTCTTTTGAAGGAGAAAGATACCTCCATTGAAAGGAGAGATGCCGCCATTGAATCCTACCAAAAAATCAACTCTTCCCTTCAGGAAGAGGTCGACTACCTTAAACAGCAGGTTGAGCTTTTCAAGCGAATGCAATTCGGTCAGAAGCGTGAACGCTTCGAAGGCGATCCCGCACAAGGTGTGTTGCCATTTGAAGCTCCGGCAGAAGAAGTGGCCCTTCAGGAAGAAACCATCAAAGAACAGATTACCTATACCCGTAAAAGACAGTCTGCCCATAAAGGCCGCGCCGCCCTTCCGGCTCATTTACCGGTAGAGGAAGTGGAGATCTATCCCCAGGGTGATCTGTCGGAAATGGTATGCATCGGCAAAGAAGTTACTGAAGAGCTGGAGTGTGAACCTGCCCGGTTCTTCATCCGCCGTTATATCCGCTATAAATATGCTGCCAAAAGCGGTGAAGGGGTCACCACCGGAGAGCTTCCCGAACGAGTAATCGACAAGGGCATTCCGGGCGCAGGCCTGCTGGCCATGATCCTGACCGATAAATATGTGGATCACTTGCCGCTGTACCGACAAAAGCAGCGGTTTGCCCGGGAAAACATCCCCATTGCCTCCTCTACGCTCGAAGGCTGGGTCAAACAAGGGCTGGAACGACTCGAACCGCTCTTTGAGCAACTCAAGTTCGACATCAAAGCCAAGGGTTATTTGCAGGTCGATGAAACGACCATCAAGGTGCTAGAAAGTGATAAGAAAGGAGCTTGTCACCTAGGCTGGTATTGGGTGTATCATGCTCCACTGGACGGACTGGTCCTGATGGACTATCAGCCTACTCGCGGTGCAGTAGCTACCAAAGAAATGCTGGCGCACTTTAAGGGGTATCTCCAAAGTGATGGCTACGGCGTATACGAAAAAATAGGCCAGCGGCCCGAGGTCATCCCGGTAGCCTGCTGGGCGCATGCCCGAAGGGAATTTGAACGGGCACTGGAAAACGATAAGGTCAGGGCCGCTAAAGCACTCGAGTTGATCCAGCAGCTCTACGCGGTGGAGCGCAAAGCTAAAGAAGCACAGCTGCCGGCCGATCAACGCAAGCAATTACGTCTGGATGAAGCACTTCCGGTACTCAACGAGCTCGGTAAATGGATCTTCGCCGAGGTAAAAAACACCTTGCCCAAAAGCCAGATCGGAAAGGCGATGCGCTATGCCATGGCACGATGGGATAAGCTAAGCGCCTACCTACAGGATGGTAGCCTTCATATCGATAATAATGCCATCGAGAATGCAATACGCCCAATCGCACTTGGACGGAAAAACTTTCTATTTGCAGGAACGCATGAGGCTGCTGCGCGGGCGGGGATGATCTATTCGTTCTTTGCCATCTGCAAGAAAAATGAGGTCAATCCTTTCGGGTGGTTAAAATACGCACTGGAAAACATCATGACCATCAACCACAAGAATATCCGGGACCTCTATCCCCAGAACTTTAAGAAATTAACTGAACTTTAAAAGACGGGGTTCGTCGGGCGGATACAAATAATTGATATTAAGATTTACAATTTAGATAGATCACTATCTCAAGATTTTTAGGGGCGATGAACATCTCGCCCTTTTTTAATGCCTTTTTACTTCTTTTCGTTCAAGCTCCTATAACTGTTTTAATTACTATTTAACCTTGTAAATACCATATCCAATACCATTTATTTGTAGAGAACATTTATTATGTTTCAACTTAATTTTGCATTTAGATGAATAAATCGGCAATAATGATTGGGCATTTGGCAAGTTGAAGTTAGCAGAAACAGATTTTTCTTTTGGGTTGATGACAATTATAAACTGTTGACGTCCATCGGAACTTAAGTAAACAATGGGGTATGCTTTTTTATTGATTTATAGTGCCTCAACTTTTCCGTCGTTACCTAAAGCAGGATTGTCTTTTCTCAGTTTAATTAAGGCTTTAACGAAGTTTAGCAAGGAATTTTTGTCTGCATCTTCCTGCTCAACTATAGGTCGGTTAGGTGCTGGATCAATTGGTATATAAATCTTTTGGGCTATGGAAAATCCTGCATTTGCGGTTTTATCCCATTGCATGGGTGTCCGGGTACCTGCGCGGTTATTTCCATCCGGTAGAATGCTTCCTTCGATATCGGGTAAGTTTTCGATAAAACGCATTCCAATTTCATCGCCGTAATAAATAAACGGGATGCCGGGCCAGGTAAGTAAAAAGGCCATTACGGTTTTTAATTCCTGAGTTGAATTACGATTGCCGCAATTGGGTCGTTGGAAATCATGATTGGCTGAAGGTATTGAGATATAGCCTTTGCCCTGAGTGAGCTCTAATTGTTTTTTGTAATTGTTCCAAAAATCCGAAAAGTCTCCGTCGCCTCTTTTATCAAAAAAAGGATTTTGGGATTTAAAAGTTCCCCATTTATTAAAAAACAATGAGGGATATCCTGGAACACCAAAATGCATCATAAAATCAATATGGAAGCCAGCGTTAATTGAATATTCAGGTTTGCTCCATTCGGCAATTAACACTCCTTGGGGATATTTTTGTTCAAACCAAGCTCTTACTTCTGTCCAAAGTTTTTTAGTTTCCACAAGGTTTTCGTCGTCTTTGATCAATGAAAAGGCCATATCAACCCTAAAACCGTCAACCCCTTTGTCCATCCAGAAAGCGATAATCTTTTTAAGTTCTTCCCTTGTTGCTGTAGGTCCTGGAGCAGTCACTGGTTCTTGCCAGTTTTTAGCCGGATCAGGTTGTGCATAACCGTAATTTAATGCAGGCTGGTAATCAAAGAAATTTTTAAGGTAATTGCCGTTTCTGGGGAAGTCGTTTTTAATGAAAAAACTTCCGGGAAGGATGTCTTTGGAAGATGTCCAGATATAACGATGGGTGAATTCATTTGAATCAGCTTGTGCTGATGCTTTAAACCAGGGATGTTTATCGGAAGTATGACCCGCTACTAAATCAAGGCAAATTTTTATTCCCCGTTTGTGGGCCGCATTTAGCAACGCTAGTAAATCGTTGTTGTTGCCGTATCGGGGTGCTATTTTATAAAAGTCACTAACATCATATCCTGCATCCCGAAAAGGAGATTCAAAAATTGGGTTCATCCAAATGGCTGTAACCCCTAGGTTATGAAGGTAATCGAGTTTTGATTCAATACCTTTTAAATCACCAATTCCGTCTCCGTCAGAATCTTTAAAACTTTGCGGATACAACTGATAGAAAACAGCACTTTTTAACCATTCTGGATATTGATTCTGAGCTTTAATGGATATAAAGCCAGAAAGCAGTAAAGTGGCTGTTATAATGAACTTTTTCATAGTCAGTTTATGCTAAAAAGCGACTTTGAATTAAGTACTTCCAAAGTCGCTTTTTTAGTGGTTGCTATTAATTACTTTTCATCTTTACTAAATGAATAAGGCTCGTCTTCAGGTTTTGTTCCTTTCTGCAGATTAGGGGCTGCGTTCATTTCAAATAACAAATTTCCGCCTTTCATTACTTCAAAATGATTAATCCAGTTTTTTGTATAAGAATTACCGTTAAACAAGGCGTTCTTTATATAAAGATTTTTGTCACTGTTTTCAGGCGCCTGAATAGTAAAGGTTTTTCCGTTTTCAAGTTGAATTGTTACCTTTTTAAATAATGGTGCTCCCAAAACATATTGATTACTTCCGGGACAAACAGGATAGAAGCCCATGGATGAAAATACATACCATGCTGATGTTTGACCATTGTCTTCGTCTCCGCAATAACCATCTGGTGTAGCTTTATAAAAACGATCTAACACTTGTCGAACCCAATATTGGGTCTTCCATGGTTGAGCGGCATAATTGTATAAATAGATCATATGTTGAATTGGCTGATTGCCGTGGGCATATTGTCCCATATTCATAATCTGCATTTCTCTGATTTCGTGAATTACACCACCATAATAACTATCGTCAAAAATGGGCGGAGTAGTAAAAACAGAGTCAAGCATTTTGGCAAATTGAGCTTTTCCTCCCATTAACTCAGCCAGGTTTTTAACATCATGGAAAACACTCCATGAATAATGCCAGCTGTTTCCTTCGGTAAAAGCATCTCCCCATTTGTAGGGGTTGAACGGAGATTGAAAGGAACCATCTTTATTCTTGCCTCGCATTAACTTAGTTTCAGGGTCGAATAGATTGCGGAAGTTTTGGGAGCGTTTTGCATAAAGATCCTGTTCTTCCTTAGGACGATTTAAAGCCTTTGCCAGTTTATAGATGCTAAAGTCATCAAAAGCATATTCAAGAGTCCTGGCAGCATTTTCATTGATTTTTACATCATAAGGAACATATCCAAGCGTATTGTAGTATTCAACACCTTTGCGCCCAACAGCATCCATAGGGCCTTCATTATTGGCACCGTGTTTCAATGCTTGGTAAAGAATATTGATGTCGTATCCTCTTAATCCTTTTAAATAAGCATCAGCAACAATTGAAGCTGAATTATTGCCAACCATTACGTTTCTGAATCCGGGACTTGACCATTCAGGCAAAAATCCACCTTCCTTATAAGCATTGATCAAACCTTCCTGCATTTCTTTGTTGATAGAAGGATAGACAAGGTTAAGAAAAGGATAGAGGGCGCGGAATGTATCCCAAAAACCTGTGCCGGCAAATAAATACCCGGGAAGTACTTTTCCATTGTATGGGCTGTAATGAATTACTTTGCCATTTGCATCCAATTCATAATGCTTTTGTGGGAATTGGAGCGTACGGTACATGCATGAATAAAACGTTCGAATCTGATCAATACTTCCACCTTCTACTTCAATTTTACTTAATTCTTTATTCCATGCTTTTTTGGCCTCCGATTGGGTAGTTTCAAATGTTTTGTTGCCTATTTCCCGATGAAGATTTAGTTCGGCTTGTTCAAAACTGATAAAGGAAGAAGCTACTTTCAATTCCACTTTTTCACCTTTTGCTGTTTTGAACCCAACAATGGCTCCTACATGATTTCCTGTCAGTTCAATGGTATCTTTAGCAAGCTGTTTTCCGTGAAAGGTATGCGCAAATGCAAATGGCTTGTTGGAGTAGATGACAAAATAGTTTTTGAAGTTATCGGTTACTCCACCACTGTTTTTGGTGGTATAACCAATTATCTTTTTCTCTTTTGGGATAATTTTAATGTAAGATCCTTTGTCAAAAGCATCTATAATAATATAACCATCATTGGTTTGCGGGAAAGTGAATCGGAACTGTGCCGCACGTTCTGTTGGCGTAATTTCAGTAGTTACATCAGCATCTGCCAGGTAGACGCTATAGTAGTAGGGTTTAGCGGTTTCGGCTTTGTGCGAAAACCAACTTGCCCGCTCGTCCTGGTCAAATTTTAATTTTCCGGTAACGGGCATAATTGAAAACTGACCGTAGTCATTCATCCAGGGTGAAGGCTGGTGGGTTTGCTTAAATCCTCTGATTTTATCTGCAGAATACTGATAAGCCCAACCGTTGCCCATAACATTTGATTGTGGTACCCAGAAATTCATTCCCCAAGGAACTGCTATAGCCGGGTAAGTGTTTCCGTTGGATAAACTGTGTTTTGAATCGGTACCCATTAGAGGGTTTACCCATTCTACAGGATCAGTTATTTTAGCTACCTGTTGTGCAAATGCTTTGGAGCAATAAATGAGAACTAAAAGTATAATGATTGTTCTTTTCATAAATCAGTGGCAGGGGATAAAGGAAACCGTTTGAGCGGAAACTTGAGAGGTAATATTTAGTTAAAAGACGTTTTAGCCAGTGTATTAAATAGTACTAATGATTAATACACTGCTGCTTAAAAAACTTAGTAATTTTAATTAGGCGGAGTAGCCCCCGGATGTATTAATATTTCCAATTCTAAAAACATCCAATTACTAGTTTAGCTGTTTCATTAAACAATGCTAAAACGTTAACTAAAATAGAATAATATAGTTACGGACTAAGATTATCTTAGTTTCTTCCGAAATCATCTTGTAATCTAACAATATCGTCTTCGTCAGAAGGGGAGTTGATGTCGGTATGTTGCCAGATTTCCGCTACAGAACCCCATCCATCTAAGCCGATAAGTCTATGTCTTTGGCCTTTTTGAAGCACAATAATTTGACCTGGCTCATAATTATCAGTTTGTGTTTCTTCATCGGTAAAACTTGTAGCAACGGCTACTTTGCCACTCACAACTCTCCAAATTTCAGCTCTGCGGAAATGATATTGCCATGATAAACGCTTGTTAGGAGCAACCAGTAAAATTTTTGGACTTAACTTATTGCCAATCAGTAATTGCTCCTTACTATAACCCGGAAAGTACTGCTCAATGAACTTTTCTGCATCATTCTCATCCAGTACAAAGAATCCCCCCCAAGGTCGTGTTTCATCTTTGGCAACAATAGTAAAGCCCTGCTCTTTCAGTTGTTTTGCAACTGATTCAAATATGTTTGTAGTTTGTGTTTGCTCTTCTGGTAACATTGGTTTATTAGTTTAAAATTTAATAGTATATCGTTTTGATTATGATGATTGTTAAAGCTGTTTAAGTAATGCTGGTTTTTTCTGCCAGGTTTCGTAAATCAGCTCACCAAATATTGTGTTTGCCCAGGCGAACCATTTACGGGTAAAATTAGTTGGGTCATCTTTATGAAAGGATTCATGCATAAAGCCGGTGCCTGCATGAGTCTGTATCAGCGACTTTATACACTGTTTAATCTCTGCATCGTTTGAGGAGGTGAGTCCACGCATGATGATGCTTAATGGCCAAATCATATTAATTCCGGCGTGTGGCCCTCCAATTCCTTCTGCCGCTTTTCCTTTGTAAAAGAAAGGGTTATTTGACGATAAAAGTAGCTTTCTTGTATTCTGATAAGTGGGGTCGTTTTGGGCTACGCCATTTAAGTAGGGTAGTGATAATAGCCCAGGAACATTGGCATCGTCCATTAAATTGAAGCTTCCAAAACCGTTAACTTCATAGGCATAAACTTTACCCATTTGTGGATGAACAGTTGTTGCATATTGTTTTAATGCATTACTAACTTCATCAGCCAATTGATTGCATTCAGTGGCCAATGCGGTATCTCCACTGATTTTTTGAACCATTTCTGCTGCCTGTTTCAATGAAGCTACGGCAAAGAAGTTAGATGGAATTAAAAACAGGAAAATAGTAGCATCATCGCTCGGGCGAAAGACTGAACAAATCAACCCAACTGGTTTAACAGGATAACCATAGCCAGCTAAGGGAACTCCGTCGGTTGCCCATGCTGTTGTACGTTGGAAAGTATAAGGTCCGTTGCCTTCTTTACGTTGCTGTTCCTTAAAGGTTTTTACAGTTAATTTTATAGCTTCTTTCCAACTGTTGTCAAATGGCGTTGTATCTCCGGTAAGCTTCCAGTACTGGTGAGCTAATCGTATAGGATAACATAAAGAGTCAATTTCCCATTTACGTTCATGCACACCTGGTTTCATTACTGTTATATCAGTGTGTTTCCATTCACTTACCTTGGATTCGTCTTTATAAAAAGCATTAGCATAAGGGTCTTTGTGAATGCACTTGGTTTGTCGGTTAATTACACCAGCAATTAACTGTTTTAACGGCTCATCCTTTTTTATTAATGATAAATAAGGCCATACTTGTGCCGTACTGTCTCTTAGCCACATTGCATCAATATCACCTGTAATAACATAAGTATCAGGCTTCCCATTAATAATTTCAAAGTCAATCGTAGTATCTAAAGTGTTTGGGAAACAGTTTTCGAATAGCCACCCAAGTTCTTTATTAGGTAAATCAGCCTTAATTGATTTAATCAGCTCTTCTACTGATTTACTTGTAAATTTTCGTTCAGATAGGGGTGGGCGTTTGCTTTCAAAAGATGAATCAGCCAATGCAAATAACTGATTAGGTTGAATGGCTAATCCAGCTCCAATTATTCCTGTTGTTTGTATGAATTTTCTACGAGAAAGCATGTGAAAATGTGTTTAAAGGTTAAAAATTGAGCTTATAATTTTATAAGCTCAATTTAATTATTAGAATGCTAATAAAAATGTAAGGAGCTCCATTTTTCAAATAATACCTCCGCCGAAACGGAGGTATTGCAATCAACCAATAGTTTGTATGAAAAATGTATTACCCTACACGGGTGTCTTAAATAGTTTTTATGATGATTATCTGTTGTTTTTTTATTTGCTATAACGTTTTAGCATTTCAATTCAAAAAAAACAATTAGTAACTAATTGCTTTAAATCATTCTAAAAAATACTTGTTTACCTGCATGCTTTGAATAACCAACTTCACAATAGAAAATTGCACACAAAAAAACAAACCGAATACGATTCCAATATTAATTAGGATAAATCGATTTTACAAGTTTTTTATTTTTTTTAAACTTTATTACGCAGAACCCCTTATAATTAATTTTAATGGGAGTCTTTTCTGTATAGCTGTTGAGGAATAATTGGTTGATTCAATCATCTCCATTAAAATATTTGTGGCGGTTTTAGCAATGTCTTCTACCGGTTGCTGGATACAAGTAATGCCTGGGGGATATAATCTGAAAAGGTCATGATCATCGAAGCAAATCATAGCAATGTCTTGTGGGATTCTTAGGCCCAGGTTTAAAATGCTTTCAAGGCCGATAATACCTAAGTAGTTTGTTGCAAAAAAGATTGCATCTAAATCTGTCAGATTGCCAATCCAATTCTGAATCATCGTTAATGCACCTTCCTTATTATAATCATAGGGGAGTTGTAAGATCAGCTCTTCTCTTAATTCAATTTGATTTTCTTTTAAAGTGTTGATATAGGCCTTTGTTCTTTGTTGCATATGCTCAAGCTCGATATCAATTGTCACAAAGCCAATGTTCTTACGTCCCTTTTCAATTAAATGGTTCATTCCCATTTGGACGCCTGAAAAATTATCTACGGCAACATAAGGAACGGAAAAATCAGGTAAATTACTATCAACGAAAACCACCGGCTTTTTATGATTTATTAAATCGTTAATTGCATTCTCCATGCCTAATGCCGGTGTTATTAAATAACCATCAATTTGTCGTTGCGACAACATGCTTATAATTTCGCTGCCTTTCTGGCTGTCGTTATCAGTGCTACTTAGTACTACTTTGTAGCCATACTGCCCTGCTTCGTTTTCAATTGTTTTGGCCAATGAGCTAAAAAAGTCACTGGTAATGGTTTCAACGAGCACTCCCAACATTTTTGATTTTCCTGTTCGTAATGAAACTGCAACCTGGTTAGGTTGGTAGCCAACTTCCTGAGCTATAGTTATTATTTTATTAGTTAGTTCTTCACTAATACGCATTTCTTTTGCTTTGCCATTTAAAACAAAAGAGACGGTAGAAGGTGAAACCCCAGTTAATTTGGCAATATCTTTTAATGATGTTTTTTTCATTCTATGAGCAGGCGTTTAAGAGGTTAAAGATAGAATGCTTAACTGTTAATGAGAAAACATCTTTTTATTAATCTTAATTTCTAGTTTTTATAAAAAGGAGCGTAAAACCCATCAGTCTTTAGCCGATGGGATGTAAGCGACAAACGCTAACCTTGTGAAAGGATGTACTGACGAACTGTTTCAGGAGAAGCCTCACCGATAGAGCAAACAAAATATCCATCGCTCCAAAAGGTGTGTTCTTTCCAAAAGTTCTTTGACAATACGTTTTTGTACTTTTGCCAAATTGCAAGGGTGCGTTCCTGCTTCAATTTACGAACAATGGAAGTAACCGAAAGAGGTGGAATGTAGCGCATAAGGAAATGGATATGGTCTATGTCAGATTCAAATACTTCAAGTTCAAAATCAGATGTAGAAGTAATTGAAAGCAAGATAGACTTCATATCATTATCCAATCACCTACAAGTAGCATTTTAGGGGTATTTGCAAACAAAAATGAGATGGCCTTTAAGATAATGCTTTGAACGATTTGTGGAAACGTAATTACTTTTTTAGACCTGGTAGCGAAGTTTTGGTGAAACAATCTTTACCCTTATCGGGATTGTAAAAAAAGTATTATCATTACACCGAAAATGAAAACAATATATAAGACCTATCGTTTTGCGTTGTTACCGACAAAGGAACAGGAAGTTCTTTTGAATAAGCATTTTGGGTGTGTCCGCTTTGTATTCAATCATTTTTTTAATGAACGAATTGAACAATATAAGGAACGTAAAAAATCCGACAATTACCATAAACAAGCAGGCTCATTGACATTGCTAAAGAAGCAAGAAGAAACGGAGTGGTTAAAAGCGGTCAATAGCCAAACCTTGCAAACGGCATTACGAAGTTTAGATACCGCCTTTGTAAACTTTTTCAGGGGCAATGCTAAATTTCCACGCTTTAAAAGCAAACGCAAAAAGAATAGTTTCACTGTTCCGCAATTTGTTGAGGTTGAACATGGCAAATTGGTTTTCCCTAAATTCAAAGAGGGTATCCAAATAATTGAACACAGGGAATTAAGAGGCCAAGTGAAACATTGCACAGTTTCAAAAACACCGACAGGTAAGTATTTTGCTTCTATTCTTTGTGAAGTGCAGCATAAGCAAATTAAACCAACGAAAAAACAAGTTGGTATTGATTTAGGAATTAAAGATGTTGCTGTTACTTCCGATGGTACAAGGTTTAAAAATAACTATCATTTAAAAAGATATGAAAGGCAATTAGCAAAAGCACAAAAACATCTTTCAAGAAAGGTAAAAGGTTCAAACAGTCGAAACAGGCAAAGACTAAAAGTAGCTGCAATACATGAAAAGATTGCAAATGCAAGACTTGACTTGTTGCATAAAGTATCTACACAGATAACCAATGAGTACGATATTATATGTTTGGAAGATTTGAACGTAAAGGGAATGATGACCAACCATAAACTTGCAAAGCATATAGCGGATGCAAGTTGGGGAACATTCGTCAAGCTTTTAGCATATAAAGCAAGCTGGAATGATAAGCGAATAGTTAAAATCAATCGCTTCTATCCATCGTCAAAGACTTGCAACGAATGTGGATATATCCATCAGGACTTAAATCTTTCTGAAAGAATATGGACTTGTCCAAATGGGCATACTTTAGACAGGGACATAAATGCAAGTAAAAATATCCTTGAAGAAGGATTAAGAATAATCGGGGCGGAACTCTCCGATAACACGGGCAGAGCCTTAAATAAGACTTCTGAAAAGAAGCACAAGGCGTTGAAGTCCGAAGCCCATTTGTCTTTAGCAAATGGGTAGTTCACTTTAGTGAAAAAATGAGAAATTATTTACAAGTCATGCAACCAATTGCTAATGGAGGGCATCTACTTGTTGAAACCAAATGAAACTGATGCACAAAATAGGGGTGGATGAATTAGTAGCCGCTTGCCGGGCAGGGAACCGCAAGGCGCAGGAGAACCTCTATAAAATGTTTTCGTCTAAAATGATGGCGGTGTGTATGCGTTATACCCGCGATAGGGATGAAGCAGAAGATGTATTGCAGGTGGGTTTTGTTAGAATGTTTGAGAAACTGCATTTATACAAAGGAGAGGGCTCATTTGAAGGTTGGGTGCGACGAATTATGGTCAATACCGCTATTGAGTTTTACCGCAGAAATGCAAGAATGTATCCTGTGGTGGATATCGAAGAAGCCGTAAATGAAACAAGCTATGATTTGGCCTTAAGCAACCTGAATGTACAGGAAATTTTAAAACTGGTACAAAAGTTACCACCCGGCTACAGGATGGTATTTAACATGTATGCAATTGAAGGCTACGGGCACAAGGAGATTGCCGAACAGTTGGGAATTAACGAAGGAACGTCAAAATCTCAATTGGCCAGAGCAAGGAATTTATTAAAAGAATGGATTTTAACTATGGAAGGAGGCAGTAATGTCGCAACTATCAGATAAGGATTTTGACAAACTTCTTAGTGATGCTTTTGAAGGTTTCACAGAAGAACCATCGACTAAAGTGTGGATGGCCATTGAAAACGATCTGGACCGTCAACGTGTAGCCGGAAAGAAAATGCGATTGGCTCAATGGTCAATTGCGGCATCAGTGGTTTTATGTCTGATATCGGCGGGGTTATATTTTTCGGATAAGCATCAGCTTAATGGTCAGGAAGTAGCTGGTGTAATTGACAATAAAGATCCCAATCCTGAAAAAGAGACTAGAAATAGGGCAGTAACTATTTTGTCGCCTAAAACCCATACAGCAGAGCCAAGTCCTGTTAAATCTGAAGTGAAGGATAGTAAGCCAGCTCAAAAGAAAAGTGGATTGAATTCAAAAGAAAAGGCTAAAGCTTCACAAGCTGTAGTTGATGGTGATACCCGGATTGCTCAAGTGTCAAATACAGAAACATTGCGTCCACACAAGGCAGGTACATTGCCTACTGATAACTGTGTGCCGGATTTGCAGCCTAAATTATTGCATCAGGCCCTAATTGCATCTGAAAATCCTGAAGGAAGTAAAGAAATTCCAACCATCGGAGATGCATTGAATTACATAGCCGCTAAAGTTGATAAACGAGATAAGAAATTTATGGCTTTCAAGAAAAGCAGTGGATTTTCAGTAAATCTTGGTGTGGTAAAAATTGAACGCAAACTTCAGTCGGAAGAAGAGGAGAAGGTTGAAGAAGCTGCAGGACGCTAATAAGATTCAGCATTAAAAAAGTAATTGGTATAAAGTTTATCGGTCAATTTTTGACCGGAAGGGAATTATTTGTCAATATTTTAACTACTTAAACTATAATGAAACGTTTATTTCTATTTGCAGGATTGTTTATTGTAATCTGTACTCATGGAGTACAGGCCAAAATACAGGAGGATACCACGGATACAACAAAAGTCAAAGCTGATTCGACGATCATCAAAATGGGACCTCGAGATAATGTTACAGTGATTATCAGGAGTGGAGAGGATACTGAGAAGCATAAGGATAAGAGCCCTTTTAGGTTTACATTTTTGGGAGGAGTAGATTGGGGATTTACCAATTGGCTTGACAATGGAAGCTTTACACCCACTGATGAGAATCTTGAGTTGAAAACTAATAAGTCGTCGAACTTTACTTTGAATTTATTTTCAGGAAGTTTGAATATTTATAAAAAGAAATGGAAGCTGAATACCGCATTAGGTATTGACTGGCAAAACTATCGCTTTAAAAACGACATTACTCCATTGCCAAATCAACCTGAGTTCACTTATACGCAATCCAATGTACAGCTTAGCAAAAATAAGATCATGTCAAAGTACATTGTTATGCCTGTTATGATTCATTTTCAACCTAAATCATCAAACCGGAATAAAGGTTTCTTTATTGAAGGTGGAATGGATTTTGGATACCTGCTAAGTGGTAAAACCAAACAGATTAGTGAGGAATATGGTAAAGTGAAAGTAGAAGATGACTTTAATTTTAAACCATTCAGGTATGGGGTTATTGGCCGAATTGGCTATGATTATGCATCCCTTTATTGTAAATACTATTTTAATGATGTATTTGCCCCTAATCAAGGGCCTGAGTTAAATAACATTTCATTCGGTATTTCGTTGAGTGGGTTTTATTAGGAGGAGGTAAACCCGCCTTCCAAAAATGCTTGTTAGGAATTCTAGCAAGCATTTTTAGTTTGTGTCGTATTCAGTTCTTATTTTTAACCCATATGTTAACCATCCAAAAGCTCCGGAAAAACTATCCGGGAAACGAACAATTTGCATTAGAAGATATCTCTTTTCGAATTAATAAAGGTGAAATTGTCAGTTTAGTTGGCGCCAGTGGAAGTGGAAAAAGTACTTTACTAAAGTTGATTTATGGAATATTGGATGCCAATAGCGGAGAAATCTGGTTTAATGAAAAACGTATTTTTGGACCGACCGTAAACCTGCTTCCCGGTACGAAGGGTATCCACTTTGTTCAACAAGATTATAATCTGAATCCTTACGCCAAGGTCTATGATAATATTTCACCTGTGTTGCCTAATACCGATTTGGATTATAAACACCGTCGGATTATGGAGGTACTGGAGTTACTTAATATTGGGGATTTAAAAGATAAACAGGCTGTAAACTTAAGTGGTGGGCAACAGCAACGGGTGGCTATTGCAAGAGCTCTGGCTTCAAATCCTGATTTGTTATTATTAGACGAACCATTCAGTAATTTGGATACAATTCTTAAAAATCATTTAAAACGTGATTTGGAGGTTTTGGTTCAAAAAACGGGTGTATCTATATTAATGGTTACTCACGACTCTACCGATGCTCTTTCTCTCTCTAATCGGATAATTGTAATGGAGAACGGGCAAATTGTACAAGAAGGAGCTCCTTATGAGGTTTATAATCAACCAAAGAATACATATGTAGCCCGTTTATTTGGGGCGGTAAATATTGTAGATGGAATGGCATTCTCCCGTACTTTTAATCGTGAACTGAACGGTAAAGGGAAAGTATTAATTCATTCACATGAAATCGCTATTTCAAAGACATCTGGTACTGCTGCAAAAGTTTTAAAGGTTGAATATAACGGAGGATTTGATTTATTAATAATGGAAGTTTCCGGATTTGATAGAAAATTGCAGGTTAATTATCCATTCGTAGGGCGTTTTAGCAAGGGCGATGAAGTATATATTAATGTAATGGATTACTTTGAAGTTGAAAACTAGGCCTTATTCATTTATTTACTATTTGCAGATAGTGATATAAAGGTCTTCGACTTTCTTTCTTGCCCAAGGAGTTTTTCTTAAGAACTTTAGGCTTGATTTTATACTTGGGTCACTAACAAAACAATTAATTCTGATTTTATACCCAAGTTCGGCCCAACCAAAATGGGCTACCAATTCATTCAAAATCGTTTCAAGTGTTTTGCCGTGTAAAGGGTCGTTTTTTTTTTGCTCAGACATAGATACAAAAATATTAAATAAAGGGAGGTTGACTGATGCATAATGCGAGAATAGTCGAAGAATTCAATATTGTCATGATTCAAAGCGAATCAATTCTCAGTAAAAAATAAAAATCCCGTAAGTTTTCACTTACGGGATTTTTAATAACATTTTAAAATGTTAATCTTCTACAACACCATCAGCAAGTAAAACCACTTTGTTTTTAAGTACCTCTACTACACCACCTTTAATGTTGAATAATTCCTGATTTTTGTTTGGTAAACGAATTTCTACTAAACCATTTTCTAAAGTAGAAATGATGGCTGCGTGATTTTCCCAAATTTGAAAAGAACCACCTTTGCCCGGTACTGTTACCGATATAACTTCGCCAGAAAAAACTTTTTTATCAGGTGTTAAAATATCTAAAGTCATAAGTCAAATTTGAGAATCTGAGAATTTGAAGATTTGAGCATGAATAATTTTCAAACTCCCAAATTTTCAAATCCTCAAATTAATATGATTACGCGTTTGCTTCAGCTAATAATTTTTTACCTTTTTCGATAGCATCTTCGATGGTACCTACAAGGTTGAATGCTGCTTCAGGATACTCGTCAACTTCGCCATCCATAATCATATTGAAGCCTTTGATAGTATCTTTAATATCAACCAATACACCTTTTAAGCCTGTAAACTGCTCAGCAACATGGAATGGTTGAGATAAGAAACGTTGTACACGACGAGCACGTGATACAGTTAATTTATCTTCTTCAGATAACTCATCCATACCAAGGATCGCGATGATGTCTTGTAACTCTTTATAACGTTGTAAGATGTTTTTAACACGTTGTGCAGTTCCGTAGTGAGCATCACCTAAAACAGCAGGAGAAAGGATACGTGAAGTTGAATCCAATGGATCCACTGCAGGATAGATACCTAACTCAGCAATTTTACGGCTCAATACAGTAGTTGCGTCCAAGTGGGCGAAAGTAGTTGCAGGAGCAGGGTCAGTTAAGTCGTCGGCAGGTACGTATACAGCTTGTACCGAAGTAATTGAACCACGTTTAGTTGAAGTAATACGCTCTTGCATTAAACCCATTTCAGTTGCAAGGGTTGGTTGGTAACCTACCGCTGAAGGCATACGGCCTAATAGCGCTGATACCTCTGAACCTGCTTGGGTGAAACGGAAAATGTTATCGATGAAGAAAAGGATATCACGACCACCTGATTGCTCATCTCCATCACGGAAGTATTCAGCTACAGTTAATCCTGAAAGAGCAACACGAGCACGTGCACCAGGAGGTTCGTTCATCTGACCGAACACCAATGTAGCTTTTGATTCTTTTAATTTCTCTTTGTCAACTTTGGATAGGTCCCAACCTCCAGATTCCATAGAGTGTTTGAACTCATCACCATAGTTAATTACGCCTGACTCAATGAACTCACGTAATAAGTCGTTACCTTCACGAGTACGCTCACCTACACCGGCAAATACTGATAAACCTGCATATGCTTTTGCAATGTTGTTTACCAACTCCATGATCAATACGGTTTTACCTACACCGGCACCACCGAATAAACCAATTTTACCACCTTTTGCATAAGGCTCTAACAAGTCGATAACTTTAATACCAGTGAAAAGTACTTCTGTTTCAGTACTTAATTGATCAAACTTAGGTGGTTTATTGTGGATTTCGTAACCGCCAGCGTTAGAAACTTGGTCAATTCCATCGATCGCTTCACCTACAACGTTGAACAAACGACCTTTAATGGCGTCACCTACAGGCATTTTAATAGCAGAACCGGTATCAACAGCATTCATTCCGCGTACTAAACCATCGGTTGAGTCCATCGCTACTGTACGCACGCGATCTTCTCCAAGGTGTTGTTGTACCTCTAATACAACGTTCTGTCCGTTCTCTTTTGTTACGATTAATGCGTCGTAAATCTTAGGTAAAGTAGCTTCGTCAGCAAAGCTAACGTCAACTACCGGACCAATGATCTGAGCAATTTTCCCAATATTTGGCATAATTTTGAACTTTTTTCTTTGTTATTAAGCCTTTTAAGGCTGAATTTTAAGTGTCGCAAAGATAAATTATTTTAAAGAATTTCAAACCCCTTTTTTTAATCATTTTTAATATCCTTTTATTGTCTACCAGATTGATCGGTTGAAAACGAAAAAGCAATTTGTTTTTAAAGCTTTGAGTAAGTTTAGTGCATTCTCCGTGCACTATCCGTACATTATCTACATCTACGTAGTAGTTGTGCGGCTTCTAATATCGGACTACATAAAGTCAAAGTTTGTGAATATGACAGATTGAACTTAATCTTTTGTTAACATTCATGTAATTATTGGGCAATCTTGTTTCGCTTGCTTTGCGCAACGTTAATAATAGTGGCAGAACAAGAGAATATACATCGTCTTAAGAGCGGCTCCGTAAGAAGTTTTGAAGAACTTTACGAAAGTTATCACAAGCGTTTATATGCTTATTTTCTTCAGCGAACTAAATCTGACGATCTATCCCAAGAGTTAGTTCAGCAGAGTTTTATTAAACTTTGGCGCAATACCCATAAATTATCTGATGATTATCCGGTTTCAGTGCAATTGTTCCGTATTGCCAGATCGGTAATGATTGATGAACTGAGGCGGCTGGCAAATGAAAGGAAAGCTTTAGAGGAATTCACTCAATCCTCGCAAATAATAAAGGAATCTGAGAATTTGGTTTTCAGCAAGTATTTGCAAGAGGAGATCAATGAGGCTATCAATGATTTGCCACCGATTCGTAAAAAAGTGTTTCAGTTAAGCCGAATGAACGGGCATTCTCATAAAGAAATTGCAGCAGAACTCTCCATTTCTTCTAAAACTGTTGAAGACCATATTTCAAAAGCAGTAAAACAGCTACGTAAGATTTTAAAATACAGTTTGTTCATATTTTAATTTCGAATCCCTGGTTGAGATAGCACGGTTCTTAGCTGCTACTGATAAGTTTTAGTTTCCTCCCCATAACATTACCAATTTATTCAGTTTCCATTAAATAATTATTAAGAGCAGGGGAACTATTCATATGAATCGTATTACAAGTGATTTTAATAAGATGATTGATCAGGAATTAATTAAACGTTTCACTGAAAACAAGTGTACAGCAGAAGAGGCTGAGCTTTTGGTAGCTTATTTTGCCAATAATCCTGCTGAACTGGATCGGTTTTTTCCTGAGAAAACATGGGTACAAATCCAGGAATATCCAGTATCAACTGAACTGTCAAAAAAGATGCTAAAAAATATCCTACAAACTGTTCAGGTGTCAATCGCCAGAATCTGGCTTGTACGTACGGCAGTAGCAGCATCGGTTGTTCTGGTGTCATTAAGCGCTTATTTTTTCAGTAAGCCATTACCTCATAAGGCCGAATACGTAGCTGAAATTACTGAACAGCATATGTTGAAGAAGCAGACTGTTCAATATGTACAGATTGTTAAGTCCAATAATTCAGCTGAAGATGAGCGGATCAGGCTTGATGACGGGTCGGTGATTATTCTTTCTTCGGGTAGCGAGGTAAGGTATAATCAACCATTTACCAATAAGCAGCGGAATATTGAACTAAAAGGATGTGCAACATTTAAAGTAGCAAAGGATAAAAGCAGACCATTTACTGTATTTGCAGGTGGTGTGGCAACCACAGCCTTAGGTACTTCTTTTAGAATAAACGCTGTAGAAGGAACTTCCCGTGTAAATGTAAAATTGTTTACCGGAAAAGTAGTGATTAAACCTATTACCGGAGCATTTAATAATAGTAAGCAGGCTGTTTTCCTTAACCCAGGCCAGCAGTTGGATATGAATGGGATGAAGGTACTTGTATCTGCCATAAAGCCGCGTAAGATAAATATTCCAGTATCCGAAGATTTAAGATCAGAAATAATAATTAATGGAGAGGAGATTTTGTTCAGTAAAGCGCCTCTGCCTTCAGTCTTTGCCCAGCTTTCCGAAATCTATCAGGTTTCCATCAAATGTGATCCTTTATTGAAAACCACCAGGTTTACCGGAGAAGTAAATAAAACAGATTCAATAATAAAGATTCTGAATGCCATTAGCCTTATGAATAACCTGAAAGTCATTACAGATGAAAAAAAAGGCTATACAATAAGTAAATAATCATAACTAAATAAAACCAGCGCTTTGCCTGTTGGCAAATGAAACATGTTAAAAAATGATGTAATGGAAATACTTTGTCTTAGTAAAATGAAAATCCGGACGTGTAATGGTCTGAAAAGTAGGCTCTTAAAAAGGTGTAGTGCAAGTTTGATGTTTTTAATACTATGCGTTCTCTGCATAAATGTTTACGCACAAAAGGGTGGCCCAAAAGTTACAGGGATTGTACAGGATGAAAAAGGAGAGGTGCTCCCAGGCGTAGTTGTTAAGGCGGAGAATAAAGCAACCGGCTATTCGAGTGCGGTTGCTACCAATGAAAATGGACTGTTTGCATTTGCTGAGTTACCTTCAGGAGGTCCTTACAGCTTCACCTTCACTTTTATAGGTCTTGAATCACAAACTTTTAATAACTATCAGGTTAAGGCAGGAGAGAAAATCTCCTTAATGGTTAAAATGAAAGAGAGTGCGAGCCAGCTGAAGGAAGTAGTAGTGGTAGGTTACGGAACGCAGAAAAAAGTGAATTTAACCGGAGCCATTAGTCAGATTGATGCAAAAGGAATAGAAGACCGGCCAGTGGCTAATATCACCCAGGCCCTGCAGGGAGCAGCTCCCAATGTAAACGTATCCTTTGGTGATGGTCGACCCGGTTCACAGGGTAAAATCAACGTCCGCGGAAATACTTCAATAAACGGCGGAGGAGAGCCCCTGGTGCTGATTGACGGTGTACCGGGCTCAATTAATACCATCAATCCTAAGGATGTTGAGAATATTTCGGTATTAAAAGATGCTGCTTCGGCTGCCATTTATGGAGCCCGCGGAGCCTTTGGGGTAGTACTAGTAACTACTAAGCAGCCTAAGAAGGGAAAGCTCAGTATAAACTACAGCAATAATTTTGGTTGGACAGCGCCTACCGTACGTACAGACTTTATCACCGATGGTTATGATGCTGCCATGTTGAACGATCAGGCTTTTTTGCGGGCAGTGGGTAATACTTATACCGGCTATACTGATGAGGATTACGCAGAACTTAAAAAAAGGAAAACCGATAAGTCACTGCCATCTGTAATTATTGATAACCGTAAAGGAAAAGATCAATATGTCTACTATGGAAGTACGGATTGGTGGAATACCATGTTCCGCAACACCCAAAACTCTATTGAGCATTCACTGAACTTATCCGGAGGAAGTGAAAAAATTGACTTTTTCCTCTCGGGACGTATGTATGAGAAGAATGGTATTATGAGAGTGAATCAGGATAGATATAATACCTATAATCTAAGGTCCAAAATCACCGGTCGGTTAACTGATTGGTTAACCGTAAATAATAACACTCAATATAATGCTTCAAAATATACCTATCCGGGATGGGGGGTGAACAGCAATTTCGTATCGGTTACGGTACATGCACTTCCTTCCTATCTACCGGTTAATCCTGATGGTACGGCAACTTATCGTACGGAGTTAAATAATTATACCGTAGGAGATGGAATTTATGCAGATCTGTTACATGGGAAATCAAAAGGCGGGGAGGAGAATAACGAATTTGTGAATACCATAGGTTTTTCAGCAAAGCTTGCCAAAGGACTAGAGTTATTAGGTAATTACAGCTTTACTTATAATCCATCCAGCGATTTTCAGCGGAGAACGCGCGCTCCATGGTCCATCTATCCGGGAGTGGTTGATTATATAGGCTTTGATCAATTAGGAGTGACTAATTATACCCGTCAGAGTCATGTTCTAAATGCTTACGCCAGCTATGATAAACAAGTCGGAAAACATTTGTTGAAATTTATGGCCGGCTATAATCAGGAGCTGCAAAGCTACAAACGCATGTATGGACTCAGAAAGGACCTGTTGTCGGAAGATTTAAATGATCTTACGCTGGGTTCAGGTGATCAGCAGGTGAGCGGTAATGCTAACGAGTGGGCCTTGCAGGGTGTTTTTTCAAGGGTAAATTATGTATTTGCCGATAAATACCTTTTGGAGTTTAACGGCAGGTATGATGGTACTTCCAAATTTCCCAAAGGAAACAGGTTTGGATTCTTTCCTTCAATTTCAGGTGGATGGCGCGTGAGTGAAGAACAGTTCTTTACCCAATTCAGAAAAGTTATGAATGACCTTAAAATCAGGGCTTCTTATGGTTCACTTGGCAACCAGCAGGAAGCGGGTATTTATGGTTATATTCCTTTATTGGGCAGGGGAACACTCGATTATATTATGGATGGAAAGAAACTGGAATATTTAACGGTTCCAGCACCTATATCACCTAATCTAACCTGGGAGAAATCGACCTCTACAAACATTGGAGCCGATATAGGCATGTTTAATAACAGGTTAACGGCTTCGTTTGATTGGTATATCCGAAACACTAAGGATATGCTGATCCCCGGAAAAACATTGCCGGCAGTTTTCGGCGCTTCATCACCGCGAGAAAATGCGGCCGATATGCGTACCAAAGGATGGGAACTTGCCCTGAATTGGAAAAACAGGACTACCCTTGCTAATAAACCGTTCTCGTACAATTTCGGTATAGGTTTGTCGGATTATACAGCTACGATCACCCGTTTCGATAATCCGGGTAACCTGTTGAGCAATTACTATGTGGGGCAGCAATTAGGGGAGATTTGGGGCTACAGCATCGACGGTTATTTTAGAACGGATGAAGAGGCGGCCGCTTACAAGATTGATCAATCGTACGTAAATCAGCAGCGGCTTAGAGCACCGGGACAATGGTCAAAATTATTAGCCGGTGATATGAAGTTTAAAGACCTGAATGGCGATAACATGGTAAATGCCGGTAAAAATACCCTTGACGACCATGGCGATCTTAAAGTTATAGGCAATTCTTTACCGCGTTATTCGTTCGGGATTACCGCAGATGCAAACTGGGGAGGTTTTGATCTATCGGTTTTCTTCCAGGGAATTGGTCGTCAAAATTGGTATCCGGGTACTAATGCTGATAAATTCTGGGGGCCTTATTCACGTCCATATTATTCGTTTATTCCTAAAGATTTTCAGGATAAGGTATGGTCGCCAGAAAATCCGAATGCTTATTTCCCGCTCTTAAGGGGATATGAGGCGCTTAATGACAGAGGAGAACTGCAAGTTAAGAATGATAGGTACATACAGGATCTAGCCTATATCCGGATGAAGAATCTTACAGTAGGTTATACTATACCTCCTTCTTTGCTTAATAAATTGAAGGTTTCAAGATGCCGGCTATACCTAAGCGGCGATAATCTGTTCACGTTCTCAAAGTTGAACAACGATTATATTGATCCTGAACAAGCCGCTTCAGATTATAACGGGCGTACGGTTGATGGCAACGCCAGGGTATATCCTTTCAGCAAAGTGTATTCACTGGGTATTGATTTGTCATTCTAACTCAAATAAATAAATTGAAAATATAGCTTAGACATGAAAAAAGTTAATTTATATATCATCATAGCCACTATACTATTGTCGGTAGCAGCGTGTAAAAAAGATTACCTGGACCGCCAGCCACTTTCCGATATATCGCCGGATAACTTCTTTAAAACGGAGAAGGATATGCAGCTTTATACAAATTCTTTTTACAGTCTTTTTCCAAGCGCCGAAGGAGTTTACAATGAAGACGTGGATAATATTGTGAAAACAGATCTTGGGGACATGCTTACCGGTAAACGTACGGTGCCAGTATCGGGCGGTTCATGGACCTGGGGCGAATTAAGGAAGATAAACTACTTCCTGGCAAATTATAATAAGTTTATCAATGGTCCTTCAGTGAAGAAATACGTGGCCATAGCCCGATTGTTCCGCGCCTATTTTTATTTTGATAAAGTATCAAAGTTTGGTGATGTACCCTGGTATTCGGGTGTGATAAACATTAATGATGAAGCTGCTTTGCAGAAAGCCAGGGATCCACGGACACTGGTGATGGACTCAGTACTTGCCGATATAAATTATGCCGTTGCAAACTTGGGTACTACAAGGAGTGTAGAGCAGGTAACCAAATGGACAGCCCTGGCGCTGAAATCAAGAATCTGCCTTTTTGAAGGAACATTCAGAAAATATCATACAGAGTTTAATTTACCGGAGGCTGATAAGTTTCTTAGAGAATCAGCTTCCGCTGCTGAAGAATTAATCAATAGTAAACAATACAGCATTTATAAAAGTACTCCTGATAAAGCCTACTTACAGCTTTTTTCATCAGCAAAGGCAATAGATCAGGAAATAATTCTAGCAAGACGCTTTAGTAATGAGTTGCAGATATGGCATAATCTTAACTACTATACAATTACAGCATCTTACGGTAAACCGGGTCTTGAAAAGAAACTGGTAAATAGCTATTTAATGAAAGACGGGACTCGCTTCACAGATATAGCCGGTTATGATAAGATGCAGTTTTATGACGAGACACAAAATCGTGATCCCCGCTTGTCGCAAACAATACGTACACCCGGATACACCCGGATTGGCAATACAAATAAGTTGGTTCCTTCATTCGGGGCTTCAGTAACCGGATACCAGTTGATTAAGTTTGTAACTGAAGAAACCTACGATTCGTTTAACCGATCTTCGAATGATATGCCGTTGTTTCGTTATGGCGAGGTGTTGTTGAATTATGCGGAGGCTAAAGCAGAATTGGGAGAATTAACCCAGGCTGATATTGATAAATCGGTTAAGCTGTTACGCGACAGGGTAGGGATGCCTAACCTTGATATGGCTATGGCTAATGCAACCCCTGATTCATATTTGGCCGGACAGTACACGCATGTAAGCGGTGGCAATAAAGGTATATTGTTAGAAATTCGCAGGGAGCGTAGAATAGAACTTGTAATGGAAAGTTTTAGATGGAATGATTTGTTGAGATGGAAAGAGGGGCATTTATTAGCTGAACAATATAAAGGAATGTGTTTTACAGGACTGGGTAAGTATGATCTTGATAAGGATGGTCAGGTTGATGTAGAGATTTATACTGGTACCAAACCGAGTGCTAAGGGGCCACAATACCTAAAATTGGGAAGTGAAATAATATTGGAAAATAATCAATCAGGCGGTTTAATACTTGTAAACCCAAGCATTGCCAAGACTTTTGATGAAGCGAGAGATTATCTATATCCGATTCCCATTCAGGAACGATTACTGAATAAAAATCTTACCCAAAATCCAGGCTGGTTGGATGGGGTTAACTAATGAAAACACATACAACGACGAACATAAATTTTTGATTAACAAAGTGAAGTGATTAGTTTAAATCTCAATTTAAAATGAAGTATATAAATAAATTAGTCCTTTTGATGCTCCTTTTAATTGGAGCTGGTGAAAATATTAATGCCGCCAACAACAATGAAAAGCCTAAAGATTCCGGTCTTAGGGTAATGACGTATAATGTGCATCATTGCAATCCGCCTTCGGAAGGTTCTAAAATAGATCTTGCTGCAATAGCCAGAGTGATTAATGCCGCAAAGCCTGATCTTGTTGCTTTACAGGAGATAGATGTGCATACAAGCCGTTCGGGTAAAGAGATGCACCAGGCCCGTGAGCTGGCCCGTTTAACCGGTATGTATTCGTTCTTTGCTAAAGGTATTGATTTTCAGGGTGGGGAATACGGTATAGCAGTGCTCTCTAAATATCCGGTGCTTGATTCGGTTGCTTATGCCTTACCAATGCAAGAGGGAGCTGGTGGAGAACCGCGTGCTTTAGCAGTTATTACGGTAGCGTTAAAAGATGGAAGGAAAGTAAAGTTTGCCGCAACCCATCTCGATCTTAAACCTGAAAACAGAATGCTGCAGGTTCAGAAAATTGCTGAATTGTTTAAAAATGAGAAACAGCCGGTAATTTTATGCGGCGATTTTAATGCCGTGCCAGGTTCAGAACCCATTAATTATACCGATCAGTTCTTTAAACGCAGCTGCATGCAAAATTGTGCACCTACCATCCCAGTGATTAATCCTGATCGGGAGATCGACTTTATTATGTATACGCCTTCTATAATTAAGGTGTTATCGCATCAGGTGATCTCTGAAACCTATGCATCTGATCATTTACCGGTAGTGGCCGAATTAAAGTTAAAATGATTTTAGATTTTGGATTTTAGATTTTGGATTGAGACAACTTATATGTTATAATCCGAAATCTACAATCCGAAAAATATATAGAAAACCCAACTACATTACAATGAAATTAAACCGTTTCTTTTTCACGTTGGTACTGGTACTGGCGTGTTGTACAAGGCTGGCTTACGCACAAGCCTTAAAAGTTAGTACCTATAACCTTCGGTTCGATAATCCGGGTGATGCCGGTAATTTATGGGTTGACAGGGCTCCGATTGTTGCCGCTCTCATCCGTTTTCACGACTTTGATGTTTTTGGAACCCAGGAAGCTTTAAAGCACCAATTGGATGATATCACCAATACAATGCCGCAATACGAACGTTATGGTATTGGCCGTGATGATGGTAAGGATAAAGGTGAGCATTCGGCAATTTTCTTTAAGAAAGATAAGTTCAGGTTATTAAATAAAGGCGATTTCTGGCTTTCTCAAACTCCCGATAAGCCTTCATTGGGCTGGGATGCTACCTGCTGCAACCGTATTTGCTCATGGGTTTATTTACAGGATATAAAGACAAAACGGAAATTTTATTTCTTTAACGCTCATTATGATCATCAGGGTGTTGTGGCTCGTAACGAAGGCAGTAAATTGATATTAGCCAAAATCAAAGCAATTGCCGGAAATGAACCGGTTGTTTTAACCGGCGATTTTAATGCTACACCCGACAGCGAATGTTATAAGAATATCGCCAATTCAGGTGTGCTGAAAGATACCTTTAAAGAAGTTAACTATCCCTATGTTAACAATGGCTCATTCAATGGGTTCGGGAAGCAGGTAGATAAAAATGAGGTCATTGATCATATTTTCGTATCCAAGGCCATTAAAGTACTTAAATGGGGCGTGCTTACTGATACCTACCATGGTAAATTCCCCTCTGATCATTTTCCGGTAATGGCTGAGTTAAGCTTTTAATAAAAGAGATGTATAAGCTTGTTTTTAAGCATTCCCAGGAAGTGTGTCCCTTTGTGAAGCCAGCCATTGAAAATATTCATTTTTTATCACATGCCATCCAGAAGTAAACGGTCGTAGTGTAGAAAATTTGGAACAATTGTTATTATCCTACTATTGATTTTTTAAAAAATGGCTTCTTTTCTGTTGGAGACAGAATGAAGAAAACATTACTGGCTGTATTCAATAATATTCCGGATGATGAGTCGTGTATTTTAGATGTGGTTCACAGCAATATTAAAGACAAGTATGTAGAAAACGGTTTGATGATTGGATAGTTTCATCTGGGAAAATTCAGACAAGAAATGTCTTCCATCGAGATTTACTTTAATGAGAATGAGTTGAAAGCTAGTTTGTTAAAAAAAACTAATGGTAATTTTGAGTTTTTCGTCCCATCTTGCACTGAATAACTCACTATTTATGTCAAAAAAAGTACTGATTACAGGCAGCAACGGATTGTTAGGGCAAAAGCTTCTGGATAAATTAAGAAATAATCCTGAATATTTGGTGATAGCGACAGCCAAAGGGGCCGACCGATATCGTGAAACAGGATATGTCTATGAGAGCTTAGATATAACTAATCAAGTTGAAGTAGAATCAGTCATGTTAAAGCATCGTCCTGATCATTTGATTCACACAGCAGCAATGACCAATGTTGATGCTTGTGAAGCGGAACGTGAACTTTGTAAAAAATTGAATGTTGATGCTGTTCAATATTTTATTGATGCCTGCAAGCAAACCAACTCTCACTTTATTCATCTTTCAACTGATTTTATTTTTGACGGGGCGAACGGGCCTTATGATGAAGAAGCATCTCCTAATCCATTAAGTTATTACGGACAAACCAAGCTGGAGTCGGAAGAGTTATTAAAAGATAGCGAAATCGATTACGCTATTTTACGAACCATTATCGTGTTTGGTGTAGTAAAAGATATGAGCCGCAGCAATATTGTATTGTGGGCCAAAGCTGCTTTAGAAAAGGGACAGAATATAAATGTGGTGAATGATCAATATCGAAATCCTACTTTAGCCGAGGATTTGGCAGATGCCTGTATTCTGGCTATGGAAAAAAGAGTGAAGGGGATTTTTAATGCCTCAGGTAAGGATTTTATGAGCATTTTGGAAATTGTTGAACGAATTGCTGATTTCTGGAAATTAGATAAATCATTGATCAACCCTATCTCTGCAGATACTTTAAATCAACCGGCGAAACGTCCGGTAAAAACAGGTTTTGTTTTAGATAAATCGATAAAAGAATTAGGATATAGCCCTCGTTCGTTTGAAGAAGGTTTGATGATTGTTGATGAGCAGTTGTCTTTGATTAAATAATTTTTGTTAGATTATCGATGTTTTAATAGATTGCTCTACATTTAAATAAAACCAATATAGTTATGGCATTAAAAGTTGGAGATCAGGCTCCCGATTTTAAATTGTTTAGTTCGGATAACACAGTAGTATCGCTTAATGATTTTAAGGGTAAAAAAGTGATACTTCATTTCTTTCCATTGGCATTTACAAGCATTTGTACCGAGCAACTTTGTACTATGCGTGATAAATTCGGGTATTATAAAAAATTGAATGCTCAAGTACTTGGTATTTCAGTAGATACTCCATTTACTTTGGCAAAGTTTAAAGAAGATAATAATTATCAATTTCCCCTGCTTTCTGATTTTAATAAGGAAGTTTCCAATGCATATGATGCGCAATATGAAACCTTTGTATTAGGTTTAAAAGGAGTTGCCAAACGTGCAGCCTTTGTTATTGATGAGCAAGGAACTATTAAATATGCAGAAGTGTTAGAGAACGCAGGTGAACTACCGGATTTTACAGCAATTGATGCTATTGTAAACTCTTAATTCAATTTTTAGCATAATATTAACTACTTAGGAGAGTTGCTGCGAAAAGTAGCAGCTCTTTTTGTTTATAAATACTACTTTACTAAATGACTAAATATGATTTAATAACTATTGGCTAAAAGTTATATTTTGAATTTATTTTTTTTTCATCTTTATGCGGTAGAAACATTCTATCGTTTATTAACTATACTGAGCCAAAATGGAACCATTTACTATTGTACTATCTGTTGTAGGGGCTGTAATAGCACTTTTTGTTTTTCTTTATCTTTTTCCGGTAAACCTATGGTTTACTGCCTGGCTGTCAGGAGCACCTATAAGTTTAATTACCTTGGTGCTGATGCGCTTGCGAAAAGTTCCGCCTGCACTGGTAGTAAATGCTATGATCACTTCGACCAAAGCCGGATTAAAGATCACAAGCAATGATATTGAAACACACTACCTTGCCGGAGGGCATGTGAATAATGTAATTAAAGCATTGATTTCAGCTGATAAAGCAAACATTCCGTTGGATTTTAAACTGGCTACGGCCATAGACCTTGCTGGACGCGATGTATTTGATGCCGTGCAATTATCGGTTAATCCCCGCGTAATCAATACGCCACCGGTTGCTGCGGTAGCAAAAGATGGTATTCAGTTAGTTGCTAAAGCCCGTGTTACAGTTCGTGCTAACATTAACCAATTAGTAGGTGGTGCCGGTGAGGAAACTATTTTAGCCCGTGTTGGTGAAGGAATTGTAACCACTATCGGTTCGGCTTCTAGTCACAAGGAAGTATTGGAAAATCCTGATCGAATTTCAAAAGTAGTATTGGGAAAAGGCCTGGATTCAGGAACGGCTTTCGAAATTCTTTCTATTGATATTGCCGACATTGATATTGGTGAAAACATCGGCGCTAAATTACAAGCAGACCAGGCCGAAGCCGATTTAAAAGTGGCAAACGCCCGTGCCGAAGAGCGCCGCGCTATGGCTGTTGCTTTAGAGCAAGAAATGCGTGCAAAAGCACAAGACGCGCGTGCAAGGGTAATTGAAGCTGAAGCGGAAGTTCCTAAAGCAATGGCTGATGCCTTTAAAGCGGGTAATATGGGTATTATGGATTATTACCGCATGCAAAATATGAAAGCCGATACAGAAATGCGTGAATCCATTTCAAAACCTAAAGGCGGGGAAACCAAGAAATAAGGTAGTTCTTACTATTTAAGGATATAGAAAAGGTTTCGGTTAATCCATCGAAACCTTTTCTTTTGAGAGAAATCAACTCTCTAGGTAATAATGAAGTTTATATGGCAAGTTTACCTTCTCTCCCTACGTTATAAATGTTGGTTTAAGTGGATCTTTAGTTAACCTCTGTTCTCGCGCGTCTGTGACGTGTTCGAAAGAATACGAATGGATGATCCATTCTTCCTGTTGCTTGTTTAAGAAGAAACCGTATATTCGCAACGTACTATGGTAAACTTTAGGGGTGTCTGTAACCAGCCAGACTGAGATAATACCCTTTGAACCTGATGCAGTTCATACTGACGTAGGGAAAAGTTTACGGCGGAACCTTATGGTTTGGCCTTTTCATGATTTTGCTCGCCTTAATTGGTTTTAGCACTTCCTGAAGTTTACCCCAAAACTTATTTACATGGAAGTGTTTGTAAACAAAACGCCTTATCAGTTTTCGGAACAAGAACTTAAACTAAGCTTTTTACTTTCAGTACTTAACCTGCTTGAAAAGCGTGGAATTGCTGTTGCCCTCAACAATCGTGTGATTCCTCGAAGTAGCTGGAGTACCACTCTCGTTCCTGAATCAGCTCATATAACCATAGTAACAGCCAGTCAGGGTGGTTAAAATATTCCCATAATCTTAAGCATTTGATTTAAATCCCTATTTCATATTATAAAATGAAAAACAACAGCCAACAACCGCAAAATCATGTAATTAGCCGTGAGCCGTTTCCTGCGTCGGAAAAAATTTATGTAAAAGGTTCAAATCATGATATAGAAGTGGCCATGCGTAAGATCAGTTTAAATGATACGCAGCCTTTTGATAAAACAAAGCCTCCGGTTAAGAATGCCCCGGTGGTAGTGTATGATACCTCTGGTCCGTATACAGATTCTCAACAAGAGATTGATGTAAGAAAGGGATTGCCTCAACTGCGTCGCAATTGGATTAGAAAGCGCAACGACGTGGAGCAATTAGCACAGCTTAGTTCAGAATACGGACAAAAGCAGTTGAATAATCCTAAACTCGAAGATATTCGCTTTCCAAATTTAGGGTTGCCGTTGAAAGCAAAACCAGGAAAAAATGTAAGCCAAATGCATTATGCCAAACAAGGCATTATCACGGCTGAGATGGAATATGTTGCCATTCGTGAAAATCAACTTTTAGAAACAGCGTATAAACAACATCCTGGAGAATCCTTTGGTGCCAGAACGCCTCGCGGGCCTATCACCCCTGAGTTTGTACGTGAGGAAATTGCGGCAGGCCGGGCCATAATTCCTGCTAACATCAACCATCCTGAAATTGAACCGATGATTATCGGTCGCAACTTTCTGGTTAAAATCAATGCCAATATTGGAAATTCAGCAGTTACCTCTTCTATTGAAGAAGAAGTAGAAAAATCAGTGTGGGCCTGTCGTTGGGGTGCTGATACTATTATGGATTTAAGTACTGGGGCTAACATTCATGAAACGCGTGAATGGGTGCTACGCAATTCACCAGTTCCTATTGGAACTGTTCCAATTTACCAGGCCTTAGAAAAAGTAAACGGAAAAGTGGAAGACTTAAGTTGGGAAATCTTCCGTGATACATTGATAGAGCAAGCAGAACAGGGAGTGGATTATTTTACCATTCATGCAGGAGTGCGTTTACAATTCGTACCGCTTACGGCTAATCGGGTTACAGGAATTGTTTCTCGTGGCGGTTCTATCATGGCAGGTTGGTGTTTGGCTCATCATAAGGAAAACTTCCTCTATACTCATTTTGAAGAAATTTGTGAGATTATGAAGGCTTATGATGTTTCTTTCTCCTTAGGTGATGGATTACGTCCAGGTTCGATTTATGACGCCAATGATGAAGCGCAATTTGCTGAATTAAAAACTTTGGGTGAGCTAACCAAAATAGCCTGGAAACATGATGTTCAGGTAATGATTGAGGGCCCTGGGCATGTGCCTATGCAAATGATTAAAGAAAATATGGATTTGCAATTGCAGCACTGCTACGAAGCTCCTTTTTATACTTTAGGTCCACTTACAACTGATATAGCTCCAGGATACGATCATATAACATCTGCCATTGGGGCGGCACAAATCGGTTGGTATGGCTGTGCGATGTTATGTTATGTAACACCTAAAGAGCATTTGGGTTTACCGAATAAAGAAGATGTGCGTACAGGTGTAATTACCTATAAAATTGCGGCCCATGCGGCTGATTTGGCTAAAGGGCATCCGGGAGCACAATTACGCGATGACGCCTTGAGTAAAGCTCGTTTTGAATTCCGCTGGAATGATCAGTTTAATTTGTCTTTGGATCCTGAAACTGCTCGAAGTTATCACGATGAAACATTGCCTGCTGAAGGTGCTAAAACGGCTCACTTTTGTTCTATGTGTGGACCTAAGTTTTGTTCAATGAAAATTTCGCAAGAGATCAAAGACAATAATGCCGAAACTTTGGAGGAAATGAGCAATAAGGCAAAAGAGTTTGCAGAAAGCGGTTTTAATATTTACAGCTAGGTTGCTTTTAAATTGTTAGGTAGATGCCCCCCCTTAAGATTAGAGTTATATCAATGGAAGTTCCCTCTGAAAATGAAGTCAGTTTATTGCTGGCTATGCAAGAAGTGTATCCTTTTTTGATTCATTTCAGAAAGCCAATGTTGACGACTGATGAATTAGGGAATGTATTGGAGCAATGGCCGGATATGCTGCGAAAGCAGGTGTTTGTGCATGCTGCAGATTGGCATCCGTCATTTGAAGGACTTGCTGGATGGCATTTACCTAAAAATGCTCGATTAAACCTAACAATAGAGCAATTCGGGTTTTATAAACAAACATGCTGTGAGCATAATCTGAAAACGTCATCAGGAGCGCATTCGCTGCTCGAACTACAGCAGCTTAGTCAATTCGATTGGGTTTTGTGCAGTCCGGTCTTTGACAGTATTTCCAAAGTGGGGCATCATGCTGAAGAGAACTGGATTGTAGATCAACATGACCTGGAATCGGCTGTAGCTCTGGGTGGAGTAACACCTGCCCATTTTAACGAAATAATAAACCGGAGATTTCAGCATGCGGCCCTTTTAGGCTACATATGGAATTTTCATAATCCTTTGCAACGATGGAAAAATTGTGTGACCGCCCTTATGTGCTAACTATTGCCGGTTTTGATCCTACTGGAGGAGCCGGGCTGGTTGCAGACTGCAAAACATTTGAGCAGCTAGGAGTAATGGGACTTTCGGTTTGTACTGCTGTAACCGTGCAAACCGAAGAGCAAGTCTTCAATGTAGATTGGTTAAGCCCGCAATCAATAATCAATCAGCTTAACCCCCTTTTAAGCAGATACCCTGTGGAATATGTTAAGGTAGGTATCATCCAAAATTGGGAAGTTTTAAGCGAAATAGTAGAGGTAGCAAAGAAAATCAGACCCAATCTGAAGTTTATTGTTGATCCGGTTTTGGGTCCCTCAATGGGAACCCCTTTTCATAATGTAGTGGGCCTCGAAAGTTCATTGATGCATCTGGCATTGTTAACTCCTAACGTTCCTGAGATGCAAGAAATGACGGTTAATGAAAATGCAATTGAAGCTGCAGTGTTGTGGTCGGCAAAATGCCCTGTACTTTTAAAGGGAGGGCATTCTTCGACAACTCCGGGAACCGACTTACTCATCGTAAACGGACAGATAACAGAACTAAACCCCTTAGGGCCAATGGGCAGTCCTAAACATGGTACAGGATGCTGTTTATCAGCGGCTATCACAGCTCAACTTGCCAATGGGCAATCATTGGAAAACGCCTGCTTAGAGGCAAAAAAATATGTGTATCGGTTAATTCATTCAAATCAAACATTGTTAGCTTATCATGCAAATAGCTAGTTTACAGTATATCTCTCAAGGTGCTACGCCTGCCGAACATCTTCAAAATATTCAAAAATCATTGAATGCAGGTTGCCGCTGGATTCAGCTCAGGCTTAAAAACTATGATGATAATGTTATTTTGTCATCGGCCCTGCAAGCCTTGCAAGTATGTAAGGCCGCAAATGCGGTGTTAATTATTAATGATCGTCCGGATATTGCAAAAGCAATAGGGGCTCATGGCGTGCATTTAGGTAAAAAAGACTCGTCTCCACTTGATGTACGTGAAGCTTTAGGTTCGGATTTTATTATTGGAGGTACAGCCAACACGATTGATGACATTCGAGCACTGTCTGGAATGGGAGTAAATTATATTGGTTTGGGCCCTTACCGGTTTACAACTACAAAACAAAACCTAAGCCCTTTGTTAGGTTTACAAGGTTATCAAGCGATTTTGAAACAGATGAAAACAGAAGCTTTGGAATTGCCGGTAATTGCAATTGGCGGATTGACCATTGACGATGTTGAAGGGTTAAAAGAGGCCGGGGTTTATGGAGTGGCAGTTTCATCAGTTATTACACATGCTGAAGATGCGTGTGTAATGGTTCAAGAGTTTGAAAATAAAATATCATCAACATCTCAACTTATCTGAAAATGAATGATCAACTTATAATCGGAGGCAGAGCATTTACTAGCCGCCTTTTTTTGGGGACCGGTAAATTTGGTTCTAACCCAATAATGAAGGCTGCAATTCTATCTTCAGGTTCGGAATTGGTTACCGCTGCTTTAAAGAGGGTGGAGAAGGGGCTTGAGCAGGAAAATTTGCTAAGTACTTTAGAGCTACTTAAGGTTAATCTATTGCCTAATACCTCCGGGGCGCGAACTGCCGAAGAGGCTATTCAATGCGCATTGTTGGCTCGTGAAGTTTTTGAAACAGATTTTTTGAAACTCGAAATACATCCTGATCCTAAATACCTTATGCCTGATCCTGTAGAAACCCTGAAGGCTGCCGAAGAGTTGGTGAAACTGGGTTTTACGGTATTACCTTATATTCATGCCGATCCGGTCATTTGTAAGCGTTTGGAGGATGTTGGAACGGCAGCTGTAATGCCGTTAGGGGCTCCAATCGGTTCTAACCAGGGCTTGGTGAGTCGCAAGTTTTTAGAAATCATTATTGAACAAAGCAGAGTGCCCGTAGTAGTGGATGCCGGAATTGGTCGTCCTTCAGATGCGGCTCTGGCAATGGAAATAGGTGCAGATGCAGTGCTGGTAAATACCGCAATTGCAGGTGCCATTAACCCTGAAAAAATGGCTTCGGCATTCAAAAAAGCTGTTGAAGCTGGTAGGGAAGCATATATATCAGGGTTAGATACTCTTCGTTCTCATGCCGAAGCGAGTAGTCCGTTTACCGAATTTCTTGATTTATTGTAAGATGAGCATGCATAGCTTTACAACTGTATTTAATAATTATTCCTGGGAAGAAACGCTGGATAGTATTTACCGCAAAACGCCTGATGATGTTTTAAGAGCAATTTATACTCCTAAGCGATCACTCGAGGATTTTAAAGCTTTACTTTCTCCTGCTGCATCTCAGTATGTTAAGCTGATGGCTGAAGAAAGCAGGCGTTTGACTCTAAAGCGATTTGGAAAAACTATTCAACTTTATATTCCGCTTTACTTAAGCAACGAGTGCCAAAACATTTGCACCTATTGCGGCTTTAGTTATGATAACAAGTTAGAGCGGAAAACGCTTACAGATGCAGAATTATTAGCTGAAGCTGAATTTGTAAAGTCAATGGGTTACCGGCATGTGTTGCTAGTTTCAGGGGAGGCTAATCAAACGGTAGGGGTTGATTATTTCGAGAATGCTCTGAAACTAATAGGGCCTGTGTTTGATCACGTATCAATGGAGGTGCAGCCATTAGACGAACATGAGTATAAAAAGTTGATGTCACATGGATTAGAAAATGTCCTGGTTTACCAGGAGACTTATCATCGTGAAGATTATAAAATACATCATCCTAAAGGCAAAAAATCAAACTTTGATTATAGATTGGAAACTCCCGACCGCATTGGAAGGGCTGGTGTGCGAAAAATGGGCTTGGGTGTTTTGTTAGGGTTAGACGATTGGCGGGCTGACTGTTTTTTTACCGGTTTACATGTTAATTACCTGGAAAAGGCTTATTGGAAAACTCAATATGGAATTTCTTTTCCTCGTTTACGCCCTTGCAGCGGAGGTTTGCCGCCTAAATTACCTGTTAGCGACCGTGATTTTGTGCAGATAATTTCAGCATACCGTTTATTTAAGCCTGAAATTGAATTGAGTCTTTCTACTCGTGAAACACCTGAATTCAGAGACCAGTTGATTCACCTGGGAATTACCTCCATGAGTGCGGGGTCCAAAACTAATCCTGGCGGGTATACGGTTGCCTCTCAATCACTAGAACAGTTTGAGATCTCTGACGAAAGAAAAGTTCCGGATGTAATTCAGGCTATTAAATCGCAAGGCTATGAACCTGTATGGAAAGATTGGGATAAGACTTTTTAGCATAAACGATTTTTGAGGATTTTGCATGACAAACTTTGAGCGGTATCGCCGGCAATGGATTTTGCCTGAAATAGGATTAAACGGACAAGAAAAGCTTTCTAAAGCTCATGTTTTGGTAATTGGTGCTGGGGGCTTGGGTTGTCCGGTTTTGCAATATCTTACTGCGGCAGGAGTGGGGAAATTAGTGATTGTTGATTTTGATAAGGTTGATTTAACCAATCTGCAACGGCAAGTTCTTTATTCTGTTGAAGATATAGGAAAGGCCAAAAGCATAGTTGCTGCTGATAAATTAAGAAAGCTGAATCCTGAAATCGATATTGAGGCAGTGACAGCCAAACTGGATGAATATAATGCCGATGCCTTAGTTTTATGTGCCGATTTGGTGATTGATGGTTCTGATAATTTTACTACCCGTTATTTGCTGAATTCCTGCTGTGAAAAATTTGAAAAACCATTGGTATATGGTTCAATTCATCGTTTTGAAGGGCAAGTATCGGTTTTTCATTATCATGGTTCTCCAGGGTTGGAAGCCCTGTATCCCGAGCCTCCAGAAGAAATGGAAAATCAAACATGTTCAGAAATAGGAGTAGTAGGAGCATTGCCCGGCTTGGTAGGTAGCGTGCAAGCGTTAGAGGCAATAAAAATTATTACCGGTGCAGGAGAAAGTATGGCAGGTAAACTTTGGGTTTGGAATACATTAACGATGCATCCACAGGTGTTTACTTATTGGGAGCCTGAAAAGAGCCCTCAATCCAATTTTTCAGGTATTGAGAAGCAAATTACCAAGGAAACTTTGCCTGAATTGAAAGCGACTTACCCCAATTTAAGAATTATAGACCTAAGGGAGCCTTACGAGTTTGAGGCCTTTAATATCGGAGGGGAGAGTATTCCGCTTTTAGATTTTACGGAATGCAATTGGTCTGAGTCTTGTCCGGTATTATTGGTTTGCTCCACCGGATTGCGTAGTAAAACGGCTTTAAACTGGATAATGAGTAATTATCCCCAGGTAAAAGCATTTCATTTATCTGAGGGAATAGGAGAGCAGTAATCCAGGTTAAAGGGAATTACTGCTCTCTTAATAGCTTAGATTACTCAAAGTTGAAAGTCAAACCTCCACCTAGAATAAATTGTAACATGGAAGAGTAGCCACTAGCACCAGCACCTGCTCCCCCTGTTCCAAAATATAAACTTCCTCCCACGGCCTGAACTGACGAAAGTAAGGCTGCCTGTACTTTTATGGCTACCTTAGGGGTGGCATAAATGTTTGCGCCTCCTTTTAGTGCCCATGAAAATTTTGTAGCATTTGTGCCGGTTCCGCTAACCGGATTGTCAACATTGAAAATACCAACACCCGCCGCTAATCCAAAATAAGGCTCAACCTTTGGATTAACTTTCATATAACCATTTGCACCTAACATGATAAAATCAAGTTTCATGTCAAAATCGGCATGTCTTATTTGGCCGGTAATATCAGATACATAATCTGTCGGTGCGTTTGTGTCTTGATGAAGGTAAGAAAGTTCAATTCCATAGGATTTTTGTTGTTGAGTTGGTAACATATACTCAACACCTGCTCCCCACTGGAAGCCTCCTTTGATGGTGCCATTAAAATAGGCAGAGTTGCTATAATAAGAATCAACAGCATCGTCAAAAACATAATTTGTGTAACCGTTTATTCTAAAGTTTTGAGCTGAAGAACTTAATGTAGCCCCAATAATAATTAAGAGAAAGATAGAGAGCTTCTTCATAGTGAATTTATTAGAGGTTATAGAAAATGTTTTTAATCTAGATAAACTTGAATTTAATCATTATTCATTGCATTTGAAAATACTTCATTTAACATAATTGATGTTTTATAATAAAAAAGTGATGTGTCAAGGATGATAAAACCTCTTAAAATGCTGCATTAGGTTATTTGTATATGACAATGGAAGATTAATATTGAAATTTATTTCGCTGATAATGAAGTAGAAATAATAATAGTGCGGATTTTTTTTTAAAAACCTTTGGCAAACTTAAAAACCTCCTTATATTTGCACTCCCGTTACAACGATAGCGGCCTTCAATAAAAGAAGGACCCATAGCTTAATTGGATAGAGCATCTGACTACGGATCAGAAGGTTAGGGGTTCGACTCCCTTTGGGTCCACCAAAATTCAATCAATAGCCTGTCAGCAAATGGCAGGCTATTTTAGTTTTAACCAACTTAAAACATGCTGAACTTAGTTTTATTCGGCCCTCCGGGAGCCGGCAAAGGAACTCAATCACAAAAGTTAATCGACAAGTACCAGTTGGTGCATTTATCAACCGGAGATATTCTTCGTGCTGAAATTGCTGCCGGTACAGAATTGGGTTTAGAGGCAAAGAAGTTGATGGATCAGGGAGTTTTGGTGCCAGATGAGGTTGTAATTGGAATGATTAGCAATAAACTTGATGCGAACGCAAGTGCCAAGGGATTTATTTTTGATGGCTTCCCTCGTACTGTTGCTCAGGCAGAAGCTTTAGATCAGTTATTGACTTCAAAGAATACTTCTATCTCAGGTATGGTTGCTTTAGAGGTTGAAAATGAAGAATTGAAAAAACGTTTATTGTTACGTGGAAAAGATTCAGGCCGTCCGGATGATCAGAACCCTGAAATTATTCAAAAACGTATTGATGAATACAATAATAAAACTGCCCCAGTAGCTAACTACTACAAAGGTCAAAATAAGTTTACCGGCGTTTACGGAATTGGTGCTATTGATGAAATTTTCAATAACATCTGCGATGTAGTAGACGCTTATTAATAAAATTCAGTATAAGAAGTACGAATTATGAAGTAGGAAAGACTCTTACTTCTTATTTCGTACTTCTTTCTTTTTAATGCAGTAGTTAAATTTACAATTCATGTAATTTAATTGCGCTTAGCCCCAAAGAATTATGAGTCAAGGTTCCAATTTTGTTGATTATGTACGTATTTGCTGTCGTTCAGGAGCAGGAGGAGCAGGATCTGCCCACTTGCACAGGGATAAAAAAACAGCAAAGGGTGGTCCGGATGGCGGTGATGGCGGTCGAGGTGGCCATATTATTGTGAAAGGGAACAGTCAGCTTTGGACCTTGTTACACTTGAAGTACCGTAAGCATGTTATTGCTGAAAACGGTGAAGGGGGCAGGGCCGCTTTACAAACAGGGGCTCAAGGTAAAGATGAGATTTTGGAGGTGCCTCTGGGTACTGTGATAAAAGATGCCGAAACGGATGAAATTTTACATGAGATTACTCAAGACGGTGAAACCAAAATTATTACCCCTGGAGGTCGTGGAGGGCTAGGTAACTGGCATTTCAAATCGTCAACTAATCAGACGCCTCGATTTGCTCAGCCTGGAGAGGCAGGAAGTGAAGAGTGGCGTGTGTTGGAACTAAAGTTACTGGCTGATGTTGGTTTGGTTGGCTTTCCAAATGCCGGTAAATCAACTTTATTGTCGGTTGTTTCTGCAGCAAAACCTGAAATTGCAGATTACCCTTTTACAACAATGGTTCCTAACCTTGGGGTGGTGGCTTACCGAAATAACAAGTCGTTTGTTATGGCTGATATCCCAGGTATTATTGAGGGTGCTGCTGAAGGCAGGGGACTTGGTTTGCGTTTTTTACGTCATATTGAACGTAACTCGGTACTATTGTTTATGGTACCTGCAGATAGTAAAGATATTAAACAAGAGTACGAAATTTTGTTGAATGAAATTCGTCAATTCAACCCTGAGCTGTTAGATAAACCCCGGGTACTGGCTATTACCAAAAGTGATATGTTGGATGATGAGTTAATGGCTGAAATGAGAAATGAATTGCCGAAAGGGATTCCAGCTCAATTTATCTCGTCGGTTGCGCAAAAAGGTATTACTGAGCTAAAAGATTTATTGTGGAAGGCGATAAACGGCTAACGGTTATCCACTTCCACTTCCCAGAAGGCTGCTGAAACGCTTTCGTCCTCGTTAATGGTCTGCATCATTTCCATGACGTCTTGGTTTCCTGCTTTGTAACTTAAAACCTCAAATACGATAATTGATTCGTTCTTTACTTTGTCGAACTCAAGGTTCATGTTTACAATGCGCATGTTGTATTTTTTGATATAGTCCAAAACGGTTTCCCGAATTCTTTTTTCAGCCTCGTTCGTGCAGTTTACTTTTAAGGTATAACGTTTTTCGCCTTCCTCATACGACGAATATTTGCTGACCACTTGTTTGCCCAGCGGACGTAAAAATACATGCGAAAACAATACAAAAAAGCTGCCTAAAAAAGCCTCGTAACCATAACCCATTCCGCATAAAGCACCAACAGCTCCAGAACACCACACAGTAGCAGCTGTATTTAATCCACTGATGTTAAAATTATCTTTCATAATTACACCGGCTCCTAAAAAACCGATACCTGATGCAATTTGAGCTGCTACACGGGCAGCACTTGATTGATCTCCCATAATTTTAACGCCAAGCAATACAAACAGACAAGATCCAACCGCAACTAATGCATTAGTACGCATGCCAGCCATTTTATGCCTAAGCTGACGCTCTGTGCCAATTACAGCACCTAATAAAAAAGCTACCAACAAGCGTAATTCAACCTGATGAATAAGGAAATTTTCGTTCAATGTTGTCATTTTTAATTTGGTTGAAAATTACGAAATCCCTGAGTTTTTGCTTTATAAACTTTTCTCAGAGTTTTTTAATGTTTTATAATCTATTTAAAACATAGAATAACTATTTGTTGTTTATTGAAAATATATTTGTTTATATTAATAACTATAAACGTAAAAACTATGGAGCTAAAACTTGGCGATATCGCCCCTAATTTCAAAGCACAAACCACCTTCGGTGAAATCGATTTTCATGATTACCTAGGTAATGGTTGGGGTGTTTTTTATTCTCATCCGGCTGATTTTACCCCTGTTTGTACCACTGAACTGGGTAGAACAGCACAATTGAAAGCTGAATTTGACAAGCGTAATGTTAAGGTAATTGCTATTAGCGTAGATCCTCTTGAATCACATTTAAGTTGGATTAAAGACATCAATGAAACGCAGAATACAGAAGTCAACTTTCCAATTATTGCTGATCCGAGTAAAGAAATTTCAAATTTATACGGAATGATTCACCCTAATGCTTCTGATACATTAACAGTGCGATCAGTCTTTGTTATTGGTCCTGATAAAAAAATTAAGTTAACCTTAACATACCCTGCATCAACAGGGAGAAATTTTCAGGAAATTTTGCGTGTTATTGATTCATTGCAATTAACAGCCAACCACAGCGTGGCAACTCCAGTGGATTGGAAGGATGGTGAAGATTGCATCATTGTAAATTCAATTCCAACAGAAGAGGTTCCTGCCCGTTTTCCAAAGGGACATAGAATTGTAAAACCATATTTGCGATACACGCCGCAGCCTAATAAATAAATTCTAGTAAAGAATGCAGAAGAGGCTGTCTCCTATGTTTGCTTTGTCAAATGTAGGAGACAGCCTCTCTGCTTGATATATTATTTGGAAAATTGGAGCTAAAATTTAATACCTATCCGGCCAAAGAAATAGGCACCTCCAAAACCCATTTGAACAGCATCCCACATTCCTCCGCTTTCTGTCAGACCTGGGTCTTGGTGTGAAGGATAGACATCAAAAATATTATTTCCCCCAAAGGTAATATTCACATATTTATTAAAGGTATAACCCAACGATAGGTCGGTAGTTAATTTAGCAGAATAGCTATCAATTACATCATTCCAATTAGTTAAATCCACCCCTGAAAATTGGTTAAATCGAAGAAAAGCGTTGAACTTTTTTACGCGATAATCAAAACTTAAATTGATTTTATAGGGAGGTGCAGAAGCAAGTAAAAAGCTTCTTTCCCTTGGTCCGAAATAGGTGTCTTCTTTTCCTGCTAATTCAGGAGTGGTATGAACTTCGTCCACCCTCATGTCGTTAAAGTTGGCTGCCAATGTTGTATTTAATATACTGTTACCAATGTTAGCTGTGTACGCTGCAATCACATCGAGCCCCATAGTACGCGTATCAACTGCGTTAGTGAAAAATTGAGCAGCGCCTACATTAAGGCTTTCCAGAATAGGACCAATGACATCATCGTCACTTCCGAATAAACCAGTTAGTACAATTCTGTCTTTCACCTGTACCCAATAACCATCAACAGTAAAAGATAAGTTGTTCAGTGGTTTGGCAGTGAAGCCCAAACTGGCATTCAGAGACTTTTCCTCTTTTAACTCCGGAATACCAACCTGACGGGCAATCTCACTATTATTGGGGGCTATAACCTGATCAACAATTTGACCGGCGGCAACGTTGGTAAATGTAGAGCTGAAAGAAATTTGTGGTAAAGAGGGAGCCCTGAATCCTGAACTGAATGACCCCCGTACATTTAATTGCTCCAGTATTTTATAACGGCTGGCAATTTTAAAATTAGCTGTAAATCCAAAATCACTATAGTTTTCCAAACGAACTGCTGCGGCAATCATTAATGCTTTTGTAAGATCAAATTCAGCATCGATGTATCCTCCTATATTGTTTCGGGTTTGAGAAATTTCATCTTTCGGCTGAAATCCCGGAAATCCTTGTGATCCTCCCGGTCGGAAGGTTGTATCTACTCGAACAAAATTATTGCTATCGTCAAACACGGAATCTGTCCTGAACACCACAGGACCATACTGCCTCCATGAATCTTCATTGCCTGCAAAAATTTTATATTGTTCATTTCGGTATTCAACACCCCAGGCCAGGTTAATGTCGTTGTCATTTAAGGCCTTTTCAAACGAACGGTTGAAGTTAGCGATGAGATTTAGTTGGCCCAGGGCAAAACCACCTGCTTCAAAGCTGGTTGGGGAAGCGGCTTCAAGAGATGCATTTAATGTCCCTGTTACATCGTACTCAAAGCGATTTCGGCCATAGGTAGCATTAAAGTCAGCATTCCATAGCCCTAGTTTTGTTCGTATGCCGGCAGAGCCTGAATAATCGGTAATAGTTGATTCAATATGTGGATCAAATCCATTGGGATAAATGGAAATAACATTCCGTTCACTTTCAGGATCACGTGTCCATGCAAATGCATCACCATTTCGTTTGTTAAATCCACCAAAAAAATAGAATTCACTTTTGGTTTTGATTGGAACTCGATTGTTAAGCATCAGTCCAAAATTGGTATAGGATGCATCTCCAAATTGAGCACGGAAATTATCAGGATAGAGCGTATTATAGTTAGGACGGTAGGTTTTATCTTTATGATCTATATCCCCTGTAATATTCATAAAACCACCTTTTTGACCTATTTTGAATCCGTAGTTTGCATTGGCATTGTATTGTTGGCCATCCCATTCAGTGCTTAATATCTTTCCTGAGCCTGATTCAAGAGAATTTCCATAGCCAGTGCTGTTAGCACCAGCAATAAAATTGAAATCAAACTCATCAACGTTTTGTTTTAAGACAATGTTAATTACTCCGGCAATTGCATCAGAACCATACTGTGCGCTAGCTCCATCACGTAAAATTTCAATACGCTCAATTGCGGCAGAAGGAATTGCGTTTAAATCGGTGCCGGTATTGCCTCGGCCGCGACTGCCATATAGGTTGACTAATGAAGACTGATGTCTTCTTTTACCATTGATTAATACTAATGTTTGGTCAGGGCCCATGCCTCTTAGTGTGGCTGGTTCAATATGATCGGCGCCATCTGAGCCACTTTGCCTGTTGGCATTGAAAGAGGGTGCCGCATATTGTAATACCGTATTAATATCAATCATACCTGTGGCATTAGCCAGTTTGGATACAGGAATTAAATCAACCGGTACAGGAGTGTCTGTTACAGAACGTTTAAGGTTACGTGAGCCTACAATCTCCACTTCTGCTAAAGAACTGGTGCTTTCTTCCAATGAGACGTTAAGAGTCTCTCTGTTGTTCAGTAACTCTTCACGAGTGATATAACTGAGTAACGAAAATGTAATGACTGCAGTTTTCGATCCGCATTTAAAAGAGTAATTACCATCGTTATTTGTTTTAGCACCATGAGAGGTGCCTTTTTCTTGAACGCTTACGCCGATCAGGGGATTACCTTGTTTATCGGTTACTTTGCCTTTTAAGGTAAATTGTGCTAAAGCAAGATTGGTAATAAGGATAAATGTGGAAATGAGGAGTAGAGCTTTTTTCATAACTATAGATTTGTTTGATTAATTATGAAAATATAAGAAAAAAGTTCTAAAGTAAAGATAGTCAGTTTGTTAATGGTCTGTTTAGTGATCTTAGCTGTGTTTTTTACTTTACAAAAAAAGGCCACCCTAGGGTAGCCTTGTAGGTTTTAGGGAGGAAATCCGTTAGTCGTGACCTTGCTTTGTACGGTTCTTTTCATCCTCGCTGCTGGTGCTGTTGCGTTGTGATGTCTTCATTTTGGTGTTTCCAAATCGATAGGAGAATGACAAGGTTGCAACGCGGCTATCACGTTTGTTTATGATGTCAAGATCCATTTCAGCGTTTTTAACTTTTGCATGAAATTGCTGGCTGTTGAAAATGTCGTTAACATTTAACTTGATGGATCCTTTTTTATCCAAAATGGATTTCTGAATACCGGCAGATATCATCCATATTGGGGCAATGTCGAACTGGCCGTATAGCATTTTTGAATTATAAAACCCATTTAATTCGGCTTTAAAACCATTTCCAAAAGTAAAGCTGTTTTGCACATTAAAATTAAATCCACTTCCTTTTCTGTCTAATTTTCCGGCAACATCAACACCTTTAAATCTATTATAAAAGGCATTTGCATAAGCATTGGCATTCCACCAATTTGTAAAAGTGACAGGTATGCTAAAACTAACTCCGTAATTATCTTGTGTGCTTAAGTTCGCCTTGGTTACATAAACTGAATTTTCTTCATCACCTTTTCCGGTGAATTCAGTTATAACATCCACAGTGCGGTTGTAGTTAATAGTGGTGGTGTACTTTCCTTTTAAAACGTGGCTTACTTCAAAAATATGGCTGATCTCAGGTTTTAAGTATGGGTTCCCTTTTTGATAAGTATATGGGTCAATTTGGTTACGGAACGGATTCAGGTTCTCATAATCAGGACGTTCTACACGACGACTGAATGAAGCTTGTAATGTGTTGTTTTTGTCAAGTTCGTACTTTACAAAAGTTGTAGGGAATAACTGCAAGTAATTGCGTTTAACCAATGAGTCGGCAGTGGTTCCGTCAAGTTCAATATGCCTTTCATAACCCTGGCTGCGAGTTTGTTCTGCTCTTAATCCTAATTGAATGCTGAGTTTTTTAAACTCTTTGTTAAAATTGATGTATGCAGCATTGATGTTTTCTTTGTAGTCAAATTTGTTAGAAGTACTAATGTCATGAACCCATTCTGAACCAACATTTTGGTTGAAATAATCAATGGCATTTTTTGTAGTAACAAAACTGGTTTTTAAGCCTGCTTCAAATTTTAAGGTCTTGTTAAGTGGATGAATATAATCGGTTTTGGCTGCTATAATTGTAGCTTTTGACGGAATAATGCCTTTCTGAATAATTTGGGGACGATCTTGGTCAGGTTTACCTTCCGAATCATAAAAGCTGGTATTATAAGATTGATTTGAGCCATAAATGTTTCGGGCAAAATCTACATCGGCAGTAAGTTCCTTTCCGCTGGAATCGATATTCAATTTGTAATTAGTATTATAGGTAAAATTATTCCAGTTTTCTGCAATTCGGTTTTGTGCAAAAGTAGTGCTGTTGAGCTGTAAGTTTGGATTAAGCTGCATTGCCGATGTTGGGTTTTTGCTTTCCCAAGTACCAATACTTCCATTTACCATAAAACCAAGGGTGTTTTTGGCATTTAAGTATAAATCAATACCAGCCTTGATGCTGTTATTGTTTGATGGCTTATTCATGCTTGCATGTTGACGGATAATATGACTCAAATCAGAGCTGTTTTCTTGATAGAAATTACGCTCTAGTTCAAGGTTTTGCATGTTCACCCTGTTGCTGTAGTTGTAACTGCCAAATAAGTTAAACTTTTTCTGACGGAAGTTAACGTTGATTCCAGTGTTGCCTTTGCTATATTCGCTACGGCCAAACGAGCCTGTGAAAGTTCCGTTAAAGCCTGAATTGCTTCCCTTTTTAAGCTTGATATTGATTATGCCGGCATTTCCAGCAGCATCATATTTTGCCGGTGGGTTAGTCATTATTTCAACCGTGCTGATAGTGCTTGATGACATGCTTTTAAGCATTTCGGTAAGTTCAGCGCCTGATAAATAACTAGGTTTGCCATCAATTAAAATCATAACTCCTTGCTTACCTTTTAAGCTTACATTGCCGTCGTTATCAACAGTAATGCCTGGAGCCCGTTGAAGTACCTCAATAGCAGTTCCTCCTTCACTTACAATGCTGTTTTCAACATTTAAAACTGTTTTATCTAGCCTTTGCTCAATTAGAGGACGAGTGCTGGTAACAGTTACTTCATTTAAAGTTTTAACAGCTTTAGTTAAAGCAATGTCGTTAAGCTCCTTTTCAATTTCGTTAGCTTTAATTTCAAATGGTTGCGAAGTATAACGTTGATAATCAAATGAACTTATTGCAAGTAGATATTTTCCTGCTTTTACTTTTAGAAATTCAAAGGTTCCGGATTCATCAGTCGTTAATCCTTTTACAGATACAGAATCAGATGCTCGTAAAAGTGCCACGGTAACAAACTCCGCAGGTTTATTATCTGATGATTTCACTGCTCCATATATTCGGGTAATTCCGGTGGTGGAGGTAGAGGTTTGCGCATAGGTAGAAATGCTGTATATAGTTAATACAAAAAGCGCAAAGGTAAATAGTGTTCTCATTGTTGTGTGTTGTTAGTTAGTAGTTCTTTCTTCTTGTTTTTTGCTTACTGTTCGCGACCGGTAAGTATTGTGTTGATGTTTCTGACGTCAAATGTATAAGCGAGGTTGCAGGCAAAATGAATATTTGTGGTAACAAAATTGTTATGCAATGTATATGTTACGGCAATGTACCTTGTAATGCAATATACTTCTGATTTTCAATAGGTATTAATTTGATCTTAGTAAAAAGGCTTATGGATTAAGGTCAAAGTATTTTAGGTAGGAAGGATTTTCTGCGATATTGATAATCACTGAAGCTTGACAAAATATTTTAATAGTTTGATAATATCGAAGTTTTTAAAGCAGCTTGGAATGTGCTAATTACGATTCGAATGAAGTTAAACAACTAATGTTGTTATCATAATTTATCCAATAAATGAAGAAACCATTTTTATTACTCTCATTGTTTATCAGTGTAACAGTTGTAGCTCAACAAAAGAATAATTTCGCGATAATTGAATCTTCCGATTTAGAAAAAACAATAATTCAAAAAGCAGCAACGCTTACTCCTACGGCTTCGCAGTTACGTTGGCAGCAATTGGAGTTGACAGCATTTTTTCATTTTGGAGTAAACACTTTTACCGGTAAAGAATGGGGAACGGGTAAAGAAAATCCTGCAATATTTAATCCCTCTGAACTGGATGCTAAACAATGGGTAAGAGTGGCTAAGGAAGCTGGTATAAAGCAGGTAATTTTAACAGCCAAGCATCATGATGGGTTTTGCCTTTGGCCTAGTAAGTATACCTCGCATTCTGTAAAAAGTAGTCCTTGGAAAAACGGTAAAGGAGATGTTGTAAAGGAAGTTGCCAATGCCTGTAAAGAATTAGGGGTTGGTTTTGGAGTGTATCTTTCACCTTGGGATATGAATTCTCCGTTATACGGTTCTGAAGAATACAACGATTTCTTCGTAAATCAATTAACCGAACTGTTAACTCAATACGGCAGGGTGGATGAAGTTTGGTTTGATGGGGCAAATGGAGAAGGGCCCAATGGCAAAAAACAAGTTTATGATTTTGATCGTTGGTATAAGCTCATTCGGAAATTACAACCGGCAGCAACAATTGCTATTATGGGACCTGATGTTCGTTGGGTGGGTACAGAAACCGGTTATGGCAGAGAAACAGAGTGGAGCGTGGTACCTGCCAATAATTTGGATCAATCGGCAATTGCCGCAAATTCACAACAGGCTATAGCTTTCAAGCCTCAGGGAGATATGATGGGTAATGACTTAGGAAGCAGAGAGAAGATCTTAAAAGCAAAAGGTTTGGTTTGGTATCCTGCTGAAACAGATGTTTCAATCCGACCAGGTTGGTTTTATCATTCAGGAGAAGATAAAAGTGTAAAAACGCCTGAAAAACTATTTGATATTTATTACAACTCAGTAGGTAAAAACTCTGTTTTGTTACTGAATATTCCACCGGATAAAAGAGGATTGATAAATGAGAACGATGTTCAATCTTTACGAGGTTGGAAGCAGCTTCGCGATCAGACATTTAAGCTTAATTTGGTTCAGAATGCCATTATAAAAGCTTCAAGTAATAAAAACACAAACGCAATGCTTGATGGAAAGTACAATACTTTTTGGATTGCACCCGTAAGAGATACAACGGCTATTTTGGAATTTGAACTTAAAGGAACTAAGACATTTGATGTACTATGCCTTCAGGAAAACATTGAAATTGGTCAAAGGGTTGAAAGATTTGTGTTTGAAAGCTGGAATGGCAAAGCTTGGGAAAAAATAACAGAAGGAACCACCATTGGTTATAAGCGTTTGCTTCGTTTTGAGCCTGTAACGAGTGATAAAGTTCGTTTACGCATTGTGGCTTCAAGGTTAAATCCTTCACTTTCAGAATTTGGGCTTTATAAGCAGGCTAATTAAATACAGAACGGTTTTGTTAATGGTTATTTTTGTTAACTCAAATTTATAGTTTGACAAATATTTTTGTCTAATTTTCATTTCATTTACTTCTTGATAAAGTATTTTAAATGAACTTGTTGTATCTGGTTAATATATTTTGTTATTTTAGCCACAATAAGTTCATAAGGTACATTTATGAAGAACGCTCGGTTATTTTTGCTCGTTGTTCTAATTTTTTCGCTCTCATCGTGTTTAAAAAATGAAAAATCTAACGCTGTTATTCATGAAAAAGAAGAACAGCCAAAGAAAAACGTTTCTGCCTATAGCGGTTCTAAACAATTAAACTTTAAAAAATCATTTTCGGGAAAAATCAATAAACGAGAAGAAGTTTTTGTTAGTCTTTCAGCTAAAGAGGGCAAAGTAAAAGGAATTGCCGTTGTGAAAAAAAGTGGCAAACGAATTCCTATTGAAGGTGAAATTGATGAAAAGGGACATCTTAAAGCCAAAGTCTTATTAGAAAAGGGGTTGAAGCATGAGATGAATGCTGATTTGATGAATGGGGAATTGAAAGGAGGTTTTATCGATCCCAAAACCGAACGGATTGATTCAGTAAGTTTAAAAGAAAGTTTTACTCAGGTAGAGCCGGATAAGGATCTGGAATGGGTGAAGGATCCTGGTGTGACTAATGAAGGGTTTAAACAAATTCTTTGGTTGCAAAACCGTTTCGTACCACAGTTGAGAGACTCGTTGATGACCATTATAGTAAATACAGAATATGTATATACTTGTCCTAAGCCGGTAAGAGCCGTTTTGGGTTATTACAGCAGAGTGGCAGGTGCTGACTATGCAATTGCCGACGGTGAGCCCAATACCAATTATTCAGGAATTAAAAACCTGTTAATTGATGCTTTGGATTTTGGTTACCAGGGATCTAACAAACAATTGAGCTTTCTCAATTATTGGTTCAGAAAGGAGCCCAAATTGTTGAAGCAAATTAATAACGGGTATTTTGTTTCTTATGGGACTCATTGGTTTCGCCAGTTCGATTCTATTAATCTAAGGTACAATGGAGATTCGATTTTGGTGAACTACACCTACTTTGATTGTGACATGAGTAAAGCTGATCGGTGGGAAATTGCAGGTGTGGGTAAATTTAGAATTGAAGGAGATATGATCAAACTGATTGAGCAAAGAACAGATACATTGCGTGTAGTGCCTCTAACTCAAACGAAGTAAGTCCGCAACAGAATTTGATAGCTGAAATTCTCGAAATTTTAAAATATTAAACGGTAGCAATTAATTGCTGCCGTTTTTGTTTCTGACCGCCTGAATAATAAAAGATATTTTTGTCTTTTATTATTTCCGTTCATACATTTGAGGCAATAAAGGACAATTTTATCCGAAATAATAAACTAAAACTAAAATGAACAACGTAAAACGATTATGGCTATTATTTGCAATAGTAATGGGCCTTTCCTTTGCCGTACTTGGTTATTATGGTATAAAAATTTATCAGGAGGCGCCTCCAATTCCTGAAAAAATCATAACAACCAATGGCGAGGTGATATTTACAGGTGTGGAAATTAAAGAAGGACAGAATGTATGGCAGAGTATCGGCGGACAGGAAGTTGGATCTATTTGGGGGCATGGATCGTACGTTGCACCAGACTGGACTGCAGATTGGTTGCATCGTGAGGCCGTATTTATACTTGATAAATGGGCTCAAAAGTATTATGAAGTTAATTATAACGACTTAAACGAGGAGAATAAAGCCTTTTTAAAGGCTAAACTTCAAAAAGACTTAAGGAAGAACACTTACCATCCTGAAAATAAAACTATAACTGTTTCCTCGGATCGGGAAATGGCAATTAATTCGTTAAGCGATTATTACTCAAGATTATTTACGAATGATCCCCAATTTGATAAGTTACGGGAGCATTACGCGATTCCTAAAAACTCCATTAAAGATCAGGAGCGTCTTAAAAAATTAAACGCATTTTTATTTTGGGCAACATGGGCTACAGTTACCGAAAGGCCTGGTTCGGCTGTTTCTTATACACATAACTGGCCGGCTGATGATTTGGTTGGAAATGGTCCTACTAAAGATTTATTGGCATGGTCGGGAGTAAGTATCATCCTCTTGTTATTTTGTGTAGGCGTAATGGTTTTCCATCATGTTCGGTCTGGAGAAGAGGAGTCTTTGCCAGTGCCAGCTGAAGATCCACTTATCAGGGAAAAGCTAACTCCTTCAATGATTGCTGTTAAAAAGTACTTTTTTGTAGTAAGTCTGCTGGTTGTTTTGCAAGTCGTATTAGGCGTAATTACAGCTCATTATGGTGTTGAAGGAGATGGATTCTTTGGCATCCCGCTCGGAGAGATTATTCCTTATTCGGTAACAAGAACATGGCATACACAGTTAGCTATATTTTGGATTGCTACTGCATGGCTTGCAACAGGTTTGTATATCGCACCTGCAGTTGGAGGGAAGGACCCTAAATTTCAGGTTTTTGGTGTTAACTTCTTGTTTATCGCTTTACTGATTATCGTAGTAGGATCTATGATAGGCCAGTGGATGGGAGTGATGCAGAAACTTAACCTTATTGATAACTTTTGGTTCGGGCATCAGGGGTATGAATATGTGGACCTGGGAAGATTCTGGCAATTATTCTTATTTGTAGGGCTCTTCGTATGGCTGGCATTAATGATAAGACCTTTAATACCACTCTTGAAAAGGAAGGTAGAAGAAAGAAACATGATTATTTTATTCTTGATTTCTTGTACCGCCATAGCAATGTTTTATGGTGCAGGTTTAATGTGGGGCCGCCAAACTAACCTGGCTATTGCCGAGTATTGGAGATGGTGGGTAGTGCATTTATGGGTTGAAGGATTTTTTGAGGTCTTTGCCACTGTAGTAATTGCGTTTCTTTTCGTTAGACTAGGATTGTTAAAAACCAAAACCGCTACCTTAAGTGTGTTAATGTCAACGATCGTTTTCATGTCTGGAGGGATAATTGGAACTTTTCACCATTTATATTTTACAGGAACGCCAACAGCGGTGATGGCCCTTGGCGCTACTTTCAGCGCCTTGGAAGTTGTTCCATTGACATTAATGGGATTTGAGGCTTACCATAACTATAGATTGTCAAAATCTTCAAAATGGCTTGCTGATTATAAATGGCCAATCCGTTTCATGATTGCAGTTGCATTCTGGAATTTCTTAGGAGCCGGAGTATTCGGTTTTATAATCAATCCTCCAATTGCACTTTATTATGTACAAGGATTAAATACAACTCCATTGCATGGTCACACAGCTTTATTTGGAGTATACGGAATGCTTGGTATTGGTTTGATGCTATTTGTTCTTAGAAGTATGTATCGCCATCTTGCATGGAATGACAAGTTATTGAAATTTACCTTCTGGTCAATAAATATGGGACTGTTTTTAATGGCGATCTTAAGTTTACTTCCAGTAGGCGTATGGCAGGCCCTTGAAAGCATTGAGCATGGTATGTGGTATGCACGTTCCGCCGAATTAATGCAACATCCAACAATGATAACCTTAAAATGGATGAGGGCAATTGGCGATTCTATTTTTGGAATAGGGACCTTAACCTTATGCTGGTTTGTGTTAGAATTAATTTTTAAACAAAAAACACAGACTGAAACTTCTTTCCATAATACTGAATTAAAAGGTAAAAAATATAAAACAGCAGTCAGAGAGACTCAAGATATAGCGAGTAATTAAAGTTAGATTGTTGTTGAGAAATTACTGACAAAAATCGACTTACGAATAACTCACTCAGATTTTGATCGTTAATTAAAATCCGGGTGCGCAACAATAAAATAAAAGGTTGTCTCCTATGTTTGAAAAACTAAGAGATGGCCTTTTGTTTTTACTGCTCTCCTGTTTTCAAAGCCCAATCCTTCCATGCACACAGAATGTTCACGTTTCGTGAACAGAGTTATTAGTTACATTAGTGCTACTACGCATCCCTAAGCCCTTCTAATAGTGCCTGCCAGGTTTCTAAAGGTCGTTTTTGAAGAACAGCCGATATGCGATCAATAAGCAATGTATCATTGTCGAGCATCTTTTTAACCTTTCGGAGCGTACAAACTCCGGATGAAGTACTGGGTTAAAATTGCTCATGGTACTGTTGTTTAATTCGTGCTGCAGTTTCTTGATTTCGGCTATCTATACTGGTAATGAGTTCGGTGTAGGCCAGCAGGGGAGGAACTATAGTGGGAGGAATACCTAATTGCAAGAGTAAAGCATCGTTCCAAAAGGGCTCTACTAATTCAATTTCACCACCTTTATCCGGCACCAATCTTAAGTTTCGCATAATGGTTGTATCCGGCAGCTTGGTGTAAATAGTGAACAATTCTGGTTGCAAATAATTAGTGAACAATGCACCGGCAGCTTCGCCTCCCCAATAGAACTGGTCAATTGGCAGATTTTTCCAATTATTCCGGTCTTCATTACGCAAAAAGCGAAAGTTCCCTTTTAATAATTTGGGCCGCAATGTCGTGCAATAAGCCTCTATCCATCTTTTTTGCAAACGTTCTTTGTGCTCAAGATATAGCCAATCGTTTCCATTGTTTTTACCGTTGATAATAAATCCCTCTTCTTTTAATTCCTCTATAAAGGGTCCGATGTTACCCAGCGAAACATTAGTTAACTCCGCTATTTGACGGTAGGGCTTGTTTAATAACTCAGGGTACAAAAGAACTCCGAAAAGAAATTTCACCCCAGCCTGTTTCCATATTTTGCCTTGTTCCATTTTCCGGAAAGGGGTTACAGCCTGATCAGTGATATAAAAAAACAATTCAGCTTGTTTAATGAAACAGTTCCCGGCTGCGTCTAGGTAATTAATGTTGAGATTTTTCAGTTTTTCTTTTACTGGCTTAGGAATGTATTGACATACTAATAAACGAGCTTTAACAGCAGTTCCAAGTTCTGCTAAAATAGAGGGCAAATGAATGTCGCGGATTTCATTTTTAATCAACACCTCAAATGTCCATGCCTTCAGTCCGTTGTTGATCGTTGCAACAGTATTACCCTTTTTATCTTTATTTTCCTTAATCATTATTCCAGTTATGCTATTGAAGTTCCGGATAGCAGTTTGTAAAGTTTCACCACCTTTCATTTGTTCAAAATTTACAATGGTTCATGATTCATGAACAATCAAATATATTGAACAAAACAGGGGTTTGCAAACATCATACCCTGCTTTCCATAGCGCTCAGGAGAAGTTTTATGTTTTATACCCTATTCCTATGGTCGCTAAAGCGTTCAAAATTTATTGCTTTAGTTGCTAATATAATTATCATCTGGGCGCAAAATCCTTTACCTGATTATCAAGCAACCAGATGAGCAAGCAAAAAGTCAGAAGATAATTAAGATATAAAACTATTTAATCAGGTTAAATTTTAATATGTTGTACTATTTTGGTGAATGTTTGACGTATCGATCCAACTCATCAAGTTGATCACCGTAATTAGTTGTGGATTGTAAATTCGGGGGGACATAAAAAATAAAAGGCTGCCCCTTTTGGAGACAGCCTTAGTTGTTGTAGCCCATAGGGGAGTCGAACCCCTCTTTCAAGAATGAAAATCTTACGTCCTAACCGATAGACGAATGGGCCAATTGTTTATAAAAGTTTGTTTTAACTTTAGTAGCCCATAGGGGAATCGAACCCCTCTTTCAAGAATGAAAATCTTGCGTCCTAACCGATAGACGAATGGGCCAAGTTATTGGCATTGTTTAGTGTTTCAAATCAATGGATTCAATTCTTCTAATTGAATCTTAGTAGCCCGTAGGGGAATCGAACCCCTGTTTCAAGAATGAAAATCTTGCGTCCTAACCCCTAGACGAACGGGCCATTTAAAGTCTTATTTCAAAATTTTAAACTACTGCTTACTGCAAGCTTGTTTAAAATACAATTTTTGGTAGCCCATAGGGGAGTCGAACCCCTCTTTCAAGAATGAAAATCTTGCGTCCTAACCGATAGACGAATGGGCCATCGTTTTTTTAACGGACTGCAAAAATAGGAGAAAAAACATTCGATTAAAATTTTTTTTAAAAAAATCATTTTGTCTCTGGATTGGATATTGAAACTGATATTTTTGAGGGCCAATAAATCATACATCATGAGTAAAATAAGAGTAGCTATCAATGGTTTCGGCCGTATTGGTCGAGTGTTTTTACGCAGGGCATTGTTAAGAAAGGAAATTGAGGTCGTTGCGATCAATGACCTGACCGATGCATCAACCATGGCTCACTTGTTTAAATACGATTCTATCCATAGAGCCTTTTCCGGTGAAGTAACTTGTGATGAACGAAATTTATATATCAACGGAGCTGCTATTCAAATTTTCAATGAAAAGGACCCTGCTCACTTGCCATGGGAAAAATTGAATATTGACGTTGTGATTGAATCGACAGGTAAGTTTACCACTAAGGAGAAAGCTGAACAGCATATTAACTCCGGAGCTAAACGGGTTATTATTTCTGCTCCATCGCCTGATAAGGAAGTGCCAACTATTGTATTGGGAGTAAATGAACATTTGCTTAACGCTTCGAAGCAGATCATATCCAATGCTTCATGTACCACTAATAACCTGGCCCCAATGATAAAAATACTTGACGATTTATGGGGAGTTGAAAGCGGCTACATTACTACTGTCCATTCTTATACAGGAGATCAGTCGTTACATGATTCTCCGCATAAAGATTTGCGCAGGGCCAGAGCTGCAGCACAATCTATTATTCCGACAACAACTGGTGCTGCCAAAGCCATTACTTCTGTGTTTCCGCATTTAGAAGGGAAGTTGGGTGGCGCAGGTATCAGAGTTCCGGTTCCTAATGGCTCATTAACCGATTTTACCTGTGTTTTAAGAACGGTTCCTTCAGTGCAGGAAATAAATGAAGCTTTTTTAGCAGCTTCACAGAATGAATTAAAAGGAATTCTGGAGTATACAGTTGATCCAATTGTCTCTGTAGATGTTTTGGGTAATCCTTATTCTTGTGTTTTTGATTCACAGCTTACTTCTGTTGTAGGAGAGATGGTTAAAGTAGTGGGTTGGTACGATAACGAATTTGGTTATTCGAGCCGTTTGGTGGATTTGATACTAAAATGGTATCAGGTATAAAAAGTTCAATACAGCCATAAACAAGGGTTTTAAGTTGATTAAAATCAAAGTTTAATCAATTTTAGATTGTATGAGAAAAACTATCAGGATTATCGTATTTTCGCGGCGCTCAGAATCTGGTCGGGGAGAGATTCGTAAGAGTAATTTTTAACTTTTGCTCAATACGTAATAACTGCTCACTGTTAATTCATAAATGAATATGAACACTATTGACAACTTCAACTTTTCAGGCAAAAAAGCGTTAATCCGAGTGGATTTTAACGTTCCATTAAACGAAAGCTTTGAGATTACTGATGATACCCGCATTCAGGAATCGGCCCCAACCATTAAAAAGATTTTGGCAGACGGCGGAATGCCGATTTTGATGTCGCACTTAGGACGGCCGAAAGGTGTTGAAGAAAAGTATTCATTAAAACATGTTCAAGCACATGTGGCAAAGGTAATGGGAGCAGAAGTAATCTTTGCTTCTGATTGTGTGGGAGATGTTGCCGAAAATGCAGCTGTTGGATTAAAACCTGGACAGATTTTATTGCTTGAGAATTTACGTTTCCATAAAGAAGAAGAAGCAGGTGATGAAGCTTTCGCTCAAAAGCTTGCCAAGCTAGGTGATATTTACGTTAATGATGCTTTTGGTACGGCCCATCGTGCACATGCTTCAACTGCAATTATTGCAAAGTTCTTCCCTAAAGCAAAATGCTTTGGTTATTTGATGGCTAAGGAGATTGTCGCTATTGATAAAGTGCTTAAAAACGGAGAAAAACCGGTAACAGCAGTGTTGGGCGGTTCTAAAGTTTCTTCAAAAATCACCATCATTAACAAAATGCTTGATACTGTTAACAATATAATTATTGGTGGCGGTATGACCTATACTTTTGTGAAAGCGAAAGGCGGTAAAGTGGGTGCTTCAATCTGTGAAGATGATAAAATGGAGTTAGCGCTGGATATTTTAAAGCAAGCAGAAGCTAAAGGTGTAAATATTTACATTCCACTGGATGTAATTGCTGCTGACTCATTTAATAATGATGCTCATACCCAGGTAGTTGAAGTGGATGCAATTCCGGATGGTTGGCAAGGATTGGACGCAGGTCCGAAAACCCTGGTTAAATTTGCAGAGGTGGTTAAAGGTTCAAAAACCATTTTATGGAATGGTCCTTTGGGTGTATTTGAGTTCGATAATTTTTCCAATGGAACCAAGGCTTTGGGCGATGCTATAGGTGAAGCTACAGCTTCGGGTGCCTTCTCTTTAGTTGGCGGTGGTGATTCAGTTGCTGCCGTGAAACAATTTGGCTTTCAAAATAAGGTTAGCTATGTTTCTACCGGTGGCGGTGCTATGCTTGAATCACTAGAAGGTAAAGAACTTCCAGGTATTAAAGCTATTTTAGAATAATTGATAAGATAAGGAGGGCAATGTTGTTGTCTTCCTTATTTTTTATCATAAAAAATGTATTAACTTAATATTTCAATAAACTTTTACTGCCTGTTACTTAACAAGCTGTTTTATGTCATTAAATTCAATCTTTCAATTTTTTGTTCCTAAGGACAAAAAATTCTTTCCCCTGTTTGAGCAAGCAACTTCCAACCTTACCACCATGTCGGGTGTTATGGTTGAATTAATCAATACCAAGACGGTAGATGAGCGTAATGCTCTGATTCGTAAAATTGACGACTTGGAGCACGTGGGAGATAGCATAACGCATGCTATCCTAACAGAGTTGAGCAGTAATTTCATTACTCCTTTTGATCGTGAAGATATTCATGATCTGGCGTCGGTTATTGACGACGTGGCTGACTTCTTAAATGGTTCAGCTAAAGATTTCCTGCTTTATGATATTATTGATTTTTCACCTTCTATTAAAGAGCTGGTAAATCTTATTCACCAAGGAGCAGAGCAGCTTCAAATTGCAGTAAGAGAGCTGAATAGCTTGAAAAATATTAAAGCAATTAATGAGGCTATTGTTAAGATTCACAGTCTTGAAAACAAAGCAGATAATGTTTTGGATCAGGCACTGGCTGATTTGTTTAAGCATGAGGAAGATGTGAAAGAATTGATTAAGATGAAAGAAGTTCTTTCTATGCTTGAACTGGCAACAGATAAGTGTGAAGACGCTGCCAATGTAATTTCTTCAATTGTATTAAAGAACTCATAAGGCACGTTTAAAGAATGACTCTGCTGATTATTATCATCGTTTTAGCCCTGATATTCGATTTTATCAATGGTTTTCACGATGCTGCAAACTCAATTGCAACCATAGTATCCACCAAAGTACTAACTCCTGTTCAGGCAGTAATTTGGGCGGCATTTTTTAACGTAATGGCTTTTTGGATATTTGAACTGCATGTTGCTGATACAATTGCCAAAACCGTTAAAACAGATGCCATTACCCTTGAGGTTATATTCGCAGGATTATCTGCTGCTATTATCTGGAATCTTATCACCTGGTGGGCAGGAATTCCTTCAAGCTCCTCTCATACCTTAATTGGAGGCTTTGCCGGAGCTGCTATTGCTCATGCTGGTTTTGGTGTAGTGAAAATAGATGTGATTATGCCAATTCTGCTATTTATCGTTGCTGCTCCAATAATCGGAATGCTTATTTCATATTTCATTTCGGTCATTATGTTGTGGTTATGTCGTAAGGGTAATCCATATAAGCTGAATAATTCATTTAAAGGCTTACAATTGCTTTCATCGGCTATGTTTAGCTTAGGACATGGAGGTAATGATGCGCAAAAGGTAATGGGTATTATTGCAGCCGCATTAGTTGTATATGCTAATCAGCATCCTGATAATCTTCCACAATGGATGGTTGTAATTCGCGAGGCCGGTAAGATCAAGCATATTCCTTCATGGGTGATAATCGGTTGTTACTCTGCAATTGGTTTTGGTACATTGTTTGGCGGTTGGAAAATCGTTAAAACCATGGGTACTAAAATAACCAAGATGACTCCGTTTGAAGGTGTTGCTGCAGAAATGGCTGGTGCAGTTACACTTTTTACCACCGCTGAGTTGGGTATCCCGGTTAGTACTACTCATACTATTACCGGTTCAATTATCGGAGTGGGCTTAACTAAGCGGATTTCTGCAGTAAGATGGGGAGTAACCATTAGTCTTTTATGGGCTTGGGTGCTAACTATCCCTATTTCAGGTTTGTTTGCAGCCGGCTTTTACTGGTTGTTAACGGCACTAAATATTGTTGCCAACTAGATTTGATTTTTTCCCCCACTTTTCTCCACGCGAAAGCATTTTTTGCAACTCCCTTGCTTTCGCCTGGAGATTATATAGTTCTATTTAACTAATTCTCATCTTTATTTTCTGCGTTTTAACACTTTAAATGTGGAAAACCTATGTTTTTGACACTCAGTGAAAAACCATGTTTCTGTGGAAAACTTTTGTGGTAAAATGTGGGAGTAAGTGGAAATAATAGCTACCTTTACATTGCTATTTTGGAGAAGGACCACTTACATGACGCAATTTATCGGAGAATATGACTGCAAAGTTGATCCCAAAGGAAGGGTAATGATACCTGCTGGGCTCAAAAAGCAGCTTCCTCAGGAGGCGTTGGATAAGTTTGTGATTAACAGAGGTTTTGAAAAATGTTTGGTCCTTTATCCGTATAATGTTTGGCAAAAAATCAGTGCTGAAGTCAACAAGCTGAATCTGTATAATCAAAAGAATAGGAATTTTGCACGTTATTTCTTTCGTGGAGCAACAGAGCTGACGCTGGATGCGAACGGTCGGGTGCTCTTTCCAAAGTCATTGTTGGAATATGCCGGTATTAGCACTGACTTAGTGTTGTTTCCATATTCCGATAGAATTGAAGTTTGGTCGAAAGAAGCATATGATGACCTGTTAAATGAAGAACCTGAGGATTTTGCATTGTTAGCAGAGGAAGTAATGGGTGGAGCAACTGGAGAAAGGAGTGAACATGAGTTATCATAAACCGGTAATGCTACAAGAATGTCTGGATGGATTGAATATCAATCCTAATGGAGTTTATGTTGACGTTACATTTGGAGGTGGAGGGCATTCAAAGGCTATTCTTGAAAAATTGGATAAAGGAACATTGATTTCTTTTGATCAGGATCCTGATGCAGAGGCCAATGCTCCTGTGGACGATCGTTTCATCTTTGTTCCTCAGAATTTCAGGTACTTAAAAAAGTTTTGCAAGCTAAACGGCTTTCCTAAGGTTGATGGCATTTTGGCTGATCTAGGAGTTTCTTCTCATCAGTTTGATAGTGCAGAGCGTGGCTTTTCAATCAGGTTTGATGCAGACTTGGATATGCGCATGGATCAGTCGTCAGAACTGACGGCCCAGAAAGTTATCAATGAGTATGATGAGGCTGATTTGCACCGTATTTTTGGTATGTACGGAGAAATTATCAACTCAAAAACGCTGGCCAAAACGATTGCAGTTGCCCGTTTGAGGGAGCCGATTAATACCATAGCGCAATTAAAGGAAATTGTAAAACCTTTGGTTAAGCGTGGGAAAGAAAATCAATATTATGCCCAGTTGTTTCAGGCGATTCGAATTGAAGTAAATCAAGAATTAGAGGCGCTTCAGGAAATGTTGGAACAGTCAGTTGAGATATTAAATCCAGGTGGTCGTTTGGTAGTGATGTCTTATCACTCATTGGAGGATCGCATGGTTAAGAATTTCATCAATAAAGGGAAGTTTAAAGGTGACGTAGAAAAAGATTTCTTCGGAAATGAAATAAAGCCTTTTGAACAGTTGACCCGCAAAGCAATTGTTCCTACGGCAGAAGAGATCAAAGAAAATAATCGTGCGCGCAGCGCCAAGCTCAGAATAGGAATGAAGTTGTAATATGAGCGAACGAATGCAAAATACACTGAGGGATGACCTCGAGCCCAAGTTAAAAGAGACTCCAAAGGAGCCTAGGACGCTACCTCGTAATTTCTTTACCTTGCTTCTGAAAGGCGAGTATATCTCTGAAGAGAAAGCAGTATCGTGGTTGCCGTATTTTGTGTTCTTAGGTTTTGTTGCCTTGTTTTATATCACCAATCGTCATTATGCCGAGCGAAACATAAGAACGATAGATAAGGCTAACAAAGAGCTGAAAGAGCTGCGATGGGAGTATATGACAACCAAAGCAGAGTTGATGTTTTTAAGCAAGCAGACTGAAGTTGCTGCTCGTGCCGAAAAAGTAGGATTAAAAGAGTCAATAGAGCCACCCAAAAAAATAGTAATTAAAGAGGATGAAAATTAAGACTGACATATTGCTTCGTGTGTATGTAGCCTATGCTGTCCTGTTTCTTTTCGCTTTTGCTATTGTGTTCAGGATTTGCCAGCTACAATTTGTACAAGGTGGAAAATGGGCAAAAATGGCCGATAGTCTTACCACTAAATTTATGAATGTGGAAGCGGTTCGCGGAAGCATTTATTCCGATGATGGTAGTTTGATTGCCACGTCCATGCCTGAGTATGAAATACGCATGGATGTTAATGCCGATCCAATCACTGACGAGATTTTCAAAGATAAAGTTGATTCATTAAGTCGCAGTTTAGCAAATTTATTTCAGGATAAAACAACTGATGAATACATCAGATCGTTGAAAAAGGCCCGTGCCGAGGGTCAACGTTACTTTTTAGTTCAACGTAAAGTCGATTTTAACGAATTAAAACAATTGAAAACCTTCCCGATTTTTAACATGGGTAGGTACAAGGGAGGTTTAATTGTTCTTCAAAAGAACAAAAGGATTCTTCCGTTTAAGTTATTGGCATCAAGGACGATTGGGTATTATGTGCAAGACGTAAAGCCAGTGGGGCTGGAAGGAGCATATAATGAATACATTTCTGGCAAAACCGGAAAGCGTTTAATGCAACGTATTGCAGGTGGTGTATGGATGCCGGTAAATGATGATGTTGAAATTGCTCCCGTTGACGGTAGTGATATTATATCAACCTTAAATGTTAATATACAAGACGTTGCCCAAAATGCTTTGCTTAAACAGCTGGTTGCCCAAAATGCTGGTAGTGGTACCGTTATATTAATGGAAGTTGCCACTGGGGAAATTAGAGCAATCGCCAATTTGCAACGTGTAGCACCCGGGCAATATGAAGAAAAATACAATACGGCCATAGGATCAGCAACAGAGCCCGGATCTACTTTTAAACTTGCTTCTTTCCTGGTGGGTTTAGAAGATAAGAAATTTGACCTAGATGATACAGTCGATGTAAGTAAAGGGTACAGAGTGTTCAGAAAGCGGGTCATGCGAGATTCCCATACCATTAAAGACAAAGGACTGACTATGCAAGCCGTTTTTGAGCAGTCATCAAATGTAGGTACTTCTGTAGCTATTTGGAAAGGGTATAAGGATCAACCGGAGAAGTTTGTGGAAGGTTTGGAGCGTTTAGGATTGGGTAAAAAGATGGGTATACAAATTCCTGGTGAAGCTCGTCCGCATTTTAAACATACCGGAGATAAAGATTGGTATGGAACTACGTTGCCTTGGCTTTCTATAGGGTATGAGCAAACCATTACACCAATGCAAACACTTTGCTTGTACAATGCGGTTGCTAATAATGGAAGGATGGTGGCCCCTAAATTTGTTAAAGAAATAAAACATTTAGGAAAAACTATTGAAAAGTTTGATACCAAAGTCTTGGTTGAAAAAATCGTATCCGATGAAACCCTTGATAAAGCACGCACCTTGCTGGAAGGTGTAGTGCAAAATGGATCGGCTAAAGTGCTAAGCACTTCAGTATTTCCTATTGCCGGCAAAACGGGTACAGCACAAATTGCAAATGGTAAACTCGGGTACCGTGGAAATTTACGTTACCAGGCTTCTTTCTGTGGGTACTTTCCTGCAAATAACCCAAAATATTCAATGATTGTGGTTATTAATGAGCCTACAAACAAATTGTACTATGGTGGCGCTGTCGCAGCTCCTGTATTTAAAGAAGTTGCAGATAAGGTTTATGCCACTCAATTGGAGATTCATCAAGGGGTTGAAAAACAATATGCTTTAAACCCTAAAGAGGTACCAATGGCCAAAGTAGGGTACAGAACCGAAACGGAATATATATACAATAAGCTTGGTATTTCTTATAGTGATAAGACCAAGGGGAACTGGGTGAAAATTAGTCAACAGGACAATTCTGTGGTGATGAATGAGGCAGAAGTTCCTGAAAATGTGGTGCCAAGTGTTGTTGGTATGAGTTTGCAGGACGCTATTTATATTTTAGAAAATGCCGGTTTAAGAGCCGTTGCCAGAGGTAGTGGTAAAGTAGTAGGACAGTCAATATCGGCTGGATCACAACTTGTTAAAGGTAGATTTATTGGGTTAGAACTAAGGTAAATAATGAAACAGCTCAATTCATTAATAGAAAATATTTCAGTAATAGATATAAAGGGAACTTTAGATGTAAATGTATCGTCTATTGCCTTTGATTCTAGAGCCGTATCGCATGGATGTTTGTTTGTTGCCGTTAAAGGTACAACGGTAGATGGACATAATTTTATTGAACAGGCGGCAGGTAAGGGTGCTGCTGCCATTGTTTGTGAAGAGTTTCCGTTAACTATTTTGCCTGGTGTTACTTATATAAAAGTTGATGACAGTCATGCGGCTTTAGGATGGTTGGGAACGGCCTTTTATGGTAATCCATCCGGTCAGTTAAAATTGGTAGGCATTACTGGAACCAACGGGAAAACCACTTGTGCTACTTTATTATTTAATCTTTTCAGAGGTCTGGGATATAAATGTGGATTAATTTCTACCGTTCAAAACCAGATTGAGGATTTGGTAATTCCATCAACGCATACCACGCCGGATGCTATAGCTTTAAACGGGCTATTGGCTCAGATGGTTGAGCAGGCCTGCGATTACGTGTTTATGGAAGTTAGCTCTCATGCTGTTGCCCAAAATCGAATTGCGGGTTTGGCTTTTACCGGTGGTATTTTTACCAATATTACACATGATCACCTCGACTTTCATAAAACCTTTGACGAATACCTGAAAGTTAAAAAGACATTTTTCGACCATTTACCTGCCAGGGCATTTGCATTAAGCAATGTGGATGATAAGCGCGGAATGGTAATGCTTCAAAATACCAAGGCCAAAAAGAAAACTTACAGCCTTCAAAATATGGCTGATTTCAGGGCTAAATTACTCGAAGATCATTTTACGGGAATGTTGCTCAATATAGATGGAGCTGAAGCTTGGTTTAAGATGGTGGGTAAGTTTAATGCCTATAACTTACTGGCCGTTTATGCTACGGCCATATTATTAGGAGAAGATAAGCAAAATGTGTTAAGCGTTTTAAGCAACTTGAAAGGGGCAGAGGGACGTTTTGATTATTTGGTAGCACCAAATAAAGTTGTTGGTATTGTTGATTATGCCCATACTCCAGATGCTGTTCAGAATGTATTGGAAACCATTTTAGAAGTTCGTCGTCCTTCTGAAAAGGTGATTACAGTTATTGGATGTGGAGGTGACAGGGATAGAGCTAAACGTCCGGTAATGGCTAAGGTAGCCTGTGAATTCAGTGATAAGGTAATCCTTACTTCTGATAATCCACGTACAGAAGATCCTCAGATAATAATTAAAGAAATGGAGGAGGGGGTTCCGGTATTTAAAAAGGGTTCCACCGTTTCTATTCTAGACCGTCGTGAGGCAATTAAAACGGCCTGCATGCTTGCTCAATCCGGAGACATTATTCTGCTTGCTGGTAAGGGCCATGAAAAATATCAGGAGATCAACGGGGTGAAGCATCATTTTGATGACAAGGAAGAATTGCTGAATCAATTTAAGAATTTGAAAAACTAACAGACAATAGAAATAAACCAAGCAATGTTATATTACTTATTCACCTGGCTTGATAAAGAATACGACTTCCCCGGAGCGGGAGTGTTTCAATATATTTCATTCCGTACGGCTATGTCGGTAATTGTATCCTTGATTGTTACCACAGTTTATGGCCGTCGTTTAATTAACTTGTTGCTTAAGTTGCAGGTTGGCGAAACAGTACGCGATTTAGGGTTGGCTGGTCAGAAAGAAAAACAAGGGACCCCAACTATGGGTGGATTGATCATCCTTAGCGGGATTCTGATTCCAACCTTGTTGTTCGCCAAATTAAATAATATCTACGTGATCTTGATGATTATTACCACGGTATGGATGGGAGGAATCGGGTTTTTGGATGACTATATTAAGGTATTCAAAAAGGACAAGGAAGGCTTGGCCGGCCGTTTTAAAATTTTGGGTCAGGTAATAATTGGGTTGATAGTTGGGATTACCATGTATTACCATAAAGACGTGGTGATTCGCGAAAAACTTCCTCAAAATCAAACTCAACAAGTGCAAAGCGTTGATGCAAAAGTGATTAGTTCAAGTCACTTTGGTCCTGATATGAAATCAACCAAAACCAATGTTCCATTTTATAAAAACAATGAATTTGACTATGGTAAGGTGTTGAAGTTTTTACCGGATTATGAAAAGTACACTCCGTTTATATTCATTTTGGCGGTAATTATAATTATTACTGCTGTTTCCAATGGAGCCAATATTACTGACGGAATTGATGGGCTGGCTACAGGAACCTCTGCCATTATTGGGGTTGCCTTAGGTATTCTGGCTTATCTTTCAGGTAACTTAATTTTTGCTGATTATCTGAATATCATGTATATCCCTGATTCAGGTGAATTAATGGTATTTGCAGGAGCCTTTATTGGTTCTTGTATTGGTTTCTTGTGGTACAATGCATTTCCGGCCCAAGTGTTTATGGGAGATACCGGTAGTTTGGCTTTAGGAGGTATCATTGCCACTTTCGCAATCATCATTCGTAAGGAATTGCTGATTCCTGTATTATGCGGGATCTTCTTAGTTGAAAATCTTTCGGTGATTATGCAGGTTTCATACTTTAAATTCACTAAGAAAAAGTACGGAGAAGGCAGAAGGATTTTCCTTATGTCACCGCTGCATCATCATTTTCAAAAGAAAGGCTATCATGAATCTAAAATCGTAACCCGTTTTTGGATTATCGGAATTATTCTAGCCATTGTTTCTATTGTAACCTTAAAACTGCGTTAATAATGGCCGCAAAAGATAAAATAGTCATTCTTGGCGCGGGAGAAAGTGGAGTTGGAAGTGCGATACTGGCTCAAAAGCAAGGGTTTGATGTTTTTGTTTCCGATTTCGGAGCCATTGCAGAAAAGTATAAAAATGAACTAGCTGCTAGAGGAATCCGCTTCGAAGAACAACAGCACACAGAAGAAGAAATTCTATCAGCTAAAGAAGTTGTCAAAAGCCCGGGCATACCAGATAAAGCTCCGATTATTAAGAAGATCGGCGAAAAGGGCATCAATATCATTTCTGAAATAGAGTTTGCAGCTCGTTATTCTAAGGCAAAAACGATTTGCATAACAGGCAGTAATGGTAAAACCACCACCACAATGCTTACCTATCATATCCTGAAAAAAGCAGGACTTAAAGTAGGGTTGGCAGGTAATGTGGGACAAAGTTTTGCTAAGCAGGTTGCTGAAGAAAATTATGATTACTATGTACTTGAGCTGAGTAGCTTTCAGCTAGATAATATGTATGAGTTTAGGGCTGATATTGCCATTTTGTTAAATATCACTCCCGACCATCTTGATCGATATGATTATAAAATGCAGAATTACGTTGATTCAAAATTCCGCATTACACAAAACCAGACAGAGGCTGATGCTTTCATTTATTGTTTAGATGACGAAGAAACGATGAAGGAAATGGCAAGACGCCAATTTAAGGCCCGTTTGTATCCGTTCTCTCTAGAAAACAAGGTAGAACAAGGGGCTTACCTAACCAATGAAACAGTTAACATTCAAACCGATAAAACTACATTTAGCATGAACATCTCAGAATTAGCATTGCAGGGAAGGCACAACGTAAGTAACTCAATGGCAGCAGGAATAGCAAGTAGACTACTTGAAGTTCGCAGTGACAGCTTACGCGAAAGCTTAGGTGACTTTCAGAATGTGCCTCATCGTTTAGAACACGTTGCTAAAATACAAGGTATTGAGTTTATTAATGACTCAAAGGCAACCAATGTAAACTCCGTATGGTTTGCTCTTGAAAGTATGCATACGAAAGTTGTTTGGATTGCTGGTGGTGTTGATAAAGGAAATGATTATTCAATGCTTTTTGATTTGGTGAAAGACAAAGTAAAAGCCATTGTTTGTCTTGGTAAAGACAACAAGAAGATTCATGATGTCTTTGAAGACAGGGTAGAAATTATTGTCAATACAGGGTCTGCGCAAGAAGCAGTTAACGTTGCTTACCACCTGGCTGCAAAAGGTGATACCGTATTACTTTCTCCGGCATGTGCAAGTTTTGACTTGTTTAAAAGTTATGAAGATCGTGGTGATCAGTTTAAAGCTGCCGTAAAAGAATTGTAGGCTTCTTATAGGTTTTTAGATAAAAGGTATTAATCAATTAAAAATACATTCTGTTTGCATAGAGAGAATGTGGAAATGTTGATAGATTTTATTCATAAAAAAGAAGATTATTTAACATTTTAAGGCTCAACAATAAAACCGAGCCTGTTTTAAAGTAATCCTTAACGAAACAGGTATAAATGAATTGGATTTTACAACAAACTAAAGGTGATAGATGGATATGGTTGGTGGTGTTTGCATTATCAATGATATCGGTATTGGCTGTTTACAGCTCTACTGGTACATTGGCCTATAAGAATGATGTAAATCCTTTTCACTTCCTAATTAAACATGGAACCATGATTGTTGCCGGACTGGCCATCATGTATTTTGCCCACTTGCTTGATCACCGGTACTATTCACGCATTGCGCAGTTGCTATTATGGGTTTCCATTCCACTTTTAATGTACACGTTGCTTTTCGGTAGCAGTATCAATAATGCTAGTCGTTGGGTGACACTTCCTATAATCAATCAAACGTTCCAGTCATCAGACTTAGCTAAGTTAGCTTTGTTTATGTATTTAGCTCGTGCGCTAACTAAAAGACAAGAGAAGATTAAGAATTTTAAGGAGGGGTTTCTTCCAATTTTTATAGCGGTAATAGGCATTTGTGGGTTAATAGCTCCGGCAAATCTCTCAACCGCCTTAATGATTTTTGGCACCAGTATGCTCTTACTACTTATTGGTAGGGTGAGTTTTACACAAATGGCCATAGTAGGGATTGCGGGTGCTGTTTTAGTGGCCTTTGTTGTCTTCTTTGGTCCTCGTAAAGGAGTTTATAAAGCTCGTGTTGAAGCTTTCTTAAATCCGGAGATGGTACATTCTGATAAAAACTATCAGAGCGACCAGGCTAAAATTGCTATAGCAACCGGAGGAGTGACAGGTAAAGGTCCTGGAAACAGTACGCAACGAAACTTTTTGCCGTCACCCTATGCAGATTTTGTTTATGCAATAATTATTGAAGAATATGGCTTGATAGGCGGACTGGTTATTTTAGCTTTGTACCTCGTTTTTTTATACCGTTGTGTCAAGATTGTAACACGAAGTCCTAAGGCGTTTGGGGCCTTGTTAGCAGCAGCTTTAAGCTTTAGTTTGGTTATTCAGGCATTTGCCAACATGGCTGTTGCAACTAATTTATTTCCGGTAACAGGAGTGGCTCTTCCGCTTGTGAGTATGGGGGGGACATCGATCCTGTTTACCAGTGCTGCGTTTGGGATTATCTTAAGTATAAGTAGAGATTTGGAAGAGAGTGAAAAGGCTCCTCTTGAAGAAGCTAAATCAGCGTAAATTATTTTAATAACAGATTTACAATATCGTTAACACGAAATGAGTAACAAACAATATAAAATAGTAATAAGTGGAGGAGGAACAGGAGGTCATTTGTTTCCTGCAATGGCTATTGCTGAAGCATTGAAACAATTAGAGCCATCTGTTGAGTTATTGTTTGTTGGAGCTTTAGGGAAAATTGAAATGGAACGTGTTCCTGCTGCCGGATATAAAATTATTGGGTTGGATATTAGAGGGTTGCAGCGCAAGTTTACGGTTGATAATCTGATGTTTCCGATTCGTTTAGCAAAATCTCTTTTCAAATCATTCAATATTATAAATGAATTTAAGCCGGATGTTGCTGTTGGGGTTGGTGGTTATGCCTCGGGCCCGTTACTATATGCGGCAAGTGTAAAAGGTGTGCCTACGGTAATTCAGGAGCAGAACTCTTATCCGGGTATCACCAATAAATTACTGGCTAAACGAGCGGAAAAAATTTGTGTTGCCTATGAAGGAATGGAGCAATTTTTCCCTTCGGACAAAATTATGCTAACAGGGAATCCTGTGCGTCAGGATATTTTGGATATATCTGGCAAAAAAGACGAAGCAGCTAACTTTTTCGGTTTAAGTCGTCAAAAGAAAACAATTTTTCTTACCGGCGGCAGTCTAGGGGCGCGTACACTTAATGAAAGTATTCTTACGCATTTGCAAGAGTTTAAGAATCAGGATGTTCAGTTGATTTGGCAATGTGGTAAGTTCTATTATAATTCTATCAAACAGCAGTTTAATGAACAGGAATATCCTAATGTAAAGCTGCTTGAATTTGTATCACGGGTTGATTTAGCTTATGCTTTAGCTGATGTGATAATCGCACGAGCTGGAGCTAGCACTATTTCAGAATTGTGTCTGGTTAAAAAACCTTCAGTTTTGGTGCCTTCGCCAAATGTGGCCGAAGATCATCAAACCAAAAATGCAATGGCTTTGGTTAACAGAGATGCTGCAGTTTTAGTAAAAGATGCTGAAGCTAAAAGCAGTTTGGTCGCCATTGCGCTTGGGTTGCTCAATGATGATGCAAAGAAGGGAAAACTGAGCAAAAATATAGCAGACCTTGGGCTCCAAAATTCAGCGCAGGTAATTGCAAAAGAGATTTTAAAATTAGTAAAGAATTAAATAAGTAAATCTTATACGGAAGATTATAAGGTATGAAACTGGCAACTATTAATAAGGTTTATTTAATCGGAATTGGCGGAATTGGTATGAGTGGTCTGGCCAGATGGTTTAAGCATCGTGGGTGTGTGGTTGCCGGCTATGATCGTACTGAAACACCGTTGACAACTGAGTTAGTCAGTGAAGGAATTGATGTGACATATGTCGACGAGGTATCTGCTATTATTTCTCCTTTTAATGGTTCTGATGTTTATTCAGATACCTTGATAATTTTCACCCCTGCTATTCCTAAGGATAGTCAGATCTTTAACTTCTTTAAAAATGTAGGTTATGATTTGCAGAAGCGTTCACAGGTTTTGGGAATAATCAGTGAGGGGAGTTTCTGTATTGCCGTTGCCGGTACCCATGGGAAAACAACAACTTCAACGATTATTGCCCATGTTCTGAAAGATTCAGGCTATGATTGTTCTGCCTTTTTAGGAGGAATCAGTTCGAACTATAATACCAATTTGTTGTTGGGTGAAAATAATGTAATGGTAGTTGAAGCAGACGAGTTTGATCGTTCATTTTTAACTCTTCACCCTGATATAGCTGTTGTTACTTCTATGGATGCAGACCATTTGGATATTTATGGTGATGCTTCGCATTTGCATGAGTCGTTTAACTTCTTTGCTGCTCAGTTAAGTTCAGATGGCTTATTGATTCATAAGAAAGATTTGCCATTAACCCGTAAAGGAGTTTCGTACGCTGTTAATAATACTTCTGCTGATATTTGTGCCGAAAACATAAGAATAGAAGACGGAAATTATTATTATGATTATGTTTCCTCTGACTTGATTATCAAAGATTTGTGTTTGGGTTTGCCTGGTTTGCATAATGTTGAGAACTCTGTTGCGGCCGTTCGAGTAGCGCTTGAATTAAAGATTGATGAGGAAAAGATTCGTAAAGCATTGGCTTCATTCAGAGGTGTGAAACGCCGTTTTGAATACATTATTAAGTCAGACAGTTTGATCTATATTGATGATTATGCTCATCATCCTGAAGAGCTGAATGCCTGCTTGAATTCAGTAAGACAACTATATCCGGACAAAAAGATTACGGTTGTGTTTCAGCCGCATTTGTATACCCGTACGCGTGATTTTGCTACTGGTTTTGCAGAAAGCTTAAGTAAGGCTGATGAACTTATTATGCTCGATATATATCCAGCTCGTGAGTTGCCAATTGAAGGAGTTAACTCCCAAATGATATTGGATATGGTTACAATCAGCAATAAAAAGCTAAGCTCAAAATCTGATTTAGTCAACCTTATAAATAAAAGAGAGACAGAAGTACTGGTAACCGTTGGTGCCGGTGATATTGATACATTGGTTGAACCTTTGAGAGTGAAGTTGAGCTAAATTTTAATGCTTGTCTATGAGCGATGATCATGGCTTAAAATAAATATGAAAAGAATAAACTGGAAACGAGTATTGATTTTAACCTGCTGGGCTGTATCCCTGGTAGGGGTAAGCGTGCTGTTAAGTTTCGTTTCCAATAAGCAGGATAAGATAGTGTGCAAGGGAGTGAAAATTGTTATTGAAGGGAAAAACTTTCTTGTTGAAAAGGGAGATATACTTGCACTGATGAATAGGGTGCTGCCTCAATTTGTTTCTCATCCCTTAGATGAAATTCCTGTAGAGCAAATTGAACGGGCGGTAAAGTTGAATCCTTATGTTGAACGGGCTGATATTTTTATTGATTTAGACGGGATAGTAAGAGTAAATGTTAAACAGCGCGAACCGGTAGTTCGTATCATCAATAAAAGTTTTCAAAGCTTTTATGTGGATAAAAACGGGAGGAAAATGCCATTGTCGCTCAATTTTTCGCCTAGGGTTGTGGTTGCCAATGGGAACATTGATGAGCAACCGGCAATGAATGATACATTAAAAACAAAATTGGCTAAGGATATTTTTGCTTTAGCTCAATTCATTGGAGCTGATGAAAACGAATTTTGGAAAGCACAGATTGTGCAGGTTTTTGCAAATAGCAATGCTGAGCTAGAACTGATTCCAAGAGTAGGGAATCATCGGATTTTACTTGGAGATACTGAAAATTTATCTGAACGAATGAATAACCTGATTGTATTTTATAAGAAAGCTCTTCCCCGTGTTGGATGGGAGCGTTACAAAGTCATTAATATAAAATATCAGAATCAGGTAATAGGAGTAAGAGATACGTTGGCGAAGCAATACATTACATCAACCGATACATTAAAAACAGACAGCACAAGAATTAATTAGTTATGGAGAACTCAGACATAGTTGTTGGATTAGACATTGGTACTACAAAGATCTGCGCAATTGTTGGACGCAGAACCGAGCATGGAAAGATTGAGGTGTTGGGCATGGGTAAAGCCGATTCTCCTGGCGTTAGCCGGGGTACGGTTACCAATATCGAGAAAACCGTACGCGGAATTCGGGAGGCAGTAGAAATGGCCGAGTTGAAATCGAATGTAGAAATTCGTGTGGTGAATATAGGTATCGCTGGTCAGCATATAAAAAGCCATCAGCACAGGGGGATGTTAACCCGTAGTAATACCGCTGATGAAATCAGTCATTCTGATGTTGATAAACTGATTTCTGACATGCACAAATTGGCAATGAATCCGGGTGAGAAAATTATTCATGTATTGCCTCAAGAATATGTGATTGACAACGAGCCAGGTATTATAGATCCTGTTGGGATGTCGGGGGTTAGAATGGAAGCAAACTTTCACATCATCACCGGTCAGGTTACATCGGTTCAAAATATAATCAAATGTGCAGGTAAGGCCAGCTTGGAATATGATGATATTATTCTGGAGCCGCTGGCATCTGCAGAAGCTGTTTTGAGTCCTGAGGAAAAAGAAGCCGGAGTGGTGCTGGTGGATATTGGTGGGGGTACAACAGATGTGGCAATTTTCTATAGAGGCATAATTCGTCATACAGCGGTTATTCCTTTGGGAGGAAATATCGTTACTGAGGATGTTGTTGAGGGATTGTCAATATTAAAGGCACAAGCAGAGGTGTTGAAAACTCGTTTTGGATCAGCTCTGGCTGATGAAAACGCTGAGAATGAAATTATTTCAATTCCTAGTCCGGTAAAAGGTCGTCAGCCTAAAGAAGTGTCTGTAAAAAATCTGGCCTATATTATTCAGGCTCGAATGGAGGAAATAATTGAACATGTATATTATGAAATACAGTGTTCAGGATATGAGAAGAAATTGATTGCCGGAATCGTATTGACCGGTGGTGGTGCTCAGTTGAAGCATTTGCCTCAATTGGTTGAATACATTACCGGATTGGATGCTCGCATTGGATATCCGAATGAACACATTGCCAAATCTAATCATGCTGAAATTGCAAGTCCAATGTATGCAACAGGTATAGGATTGGTAATTAAGGGGTTGCAAACGCTAGAGGAGGATCGTGTTAAGAATGAAAATACTTACACTGTGGATAATCAATCGCATCAACCACAGGCTGATCGCAAGCAATGGTTGAAGAAGTTTATTGACCCGATTAAGGACTTTATTAGAGAGGACATTGACGATAAAGATTACTTGAAATAGGAGTCTGGAAATAGGAAAATCCAAAGTAGAGCATACTTATACGATGGGAAGCGTGGATAAAATGTCAATAATTATCAACAATGTGCCGGGTTTTCCACAATGGGGGGTCCTAGGCTTAAAAAAGGGCATTTAAATCGCTATAATTACATTGTAAAATGAAATCACTGGTTTACGTAGCTTAAACATCTGGATAATGGAATTCGAAATGTATAAAGAAAAATCATCAATTATTAAGGTAATTGGTGTTGGAGGTGGAGGTGGAAATGCAGTTAATCACATGTACCGTCAGGGTATTAAAGGGGTTGACTTCATTATCTGTAATACCGACGCCCAAGCATTAGAGCTAAGTCCAATTCCTAACAAAGTGCAATTGGGGGCTAGTTTAACGGAAGGGCGTGGGGCAGGTTCTATTCCCGAAGTTGGTAAAAACTCAGCTATTGAAAACGTAGATCAAATACGTGACATGCTGGGCAGTAATACAAAAATGGTGTTTATCACTGCAGGAATGGGTGGAGGTACAGGTACAGGAGCGAGCCCTATTATTGCTAAAGCGGCAAAAGAGATGGGCATTCTTACCGTTGGTATTGTCACAACGCCATTTAAATTTGAGGGGCCACGACGAAAAGTTCAGGCCGAACTCGGATTGGAAGAGTTAAAGAAAAATGTAGATACCTTACTGGTGATTTCCAATGAAAAGGTGCGCCAAATGTGTGGAAACTTAGAGCTTGCTAAAGCATTTGCCCAGGCAGATAATGTATTAACCACAGCATCAAAAGGTATTGCTGAAATTATAACAGTTCCTGGTTACATTAACGTTGATTTTGAAGATGTTAAAACTGTAATGAAGGATAGCGGAGTGGCCATTATGGGTTCTTATGCAGCCGAAGGTGAGAACAGAGCACGTAAAGCGGTTGAAGGCGCAATGGCATCTCCATTATTGAACGATAATGAGATTGAAGGTGCTCGTTATATTCTGCTAAATATTACTTCTGGACTTAAAGAAGTATTAATGGATGAGGTAACAGAGATTACCGATTACATTCAATCTAAAGCAGGATCGACGGCTGACATTATTTGGGGTAACTGTAATGATGAATCTTTAGGAGAAGCAATTTCGGTAACTTTAATTGCTACAGGTTTCACTACTCGTTCTGAGCGTGAATCGTCTCAGATAAATAATACAGTTGTTGTGGAACAACCTGTAAATCAGGAACCGGAACGCATAGTAATTAGCTTGCATGACGATCATCAACAGCCTGCCAATGAGACTGCTGTAAATACTTTAAAGAATAAGTCATTAGAGCCTTCAATTAAAGTAGTTGAGCAGCCACAGGTACAAGCTAATCCTACGGTACAGCCTGTATCAGGGCCATTAAGACAAGTGTCAATGTTTGATTTATTTGGTGTTGAATCCAATGAATCAAACGCGCCTTCGAATACATTTGAATTCACCGTAAGTAATAAGATTAAAGAAAGTGTTAAAGTAGAGGTAAGCCCTGAGCCAGAACCTGAACAGTCAATTCAGCCAACTAGTTATGCTGATGAGGATCTGTCAGAAGAAGAGATCATGCGCCGTAATCTTCAATTGTCGCGTGAGCGCATCATGAAGTTGAAGAATTTAAGTATTCGTTTAAATAGCAATAGTGGGTTAAATGAGCTTGAAAACGTACCGGCCTATGTGCGTAAAAATATGAAATTGAAAGAAACGCCACATTCGTCAGAACAACATATCTCTCGATTTACACTATCGTCCGATAATGACGGTACAGAAATTCGCCCAAATAACTCGTTTTTACACGATAATGTTGATTAATTAACATTTAATGAAAATAAGAATCCCGGTTTTACCGGGATTTTTTATAAATTTCGCGCTCAAATTTACTACTAGTAAATAAATTGTAATCAAACCATTAATTAGTAACCTAGTTGACAATCCTGCAGTTAACCTTTATTTTTGCAAGTTTACTAGGATTTAACATTAAATTTTAAAGCATTGGATATTTTTGAGAAGATCAAGGAGAAAAGAGGACCAATCGGGCAGCATTCAAAATGGGCTCATGGTTATTTCGCATTTCCTAAATTGGAAGGCGAAATTGGCCCTCATATGATGTTTCGCGGTAAAGAACACCTCGTTTGGAGTTTGAATAACTATCTGGGTTTGGCCAATCATCCCGAAGTGCGTAAAGCGGATGCTGAAGGTGCAGCTCAATATGGGTTGGCATTGCCAATGGGTGCCCGTATGATGTCGGGTAACTCCAACAATCACGAAGCTTTAGAAAAAGAACTTGCAGAATTTGTAGGTTTTGAAGATGCATTCCTATTAAATTACGGATATCAGGGCATGTTATCAATCATTGATACATTGGTTGATCGTCATGATGTTATCGTTTATGATGCTGAATCACACGCATGTATTATTGACGGTGTTCGTTTACACCAAGGCAAACGCTATGTGTACACTCATAACGATATGGAAAGCCTTGAAAAACAATTGCAACGTGCAGAAAAATTAATTGAAGGTACTTCTGGTGCTATTCTGGTTATTACCGAAGGTGTATTTGGTATGTCAGGTGTACAAGGAAACCTTAAAGATATTGTTGCACTTAAAGAAAAATACAACTTCAGATTATTGGTTGATGATGCTCATGGTTTCGGAACAATGGGTAAAACAGGTGCCGGTACACATGAGGAGCAGGGATGTATTGAAGGTATAGATATTTATTTCGGTACTTTCGCAAAATCAATGGCGGGAATTGGCGGCTTTGTTGCCAGTTCAGAGCAGGTTGTTGAATTTTTACGCTATAATATGCGTTCTCAGACTTTTGCCAAATCTATCCCTATGCCTATGGTGGTGGGTTTACGTAAACGTTTAGAGTTGCTGAAATCGAATCCTCAATTAAAGGAAAATCTTTGGAAAATTGTTAATGCCTTACAGGGTGGTTTAAAGGAGCTTGGTTTCGATATCGGTAAAACCAATTCTCCTGTAACTCCAGTGTTTATGCATGGTTCATTGACTGAAGCTACCAACCTTATTGTTGACTTGCGTGAGAATTATGGTATCTTCTGCTCTATTGTAACTTATCCTGTAATTCCTAAGGGATTATTGATGTTACGCCTAATTCCTACAGCGGCGCATAGCCTTGAAGACGTAAAACGTACATTAAGTGCATTCAGCGAGGTGAAAGTGAAATTAAGCGAAGGACAATACAAGGAAACAGTAGAATTTGCTGCTCCGCGTTAATCTTAAAGTTTATATTTAATATTTAAAAAAAAGTCTCATTGGGTTTCCCAATGAGACTTTTTTTTGTGTATACAATTAGTAAATAAAATGTATTAAAAAGTTTACATGTTACTTAACGTATAGTCAAATTAGTTGTTTCGACATAAACTTTATTTCATATAAGAAAAGTGATGGTTAAAGTAATGTCGCATTAAGATAAGTAGTAAAGTTGTTGGAAATAAGATGGTTGGAATCATTTTTTGCTACATTTTTGGTGTGTAATTTGATGTGTTCTGATCAAGATCGCGTGGCCGAGTGGTTAGGCAAGTGTCTGCAAGATGCTCAACAGTAGTTCGAATCTACTTGCGATCTCTATTATAAATAAAAACAGATCGTGTGGCCGAGTGGTTAGGCAAGTGTCTGCAAGATGCTCAACAGTAGTTCGAATCTACTTGCGATCTCAATTTACGGATTAAAAAAACAGATCGTGTGGCCGAGCGGTTAGGCAAGTGTCTGCAAGATGCTCTACAGTAGTTCGAATCTACTTGCGATCTCAATTTATGGATTAAAAAACAGATCGTGTGGCCGAGTGGTTAGGCAAGTGTCTGCAAGATGCTCAACAGTAGTTCGATTCTACTTGCGATCTCAGTTTACTGATTAAAAGCAGATCGTGTGGCCGAGCGGTTAGGCTAGTGTCTGCAAGATACTAAACAGTAGTTCGAATCTACTCGCGATCTCAGTAGTTGATAGGAGGGGTTCTGATTTTAGGTGTAGTACTTTAGAATTTATCATTTTTCTTTTTATTGCTTTAATCACTTTTTCATCATTGGAGCCTCTTTTACTAAAAGGAGGCTCTTTTGCTGACAAATTTGTCAGTTTTTTCAATATGCGTATTTATACGTAATTGAAATTGGAAAAGGCTTTTTATTTTTGACATTGGAAAGCAAAAGCAATACACTCTACCTCTGAAAAGAAAGTCGGAATGTTTATACTTGTCATAAGACAAATAAATATTTCGACTTTCATTTTTTATTAAATAGCTTGAAGTTACATAAGAGTTGATTTTTGGGGATCCAAAAACTTTCATGCATTTCACATCCTACTTAGCTTAATTCTTCAAAACTTAAGAACAGTTTAATACAGAGCAGCTCACGAAATGTTACCAGACGAATAACCTAGAAGATTTGAAAGAACGTTAAATAAGCATCTTCCTTAAAGAAAGAGGAATAAAAAAATATCGGCAGAACTAAGAACAAGGAACTCAATCAGATCGTCGCTATACCCGATGAAATAGTAATCAATAAAATCTACGAGATACGCGGTCAAAAGGTGATGTTGGATAGGAATTTGGCCGAACTTTACGGAGTAGACACCAGAGTGTTAAAGCAAGCTGTATGACGCAATATAACCCGCTTTCCTGAAGATTTTATGTTTGAAATGACTGAAGAGGAGCTTGAAAATTGGAGATCACAATTTGTGACCTCCAAAGAGTACCACTAAAGGAAGGGTCACTCCACAGGTTTTGAGTGTGATCCCATCTGTTTTATTGGAAAATCACTTTTTAGCCAGGATTTACTTGTAACTAATAATGATCAATTTATGGGGATTAGTATTAGGATCAAAGTACCCCGGTAAGCCAGCATCATTTACGCTACTTACTGATAAAATAATCTTGAAGGCACTTTTCTTTATAGTAATTGAACTGATTTATCCCAAGTAATACTAATCCTACAACTTTCAAAACATCCAATAATATATAAAGATAATGCAGGTTGGATGGGGGTGGAGTTGCTCCATTGATAATCTGATCTACTCTCAAATGTAAGGCGGGTAATAACCAAACTGATTGCAATAGTACTATAAGAGCAATGGTTGAGGAAATAATTCGAATAGACCTACTCCATTGGTTTATAAATGTAAAACATAGTATAATAGCGCAAAAAACAATTTCTGCTTTATTCAGGGCTTTAAATACTTGTCGACCTACCTCTACGCCTACTTGCAGTGTTAAATGCGGTGCGGTAAACTTTACAGGGGCTTCCAGAAAACTTATGGCGCATACACATCCAAGCCACATAAAGGTAATAGCAATGGGTAACGAGAGGTTACGGTTTTTCATTATTGAATGAACTTGTTACCACTTTGTTTAAAGTGTTCCAATTTAAAATTAAACATTTCGGCCATCCGTTCGCCTCTCCAAATGGCTTCGTCAGCTTTTACTCCTGCAAAGTTTTCATTTACAGTTTCTTTGAAGATGGAAAGCCAGTGATCAAAATGAAGTTTGTCAATTGGCAGCTTTGCATGTGGAGGAAATGGACTGCCTGTGTATCCTGGTTCGGAAAAAAGTACAGTATTCCAAAACGTGTACATTTTTTCAAGATGTTGGGGCCAGTTATTTTGTATTACGGCGTTAAATATTGGACCTAATAATTCGTCTGCTTGTATTCGGCCGTAAAAATTGTTTACTAGCAGTTGAATATCTGAAAAGTTTTGAATATCAGTCTTATGTGTCGTTACTTGTGTCATTTTGAGTGAGTTGTGTGGATGTAAAATTAGTAAGAACATTCTTCTCAAGAAGTGATTTAAATCATATTTAAGTCATTTTAGTGAAGAGATGAAAGGGTGTTTACCTTAATTAAAGATTGATTTATTTAATAATTAATTAATGGTGTTTTTTGATTTTTAAGTATATGTATTACAGCGTGTTGTGCTTGTTATTTGTTGTATACATTTGATCTTAAAGAGAAAGTAAGACTATTACTTAAAGGTTAAGTGAGCGTTAATAAAAGGTTGAAATGTTGAAAAAAACGCAAACAAAGGCGCTTTTTTGTATTTAAAAATTTTGCTTTCTGAAACAAAAGCTATTACATTAGCTAAAGAATAATCCTAATCAGTATTTACCAAACATTAAAAGGAGTATCTAAAATGAAAAAATTTAATGACTTTAAATCTTTGTTGGACTCACTAGAAGCTGATGCAGACAAGTTTTACAACAAAGGTAACAATGCTGCGGGTACCCGTGTTCGCAAGGGTATGCAAGACTTAAAAAACCTTGCGCAGGAAATTCGTAAGGAAATCCAAGATGAAAAAACCAAAGCAGAAGCTTAGTAGTAATTTTTTCCAAAACGAGAACCTAAAAAAATGTCCTGCTCATTTGCTGAACAGGACATTTTTTTGTTTATGCATTTTAGTAGTTTTTCACTGCGTTAACAATTTTTGTTTCGAGTGTACTGCTGACATTTACCAGAGGTAAACGTACTGTTTGACCACAAATACCTAGCTCTTTTAAGAAAGTTTTTACTCCAGCAGGACTTCCTTCAGCAAAAAGCATGTTGATAATATCCGTTAATTTGTAATGCAATAAACGAGCTTCATCAAATTTGCCTTCAAGACATTTTCTAATCATTGCAGAGAAATCTTTAGGAAATGCATTTCCTACTACAGAAATAACTCCATCGGCACCCAACGAAATCATTGGTAAAGCAAGTCCATCATCACCAGAAATAAACAGGAAATCTTTGGGTTTATACTTGATGATTTCCATAAACTGCTCAAAATTTCCTGACGCTTCTTTTATTCCGATAATATTTGGTAATTCAGCTAATCGTAAAGTCGTTTCAGCAGTCATGTTTGATCCTGTACGTCCGGGTACATTGTATAAAATTATCGGAAGTGGAGCATTTTCAGCCACTATTTTATAATGTTGATAAATCCCTTCTTGTATAGGTTTATTATAGTATGGGCTAACTGAGAGGATAGCAGAGAAACCTTCTGAATTGAAATTTTTAACCTGTTCAGCAATAGCTACAGTGTTATTGCCTCCAATTCCGGCAACCAAAGGAACTCGTTTGTTATTGGTTTCGAGTACAAAATCGAAAATCTTTTGTTTTTCTTCTTTGGAAAGGGTTGCTGTTTCACCAGTAGTTCCCATTGGAACCAGGTATTCAACTCCACCGGCAATTAAATGCTCTATCAAATTTTTTAAACCCGAATAATCAACACTGCCATCCGGATTAAATGGAGTAACCAACGCAACTCCCGTTCCTTTCAATTGTGTACTCATTTTATTAAAGAAAGATAATGTAATACTTGGGCTGTAAAATTAACAATACTTGTGTCTTTTTTACAATTTATCATGAAATCATAAACAAAACTTTCTTCCTCTTGATATTTTGATATTTTAAAACCGGCATTGGCTTTTAGTGCCAGGTAAGAAATGCTCTTATTAGGTTCAGCAGCCAGATTAATCAATACATCGAACTGTGCCGATTGAATTTCATCAAGTTTTTCTTCTTTGGGTAAGTTGAGCAAATTTAAATCTTTATTAGTAATAAAGCTAAAATTATGAGCCTCCGTTCTAAATTCAGGCAGATCTTTGGCATCAATTACTCCCAAAGTTGTAATTTTCTTTTGCTTAAATTCATCCTGTGCTACAATTGATTTGATAGCTTTAATTTCGTTAATACTTGTAGCACTAAACAAAAATAAAAAACTGCCCGCCTCCTCCAGGTTAATTGATTTTCCCTGCTTTGGTGTTTGGTTGGCGGCTTTTTTTAAAAAATAGTTGGTTAATTGTTGTTTCATTGGGTTGGATTAATTCAGCATATTCAATAATTCTTGTTCAGAAATAATAGGAATATTCAGATCGGTTGCCTTTTGAAGTTTTGAAGGTCCCATATTGTCACCAGCGACAAGGAAGTTTAGTTTAGATGAAATACTACTAAGCATTTTTCCTCCATTTGTTTCAATAAGGTCTTTCAAAGCATCTCGGCTAAAATTTTCGAATACTCCTGATATTAAGAATGTTTTTCCATCTAATTTATTGCTTTCCAGTAAAACTTCTTTTTCTTCTATAGTGAATTGGAGTCCGTCGGCTTTTAGTTGTTCAATAACTAAACGATGCTCCTGAATTTTAAAATAGTCGATGACGCTTTCTGCAATGCGGGTACCAATTTCATTAACCGCAACTAACTCGTCAAAATTGGCTTGCATCAGCTTGTCTATGTCTTTAAAATGCTGAGCCAGTTTTTTTGCAACAGTTTCACCCACATACCTGATTCCTAAACCAAATAATACCTTCTCAAAAGGCATTTGCTTTGAAAGCTCAATACCTTCAATTATATTATTTGCCGATTTTTCACCCATACGGTCCAATTGTAGTAACTGGACTTTTTTGTCTTTTAATGCGTAGATATCGGAAATGTTATGCAATAATTCTGCATTATATAATTGAACGATAGTTTCATCTCCAAGACTATCAATATTCATGGCCTTGCGCCCGGTAAAGTGTTGCATTTTGCCAATAATCTGAGGCGGGCAACCAGTGTCATTTGGGCAATACCAAGCCGCCTCACCTTCATTTCTGATTAGTTGTGTTTCACACTCAGGACAGGTTTGGGTGAAAATGGTAGGCTGAGAGTTTGCCGGACGCTTATCCAGGTTCACTTTTATAATCTTAGGAATTATTTCTCCTCCTTTTTCAACCAAAACAGTATCTCCAGCCCGTACATCTAAACGTTCTATTTCGTTAGCGTTATGTAATGTGGCTCGTTTTACAGTTGTTCCAGCCAATTGAACTGGCTTTAAGTTAGCAACCGGAGTAACAGCACCAGTCCGGCCAACTTGATAGGTGATAGATAATAGTTGGGTCTCAACTTCTTCGGCTTTGTATTTATAGGAAATGGCCCAACGGGGAGATTTGGCTGTAAAGCCCAACTCTTGTTGTTGAGCGTAACTGTTTACCTTAATCACTATGCCATCAATATCATAAGAAAGCTTGTGACGTTCAGACTCGTACTTATGGATGAAGTCTAAGACTTCATCCATGCTTTTACAAAGCTTAGCATGTTCAGAAGCTTTAAAGCCCCAACTTTTTATAGCATGCAAGCTTTCCCAATGTGTTTTGAATGGAGCGTTTTCTAAATAAAGGAAATATAAAAAACAATCAAGAGGGCGACGTGCCACTTCGGCAGAGTCTTGCATCTTAATTGTTCCTGAAGCAAAATTACGTGGATTGGCAAACGGTTGTTCTCCATTTTCTTCGCGCTCAGCATTAAGCTTTTCAAAAGCAGCAATATGTATAAACACTTCACCCCGTATTTCAAACTCTTCCGGAATGTTATCTCCTTTAAGCTGGTGTGGAATGGTTTTGATGGTTTTTACGTTGGTGGTTACATCATCGCCTTTGGTCCCATCGCCACGTGTAACTGCTTGTATTAGCTTACCGTTGCGATAAGTAAAGCTCATTGACAAACCGTCAAATTTTAGCTCACACACATATTCAAAGTTGTCTCCAATAGCTTTTCTAACCCTTGCATCAAAATCAAGTAACTCTTGCTCTGAATAGGTATTACCCAACGATAGCATTGGGTATTTATGTTTTACAGTTTTAAAGGATTTGGTAATTTCTCCTCCCACTTTAAGAGTAGGAGAGTCTGGATCTTGAAGATCAGGGAACTGTTTTTCCAATGCATCTAATTGTTTCAGTTTCTGATCAAAATCATAGTCTGAAATAGTAGGCATTGCCAAGACATAGTAGTTGTAGTTATGTTGATTGAGTTCGGCTGTCAGTTCAGCAATTAATTTTTGAGCTTCTTGATGTTGCATAAGTAAGCGAAAATAGAGAATGATGGTCAAAGATTGGCCTTTACCTCACTAAAAATATTCATGAATTTTTTGTTCAAATCTGTTCTGTACCGAAGTAAAAATTGCTGAAGATGAGCCTTGGTTTGGTCGGTAAAGTTTGATCCCCAAATTCTATTACAAATGCGATTAAGTGCATAAACCAGCATTTCATAATTGGTATATGTAAATAAGTATTCGTTTTCAATGAATTTGATATAAAAATTTATAAAAGCATCCGCCTGTTGAATTCCATTTATTTTTAAAAAGCGAACAATGACACTTTGGTTGACTTTTCTTAAATGCGAATAAAATATTGCTACATCTATCTTTTGATTTTCGATCAATAAACTATCTAACATTAATTCAAGCGCTATATGAGCTAAAATATAAGGTCTTACCGGGGTTCCATTCAACAACGAAGAAATGTTACTTTTAATAGTTGTGGTTTCTTCATTAAAAAAAAGAGATGAATGAAAGTGCTTGTCAACTAACAAGTGTTTTTGCCAACCCATTTTTATGGCGTTTAGTTGACAATCGGATGAAAGTTCTTGTTCGAATTTGTGTGGATGAATATTCCAGGTTTTGTTGAAGTTTTTGGTTAAGTCAGGCAGTACCAAGCCAACAACAAAGTTTGAATCTGTTGCATGCTTATCAAAATAGAAATGAGAAAGAAAATTCATTTAAACGCAATTACCCTAATTTTTGTCAATTGTTAGCCCGAGTATACTAAATCAAATTAAGCATAAATAATTATCTTTGGCACTTTCACCGTTAATTTTAATGTAATCTCAACTAATCGGTGACATCAAAATAATCTGTGTAATCATATACTAATAAGATGAATTTCGTAGAAGAATTGCGTTGGCGCGGCATGTTGCATGATATTATGCCCGGTACAGAAGAAAAACTGAATGAAGGTGTTATTGCCGGTTATATTGGCTTTGATCCGACAGCAGACTCATTGCATGTTGGTCATTTAACCCAAATAATGACACTTATTCACTTTCAGAAAGCCGGACATAAACCCTATGCTTTGGTTGGCGGTGCTACCGGCATGGTGGGTGATCCATCAGGCAAATCGGAAGAGCGTAATTTACTTTCTGCGGATATTCTTAATCATAATCAAGCGTGTATTAAAGCCCAACTTGAAAAATTCCTTGACTTTGACAGTGGTGCTAATAGTGCTGAAATGGTGAATAACTATGACTGGTTTAGGGACTTTAGTTTCCTTGATTTTATCCGCGATGTTGGTAAACACATTACGGTTAATTACATGATGGCTAAAGATTCTGTTCGTCGTCGCTTAGAAGGCGAAACCGGTATGTCATTTACTGAATTTAGCTACCAGTTGGTGCAAGGGTACGATTTTTACTATTTGTGGAAAAATAAAGGATGTTTACTGCAAATGGGAGGCTCTGATCAGTGGGGTAACATTGTTACAGGAACTGAGTTTATCCGTAGGAAAGATCATGGTGAAGCATTTGCTTTAACTACTCAGTTGATCAAAAAATCAGATGGAACCAAATTTGGTAAGACTGAAAGTGGTGCAGTTTGGTTAGATCCAGCCAAAACATCACCGTATAAATTCTACCAGTTTTGGTTAAATGCAAGTGATGAAGATGCTAAATCCTGGATCCGCATTTTTACTCTTAAATCTAAAGAAGAATTAGATGCCTTGGATGCAGAACACGATGCAGCTCCTCATTTGCGTATTTTGCAGAAGGCATTGGCAAAGGATATTACCATTCGTGTTCACTCAGAAGCAGACTACGAAACGGCAGTAAAATCATCGGAGTTTTTGTTTGGAAATGGTTCAATAGACTTCTTAACAGGCATGAGTGAGTCTAACCTGTTAGGCATTTTTGATGGTATAGAGCAATTCTCTGTTTCTAAAGAAGAATTATCTGGCGGTGTTAATGTGGTTGATCTTTTAGGAGAAAAAGCAAAGGTGTTTCCTTCAAAAAGTGAGGCTAAAAAGATGATCCAGGGAGGCGGTGTTAGTATTAATAAAGCTAAAGTGGGGGGGATTGAAGACATCATTAACCAATCAAGCCTAATTAATGATAAATTTATTGTAGCTCAAAAAGGCAAAAAGAACTATTATTTGCTGATCGCTGAGTAAAATCAATATAAAATATCTGTTTATGACTGTGCCCGAAGTATTTCTTCGGGCATTGTTGTTATATTTAGTTACCTAATTTACATTTATATGAAAAAGAACATTCTCTTCCTCACTGGCGATTTTGCTGAGGACTATGAAACGATGGTTCCGTTTCAAATGCTATTAATGATAGGACATGAAGTTCATGCTGTTTGTCCTGACAAGAAAAAGGGAGATTATATTACAACTGCAATTCATGATTTTGATGGGTTTCAAACCTATAGTGAAAAACCTGGTCATCGATTTGTTTTGAACTATTCCTTTGCTGATGTTCAGGCATCAAAATACGACGCTATTGTTATTGCCGGAGGAAGGGCACCTGAATACCTTCGCCTAAATTCTAAAGTGATTGAATTAGTAAAACACTTTGCTGATAACAACAAACCCATTGCTGCAATTTGTCATGGAATTCAAATTTTAACAGCTGCAAATGTAGTGAAGGGTAAAAAACTAACTGCTTACCCTGCTGTTGGACCTGAGGTAACCTTAGCAGGAGGAACCTATGTTGATGTGCCTGCAACAGAAGTTGTTGTGGATGGAACATTGGTTACTTCCCCTGCCTGGCCGGGGCATCCAAGATGGATTGCCGAGTTTTTGAAAGTATTAGGGACTAAAATTGAATTATAAAAGTTTGGAAGAAGTTCACAATCGGTAGGTAGCTGATGTACGCATCACAATTGGGAAATCTTTTCATTGACTGTGTATAATCTGCCGCAGTAATGATTTATGTCCTGTGAATAAAATATATCTTAATGGAATAAAATTTAATTGAAACTTATGTTATTGCTTCTTATGAAGCAGGTACTCCTCTTTTATTAATGCTCGCTAATTATTGGCAGTTAAGTTGTTATAGCTTATGGGAAATGCTCGTCCCAACGGGCAAATTAAACCATCCAAAATATTAATATGAATAAAGTAATAACTCGAATTGCTATTGTAGGATTGTGCACCGCTTTAAGCTTGCACACAGCTAATGCACAAAGTAGCTTTGGTTTGCAACAACAGTTTAATGCAATTGTAGAAAATGCTAATAACTATCAGGATTACAAGGTGATTAAAGCAGGCCTTTTGAGATCATTATGGAAAAATGCTAATGATTCGTTGGCAAATGAACGTAAACATTTGCTTCACGCAAGAACAACAATCTCTTCACAACAACAAGAAATTGAGCAACTGAAAGGTAATTTGAACAAACAAGGAATTAGTCTGCAAGAGTCGAAAAACCAAATTGATTCAATTCAACTGCTAGGTATTAGTATTTCAAAGGGCAGCTATAATAAGCTTATGTGGAGTTTGGTTTTAATCTTAATTTCAGCATTGGGATTCTTCATTTACAGAAACAAAGATTTTAGAAATGAAGCCAATTATAGAATTAAGCTATTTGAAGAACTAACGGAAGAGTTTAAGACTCATAAAACAAAAGCAAACGAAAAGGAAAAGCGATTGGCGCGTGAACTTCAGACTGAAAGAAACAGAATGGAGGAGATTTTAGCCGCGAATTAATAAAATACACTCAATTAAATTAACCAGGCAGCAGTAAACTTTTTATTGCTGCTTTTTTGTTAGTTAAATAGTTTAAAAGCAAGTATAACTGTTTTATTAATAAGCAGAGTTTATATATTTATCAATCCAATTTTTTGAGTTGAAAATATATTTTGATGAAAAAGCTAATTTTCCTAATCCTAACCTTTCTTTATGCCGGTATGCAAGCAAAAGCTCAGGCTCCGGCTGCATCAACAACCGAATATTTTTTATTGGTTGGAACCTACACCGATAACAGCAAAAGTGAAGGTATTTACGTCTATCGTTTTAACCCGGTAACGTTGAAGTTTACCCCGGTAAGTACGATGAAAAGTGAAAACCCTTCTTATCTGGCTATTTCTCCTAATAAAAAAGTTGTCTATGCTGTAAATGAAAACGGAAACAACAATGGGTCTGTAAGTGCATTTACCTTTAATAACCAAACAGGAATATTAAAATTTGTAAACAAGCAACCTTCAAACGGCGATCATCCGTGCTATATTGATGTAGATGCCTCTGGGAAAAACGTAATTGCAACAAATTATACCGGCGGTAACTTAGCTTTGTTTAAAACTAATGGAGATGGTTCGCTTAATCCGGCTTTGCAAACAATTAAACATGAGGGCAAAGGCGCAGTTGAAGGTCGTCAGGAAGGCTCTCACGTACATAGTGCCCAATTTTCTCCTGATGGTAATTATGTTTTTGCCGCAGATTTAGGAAACGATCGATTGTATAAGTATGCATTTTATCCGGCAAGTACTACCGATGTGCTTGTGGCGGGAAATCCTGCGTTTTATACATTGCCAGCCGGCTCTGGTCCTCGTCATTTTACTTTTCATCCAAATCGCCGTTATTGCTACCTTTTGGATGAGTTAAGTGGAAAAATTAATGTTTTCTCTTATTCAGAGGGTAACTTGAATGAGTTACAAACAATTGCTGCAGATAAAACAGCAGGTATAAATAATAAAGGGAGTGCAGATATTCATATAACCCCTAACGGCAAGTTTTTATATGCTACCAATAGAATAACTAGTAACGAAATTGTAAGTTATAAAGTTGATGTAAGTGGCAAATTGACTGAGATTGGTCGTAATGCTACAGGAGTACACCCTCGTAATTTCACGATCGATCCTTCTGGTAAATTTGTATTGGTGGCTACCCGTGATAATAATAACATTACTGTTTTTAAAATCAATCAAAAGACTGGCAAGCTGGAAGAAACAAAGTCGAGATTAAGTGTGGATAAACCGGTTTGTTTAAAAATGATTCGCATTGCAAAGTAATATTGATTCAGGAGGGTAAGAAAAAATTACTATTCCCTTCTTTTGAAAGGTTTTTAAAGAGAAAAGGCAGCTTTTTACGGCTGCCTTTCTCACATTATGATATAGGGATTAGGTTGCTATGAAACGAAGTGTTGCGAGAGTTTACTCACTTGTTCAATAATGTTTTGTAGTTGACTTTTATTTGCTTCTATTTCTTTCAATAGTTGCAATTGTGCTTTAGTACGTTGAAGGTTATGTCCTTCAAAGTGGGTTTTATAATAAGTATCACCCTCAAGGTAATCTGTTAAGAAACGCACCGCCTGCATATATGGGAATAATAGAACTCCCATCATGAGTGATTCAACTTCAAGAGGCGTTAAAAATTGTTCAGCCTCAGTAAAATAACCTTTAGTATAGGACTCGAAAAGTGGAATGTTAAGTTTGATCTTATCAAGGTCTTTCTCATCTTCGGAAGCCGAGTTTATAATTGTTCTTATAGCATCTCCAAAATCATAAGCCACATAACCCGGCATTACCGTGTCAAGGTCAATAACGCACTGAACCTTATCGTTTTTGTCCAATAGAACATTGTTGAATTTGGTATCGTTATGAGTTATGCGTAAAGGCAATTTACCAGCTTTACCTAAGTTTAAGATTGATTTCATTTGATCAACCCTCTCATTAATAAACTTAATCTCTTGTAAAACTTCTTCTTTACGTCCAACAACATCGGCTTTAACTGCATCATTAAATCGGTTAAGACGCATTTCTATATTATGGAAGTTGGGAATAGTTTCAATTAGTAAACTGGCATTAAGATCCGCAAGGAGCAGTTGGAATCGACCAAATGCCTTTCCACCCTCATAAGCCTGCTCTTCATTTTCCAGAATATCGTAACTTTTGGTGTTAGGGATATAATGGTAAATGCGCCAATAGTCACCATTGCTGTCATTGTAATATAAAGAGCCGTTTTTAAGCTTAACAATTGTCAAGACTTCTTTCTCCGGGTTACTATCAATTTTTTCAGATAACTTTGTTTTTAAATGATTCGTTACCAAAAGCACATTGTTCATTAACCCCGGAACATCTGTGAAAATTGCATGGTTTATCCGTTGCAATAAATAGTCAGGCAGATTCTCACTCTCATTACGTAAAAGATAAGTATCGTTTATATGACCCGAACCAAATGGGGTTACCTCTACAATTGTTCCTTCAATATTAAACTGACTTAATATTTCCTTAATGTGTTCAGGTTTAGGGGTGTTGCGATTCATTTAGTTTTTTGAATTATTTAAAAGAGGTGCTTTAATGATACAGCACACATCTATTATATTACATAATTTAACCTTATTTACCGTTTAAAGCAAGAAACTTAGATACAACTTTTTTATTCCTAATTAGTGTTTAATCTTATCATTAATAAAAAAGAGATGTAAAGATTATAAATTTCTTAATTGTTAGGCAAGATGCAAGTTTGTGTTAAAACTGCAATGGGGTATATAGCGATCAAACGTTTGCGTAATTTTTTATTTTTTTACACAAACGTTTGCGTTAATTTTTTCGGATTTCATTTTTATATGTTTGCTTAACAAGCAATTAAAAAAGCATTCAATCAACATAAACTATTATTTATGCATCGTAGAGATTTTTTAAGGAATTCAGCTATTGCAGCAGCAGGTATTACCATCCTTCCTTCAAGTGTGGTTTTTGGTAAGGATGGAGATAAAGTTAGACTTGGTTACATTGGTGTAGGAGCAAGAGGTCAAACTCATATTGACGAGGCTCTAAAGAGAGATGATGTAGAGATTGTTGCTATTTGTGATCTACAGGAATGGGCCCTTAGTGGTACCCGCGAAATGATTAAAAAAGCTGGAAGAAAACTTCCTGAAGAATATACCGGTGGTGTAGATGCATACAAAAAATTAATTGAACGTAAAGATATTGATGCGGTTATCATTGCAACTCCATGGCAGTTTCATCGCGACCAAGCGGTTTATGCCATGCTTGCAGGTAAATATGTTGGTTGTGAGGTGATTGCTGGTCTGACCGTTCAGGATCACTGGGATATCGTTAATACCTCAGAAAAAACCGGAATGCCATACATGACTCTTGAAAACGTATGTTACCGCAGAGATGTTATGGCTGCTTTAAACATGGTTCGCGAAGGGTTGTTCGGAGAGATTGTTCACCTTGAAGGTGGTTATCAGCATGATTTACGCCAAGTATTGTTCAATGATGGTAAGAGTTGGTACGGAAAAGGTGTAGAGTACGGATCTAAAGGCATTAGTGAAGCCCAATGGCGTACACAGTATAATATTGATCGTCAGGGTGACTTGTATCCTACCCATGGCGTTGGCCCAATGATGCCATACATTAATATTAATAAAGGAAACCGTTTTACCAACCTGGTCTCTTTTGCTTCTAAGGCTAAAGGTTTAGGTGCTTATGTTGAAGAATTAGCACCTGGTCACCCTAATGCAAAACTTAATTATAAAAACGGCGATATCGTAACGACTGTTCTTAACTGTGCTAACGGTGAAACCTTGTTGTTGAGCCATGATACACACTTACCTCGTCCATATTCGTTAGGATTTAGAGTACAGGGTACCAAAGGTATTTGGATGGATGTGTCAAAAACGGTTCATATTGAGCATAAAACCAAACCTCATGAGTGGGATCCTGCTAAAGATTGGTTTGAGAAATATGACCACCCGCTTTGGAAAAAGTATGCTAAAGATGCCGAAGGTGCAGGACATGGTGGTATGGACTGGTTTGTGTTCAATGCATTTATTCAGTCAGTTAAGCAGAAAAAACAAACACCAATTGATGTGTATGACTCGGTTACGATGAGTGTTATCACCCCGCTTTCTGAGAAATCAATCAAGGAAGGTAATACACCTCAGAAATTCCCTGACTTTACGCGTGGTAAATGGAAAACCAAAAAGAACACTTTCCTACTAGATGATAGTGGTTTTTAATAAATAATTGGGCATTGCATCCGGCATAAATACCCAATGCCGGGTGCTTTCATTCAAATCTAGTGGTTTTCATCTCAAATAGCTTTTAATAAGCTTCATTAAAATTGAACAAGTAGTTCTTTTCTCATAATTAATAGATTGATTGACGAAAGTCGGGTTTAGGCCCGACTTTTTTTTTAAAACTCATTCAGCTTTAAAGACATGATCTCTGTTTAATAACCTGTAAGGCTCATTTTATTTATGAGTTACCAGTTCAGAGTCTAAAATTATCTGTTGTGGTTTTTTTGTTTCTTCCTGCTCTGTATCGACGTCATTTGCATCAATACAAGAGAACAGGATTTCAGTTGCTTTTTCGCCTTGCTTGTATGGAAATTGTTCTATTGATGCCAATGGTCTGTTATCCATATATTCCCAAATTGGCAAATTGGCGAAACTGACAAAGGAAATATCCTTATTGATGGCCAGGCCTAGTTCCTTGGCAACTGCAATGGCATCAAGGGCCACATAATCATTAAAAGTGATAATCGCCGTTGGGCGTTCTTTCAGGCTCAGCAGTTTAGAAGTCGCTTGTTGATTGCTTTCTTTTGAAAGGGTAGATGAAACGATTAGTTTTTCATCTATTTTAATTCCATTCTCGCTCAAGCCTTTTAAGTAAATTTCTTGACGCTGATTACTTGCTATAAGTTGTTCTGGACCGTTAATTAATCCGATTTTCTTGTGTCCTTGCTTGATAAGTAAATTTACGGCCTGCAATAAGCCCGATTCCAGATTACAGGCTACATAATTGATGTCTTCCTGAAGCGGTATACGATCAAAAAAAACAATAGGAATACGGTATTTTCTAAGTAAATCGAAATGGTCGTAGTTATCGGTATTCTTTGTAATGGAAACAATCATACCGTCAACCCGGTGAGTTTTCATGGTTTCCAAAATTCGTTTTTCACGCTCAGGATCATCCAACGATTGCCCTAATAGTACGTTGTAGTTTTTTGTGCCGGCAAAATTTTCAATCCCGCTGATAGCAGCTGAGAAAAATGCTTCTGACAAATTGGGTAATAACACCCCTATAGAGTAAGTTTTGCGCTGTTTAAAAGAAATCGCTGTTTGATTAGGTTCATAGCCAAGCTCTTCGGCAACTTTATGCACCCGCAACGTAGTGATATAACCAATACTAGGATGGTTGTGCAGCGCCCTAGAAACTGTTGAAGTCGACACTTTCAGTCGTTTTGCAATTTCTTTAATGGTCGGAAGCTTTTTACGTTGCATATTCAAAATCAGTTAAATCAGCTCTATGGGGGAGACAAAAAACAGTATAAAAATCAAAAGTGAAATTTAATACTTCTTTCATAAAAGCTTCATATTCTTTTGTAATAATATTTGTTCAGTAAAAAGGCAAACTTTGCCTTATGCAAAGTAATTACAGTAATATATCTGTTTTAAAGGAAATAGCGCTTTTAGTTGTTTATTTTTGTCTAATTGGTACTAAAAATTGGATTTGTGTCTTTAGATAAGTTAAAATTAAATAAGCAGCTGGTTACAGCTATGACTGATGCTGGGTTTGAAACCCCAAAGCAGGTTCAGGAAAAGGTGATGTCGCGTATATTGGGAGGGCAAGATCTTATTGTTTCTGCTCCCGAAGGAAGTGGTAAAACTACGGCCTATGTACTGGCCGTTTTGTTTAAGTTGAAATACGCATCCGAAGATACCCCCAGAGTTTTGGTATTGGTGCCAAGTGCCGAGAAGATTGATGAAGTGGTTGCCCGTTTTGAGTTGCTCAATAGAAGCAGCTTGCGAATTGCGGGGTTACAGCCTACAGGAGGTATTCAATCTCAAATTAATCTCATTGCTAACGGTTGCGATGTTGTGGTAACTACCCCCGACAGAGCCAGAGCTATTTATCTAAAATCGGGACTGAATGTAAATCGTTTGCAGCAATTGATTATTGATGATGCTGATTTAATGATTAAAAGAGGTATGCAGCTGCCAATTACTGAACTCGCAACGAGCATCACAAAGTGCCAGCGTTTAGTATGTACTGATGTGTATCATGATAAACTCGGTAAACTAATTGAGCCGTTTATGAATGCTGCCGCTTCTATGATTGAGGTTAATGAGTTACCTGAAGAAAATCAGCTGCAAACGGTTGAGCAAATTTTGTATCAGGTGCCTAACTATAAGACAAAGCTCAATTTGCTCAATTTCTTAATGCGAGACGATGAATACTTTACCAAAGTCGTAGTATTTGTAAACTCTCGCTTTAATGCACAAAAATTATATAAAAGCTTAAACAGAAGGTTGAATGGTGAAGTTGCACTGCTTAAACCAATGTTTTTTGATTTGACCGGCTTTAAAACGATTGAAGAATTTAAAGCATCTGCAACGGTTCGTATTTTGGTAGTAGCCAATGAAGGTCTGGAGGAAGTGGCTTTAAATGAAATTCCTTTTGTGCTGCATTTTGATTTACCTGACACAATTGATGCTTATGTAGAGAGAGTAACGAAAAGGGATGCTACAGCAGAAGGTGAGGTATTATCGATTACTTTTTCAACTGATACAGAATTGAGTCAAGTAAGAAGAATTGAACAGGTCACCGGTAAACAAATGGAGCCTTTTGAACTTCCTTTGGGAGTGATAATAGAGAATAGTGCAAGTAAGGAAAAAGCAGCAAAGAAAAAAGCTGAGGAAACTGAAATGGAGGGGATGAGAGGCAAAGCTTTTCATGAAAAGAAAGCCAAAAATGCCAAAGATTATAATTTTAGCTCTAAGGAAAAGGCAAAAATGAAGTATAAGAAACGCTAATTTACTTTTGAAATGAGCCAGCAAAATGATTATAAAGAATTAGTTGCATTTAGCTCTCGTGATTTGGCAATAGAAGAAAGTGACTTATCTATCCCTATTACAGCCGAAGAGCAGTTTCAGTTATTGCGTCAAAGGATAATTACACGCGTTAACGAAATGCTATCAGCTGATTTTTCAGGATTACTTAACATTTTATATAGAGCGGACGTAAACGAGGATCGCTTAAAACAGGCTTTAGCTGAAAATCCTGAGTTGCCCGGGGAAGTTATTGCCGATGCCTATATTCAGCGTCAGTTGCAAAAAATAGAAACCAGGAGAAAATATAGTCAAAACAAAAGCTAGTTTTTTTGTAAGAACTGTTAGAAACAACGCTTAAACCAGTTAAATTTAGTAACAAGGTTTAAGCGTTTGTATTTATGGTCTACTTAAAACTGAATGTAAAAACGCTGTTGAAAAAAGTAACTGGATTAGTTATCGTATTTCAACTGTTCTTAGTCCAGATCCAAGCACAGTATATACCCGACAAAGATTTAAAGGAATTATTTGTTGACGTACAAATGGCCAGGGTGTTTCATGATTCCAAAACCTTTGCAGACTGTACTCCACTTTTACCACCAGACTCCATTTTGAAATATTATACCGTGGAAAAGAAACGGAAGGATTTCAATTTGTCCCAATTTGTAAAGCAATACTTTCAACCTCCGCCTCCCCATCCAAACGGTGATCAACAATTATTTTCTCCTCTTAATCAGCATTTGGATAGCTTATGGAATGTTTTAGAACGAAAATCAAGCTTGTCAAACGGAACACTTATAGGTTTACCTTATTCATATATAGTGCCAGGTGGACGATTTAATGAGATTTATTATTGGGATAGCTATTTTACGATGCTAGGATTAATGGCTTCGGACAAATATCAGCACGTAGAGAATATGGTTAATAATTTTGCATACCTGATTGATGAATATGGGTATATTCCGAATGGTAATCGAACGTATTATTTAAGTCGTTCCCAACCTCCTTATTTTTCATTAATGATTGAATTGCTTGCGCGGAAGAAGGGCGATTCAATCTATGTAAAATATTTACCTCAGCTATTAGCAGAATATAACTTTTGGATGGATGGAGCAGATAGATTAACCCCATCAATGCGAGCTTACCGGAGAGTTGTAAAATTGCCTAATGGGAGTGTTTTAAACAGGTATTGGGATGAAAGTACTACTCCCCGGCCAGAATCATATAGAGAGGATGTTGAACTGGCAAAAGATGTTGTCAATAAACAGGTAGTATATCGCAATGTCAGAGCAGCATGTGAATCGGGTTGGGATTTTAGCTCGCGTTGGTTTAAAGATGGAATTAGCCTCAGGTCAATTCATACAGTAGAAATTATTCCTGTTGATTTAAATTGCCTTTTGTATTCTTTGGAGTTAACCATAGCCAATGCCTACCAGCTCAAAACTGAATATCAAAATCAAAAAATATTTGAGGGCAAAGCCCGGAAAAGAAAAACGGCCATTAATAAATATTGTTGGAGTGAAACAACCGGATTCTTTTTTGATTATGATTTTGTCCAGAATAAAACCAAGCAGATATTTTCATTAGCAGCCCTGTATCCGTTGTTTTTTAAAGTGGCAGATGAACATCAAGCAGAAAGGTCTGTTAAGCATCTTATTGATTATTTTTTATATCCAGGTGGGCTTGTATCAACAACAGTTCTCAGCCATCAGCAATGGGATGTGCCGAATGGATGGGCGCCTTTACAATATATAACTTATCAAGGGTTAAGGGCTTATGGTTATAAAGCACTTGCTGACACTATAAAAAACAGATGGCTTAAAACAGTTGAATTAAACTATCAAAAAACAGGTAAGCTCTTGGAAAAATACAATGTGCTCTTTCCAGAAGTTAAGGGAGGAGGAGGAGAATATCCAACCCAGGATGGTTTTGGCTGGACAAACGGAGTATATCTTTGGTTGAAAAATGAAAAGGAGTAAAAACATTCTTGTTGAGCTTGATCTACCAACAAGAATGTTTTAAATTGAGCTAGCCCATTAATTCTTTCATCAGTTTGTCAAAGTTTTCTTTCAGTTCGGCCAATTCAGATTCAACTTTAGCTAAGCGGGCTTCTAACTCAGCAATTGGTCTGCTGGCAATTGGCATATCTGGTTCTTCTTCGTCTTCAATTGTTGGTGTGCCACCTAATAAATGCATATATCTGGCTTCTTTTTGTCCCGGACGCTTTGGCAACTGTACCAGAAACGGATGCTCGCCTGAGGCTAGCTTTTCCAGCATCTCTTGAATTTCTTCTAATGATTCAAATTCGTACATACGACCCGAGTTAGTGTTTAACTCGCCGGGAGTTTGCGGACCTCGAAGCAGAAGCAAACAGATTATGGTTACCTCAGCCGGAACAATCGGAAAAACAATGCCTAAGTTATGTTTGTATTTAACTGAACGACTAGTGCCTCCTGTTGCAGTGGATACTAATCCTTTTTTTTTAAGGGTATTTAAAGCTTCAATAATTGTATCATCATCAAAGTTAACAACGGGTTTTCTTGCTGATTTCTGATTACAGGCGGCAGCCAAACTATTTAACGTAAGAGGATAATATTCAGGGGTGGTTTTGCTTTTTTCTATCAACGCACCCAATACGCGTTGTTCAACGGCATCTAATAAAGGTAATGTTTGTGTTGATTCCATGGCTAAAGATAAGCAACAGATTTTGGCTAAAAAACCTTCTCCTCAATATATCTTTATCAACCATTGATCAGTTGATCTGACTTTGTAGTGCAAGCAAGTATATTTGTATCAAATGCAAAAAGTGAAAGATAATCTTCCTGTTTACACAATCTGTTCATTAAAAAATGTAGATCAGCTGCATGCAGATATTACTGCAGAGCCTTTCTCCGTATATCTTAAAAGGCATCCGAATCTCCACAAAGGACACGGTCATACATTTTTTCATATGTTGTTGTTTACACAGGGGGAAGGATTTCATACTATTGATTTTGAACGATTCAGGGTTGAAAGGGGACAAATTTATTTTATGGTTCCCGGACAAGTACATAGCTGGGAGTTTGAAGGAGAAGTGGATGGTTTTGTGATTAATTTTTCTGAGGAGCTGTTTCATTCATTTATCTCTGACAGCCGTTACTTGGAAAAATTTAGTTTCTGGAACGGTATAACGGGCGAGAATGTAGTCCAATTGAATGAAACTGAATTGGTACAAGCAGCTTCATTGCTAAAGCAGATTATTCATGAAGTGAAAGAAGTCAAACCTTTTGGCAAAGACAAAGTACGCTTATTATTGTTATCGTTATTTATTTTGGTGGCAAGGGCTGAGCAAAAAGTTGAGCCAGCAGAAGCACTCATGCCTCATTTACAGTTGTTGTATAAATTCAGAAAACTGGTAAATCAATATTACAGCCAGCACAAGCACCCTAAAGATTACGCTTCCTTATTGCACATTAGTTCGAATCATTTAAATGTGGTTTGTTCGGAACTGCTGAATAAATCAGCAGGGGAGGTGATAAGAGAGCGTATTTTGTTAGAAGCAAAGCGTAAACTGATTAACCTGGATGAAAGCATATCATCCATTGCCTATAGCTTGGGCTATGCTGATAACTCTTATTTTACCAAATTTTTCAAAAAGTATACCGGGCAAACTCCTGAAAACTTTAAACGGTCTTTTAATGAGCTTTAACAGAGTTTATTCCTTGCTTAGAACAAGTAGGGTCAAAGGGTATAAATGAGAAAAAGTGAAGCATCATTATCCTGCCAAGTCTAAAATTTAGAGGCATAAAAAAGAGTATTCCGCCAATAATTATAGTTAAATACACCCAAGCGGCAGGGTTGTTGAATAAATAATAGGTTGAAAAGCCAAGTATTACACTTTGGGCTACATTTAATGCATAGCTGAAATACATACCACCCCAAAAGAATCCGGGTTCAATTTCAAAGCGAAGATTACATACAGGGCATTTTTCATGCATTTTTTCATAAGAGGCTAATTTATATGTTGCGTGTTCAAAAACGTGTCCTTCGCGGCAACGTGGGCATTTCTGCTGAATAATTGCCTGTGTTTTAGAGATAGCCATAAGTCTTTATTTAATTTGAATTCAAAATTAAAAGCCGAATACAAGGACTTATGGTGTTTTACATGGTTTTAATGGTGATTTTAATGATTCGGTAGCATGATAAAAAAGAAAGGTTGCTTCTTTTAAAAGCAACCCTTCTTTTCAAAGACAGACATTTGTCTTTTATGCCATTAATTTTTCAATTTCATGATCAATGCGGAACAATCCTGTACCCTCAGTTCCAATCAGTTCATACAATTCAATTGCACGACGAGCGGTTTGTTCTTCTTCCAATTGCTCATCCAAGAACCAATCAAGGAAACGAGCTGTTTGATAATCTTTTGATTTATGACACTGGTCTACAATTTTGTTGAAGTTTTCAGTGATTTTAATTTCCATTTCCAAAACCATTACAAGCAACTCGTGCAAATCATTAAAGTTTTTAGGAATATTCTTTACCTCCGGAGAAATAGGGTGTCCTCCGGCATCAGCAATAAAATCGAAGATTTTCATCATATGTATGCGTTCTTCTGCTGATTGATGACGAAAGAACTTTGCAGTGCCTTGTAATCCTTGAACGGTGCACCATGCAGACATGGCCAAATAAGTTGCTGATGAATGAGACTCCATGCTGATTTGATCATTCAGCATGTCTTGTATATTTTCTTGTAATGATGTTTTTAGTCTTAATGCTGTTTTCATGACGAAATAAGTTATATACCAATTTACGTCATTGTCATAAAAAGAATACCAAAAAAAAGTAATTTGGAAGCCGTTTAAATAAAAATAGCGCTAATTAAAGCGCTACTAATTCTTCTACTGAAGGAATATTAAGATGATGTTCCATATAAACACCTGAACGGTTAAGAACATCTTTTAATGCAAAATAAAAATGTGCAGTATTCACCAAATCACGCAGTCGAAGACTTTCTGCAAGGTCGAATACAATAGCCTTGCTTCTTACTGTAAAGCTGAACTGATGTAAATCATCATCGGGATTGGTATCAAGTAAAATGCCTTCCCAATCAACGTCATTTAATCGCTGGCGCAGCAACAAAAACTCACAAATACGTAAAGAAGTCGTCTTGTCATTAACCGCCAATAGGAGGTTGGTCTTTGATTCTTCAGTATAAATTCCGCCTAACTCGTTTTTACAAACCAAATTCATCGGTGCAAAAATACGTTTATTTAGATTGGTTACAAATAAAAAAAACAAAAAGAAATTAATGCGAACTGTTTGAATTTATTTTTATGTCAATTTATTTTTCCTCCGATCAGGATAAATCGTTGAATATTTACTTATTATTGAGGCTTTATTAGCAATAGGAAATGAGTGAGATACTGATTGTTTACCCACTAGTGAAGATTTTAGGCTGGATAGCGGCTTTTCTCTTTATTATAGCCTATCTTTTTCTTGCTTTGGGGAAACTAAAATCAGATGGAATTACCTATCATCTATTAAATGTCTTTGGTGCATTAGGATTGATTATCAATGCATTTAATTTTGTAGATTATGCAAACGTAATCGTAAATGGTGTTTGGATGGTAATTGGCCTATATGCGATCATTGGTATTTATATGAGAAACCGCAAAATCATCTAACCCTACCATTTTTAAAGCTTGTTGCTTATACTGTTCCAATTTTAAATTATACTCATCCTTAGAATCCACTAAACTTAAGTAATAATAGGCTCCATCCAAAAGGACAAAAATAATCTCGGAAGTAAATCGGGGGTCTTGCACATTAAGTGCATCTTTTTCCTTACATTTTTGAATAAGTTCGGCTAATGCATCACGAAGGGAGTCGTGCAATAACTTGTATTTTTTTTTAATCTTCTTTTGGCGGAATATGAGCGAATAACAACTGTAAAATACTCCGTCATCAATTAACGTATTCCATTTCTTGGAAAACATATTGTCGATTACCTTCAGCAGGATTTCTACAGACCCATGTTTATTTGTATAGTTGCCATAGATCATCATATACTTATCTAAAATAAAATCAATCAATCCATAAACAAGGTCTTCTTTGGTCTGAAAGTAATGAATGATCAGACTGGGATTAATATCCATTACCTTAGCTATTTTTGCAATGGATGTATTTTCCAGTCCGTCTTTTTTGGCTACTTGGTAAAACACCTGAATAATCTCTTTTCGACGGTCTTCTTTAAGGCTTTTTCTTCCCATAAATATAGTTATGATGTATATAAACAAATGTCCAAAAAAGATTGGATTTAAAAATCTAATTCTAATAATAAAAATTAATTGAACATTCAGTCAATAAATTTTTTATAATTGCCTTATAATTAGCATACGTTGGCAGAATAGTTTTGGGGTATATTAAATGATTTTATAGAAGTGTACTTAACAAATTTATGGTCAGAGTTTCGTGGAGGTACAAAAGAGTCTTTTGTACTTTTATATAAAGCTTATTATAAGCATTTATATGCCTATGGCTGTAGGATTTGTACTGATGGTGATTTGGTAGAAGAATGCATCCAGCAACTTTTCTATGAACTTTGGGATAGTAGAGATACTATTGCGGAAGTAACCTATGTGAAATCCTATCTGCAAACTATTTTAAGAAGAAAAATTCGAAAGGAACTGGTTCAGCTGGAAAAATATGATGAATTATCGAGTTTGCATCACGATAAATTTGAAATAGAGTGCTCTTTCGAAGATTTGATGATCAGCGGTCAGGAATCAGAAGCATTGAGACAGAAATTGCTAAATGCTTTTAACGAGTTATCGTCAACCCAATTTGAGTTGGTTCGACTTAAGTTCTATGAAAATCTTTCCTACGACGAAATATCTAGCATTACTTCGCTCCGCCACAGCGTTATTTATAACCAAGTTTCTCGTGCACTCAAAGTAATTAAGAAATATATTGTATGCATTGGTGCAATTGCCGCGGCACAATTATTGGTTCTTGTCATGATGCCTCAAAGGCAAGATCGAGCATAATTCAATTTTATTTAAATCTCAAATTTCCCCACATTTGATAATATCAATGATGTTATGCTGTAGGGGCATCAAAGGCTAGGTAGGATTCGTTTCGGATTGCCAGAATAACTTTTGATATGAAGAGGCCCTTATGTAACAGTTGGAAAAAGTTATGTTTATTAATGATTTTTTTGTCTATATATTTATTTCTATAATCTAGAAAATTATGCATGTAATTTTATTTTTAGTTTTCTTTCTAAATAATTTACTCCAGGGAGAGGTAACAGGGAAAGTAATTTCGGTTGCAGACGGAGATACGATAACTATATTAACAAGTGAAAAAGTACAGGTGAAGATAAGGTTACATGGTATTGATTGTCCAGAAAAATCACAGCCATTTGGAATGGCAGCAAAGAAGTATACAAGTAATCTTGTTTTTGAAAGATTTGTTAAAGTTAAAATAACTGATGTTGATAGATATGGTCGAAGTGTTGGTCTGGTGTATTTGAATAATAATAAAGTATTAAATGAAGAAATATTATCAGCAGGTTATGCATGGCACTATATAAAATATGACCAAAACCCTGCTTGGGATAGATTAGAAATCGAAGCAAGAAGAAAAAAGATTGGCGTATGGAGCCAACCCAATGCTATCGAACCATGGATTTGGCGTAAGAATAAAAGTTTACATCAAAATTAATCTCTGGGTTTGCCGATGGTGTAGAAAATGCATCCACATAGTCCACAGTAAACTCATTTTAACAGTAGCTTTTTCGATACTGAAACAATATTTATTTCTGATCTATTTATTTAATAAACTGTCAAGTTCTTTATCAGTTAGACCAACCTGAATGCGGGTTTTTGTGGGCTTATTGTAAAGTGAAGTCATAAATGCAAAAAGTACTGGCAGTGTAATGACAATAATTACCAGTGCAATCAAAAGTTTTGAATTCTTCAAATTGGTAGTAGTTGAGTTAAGTTGAAATGGGTACAGAAATTTATTTTTTTGTTGGTATTTCCGTCTTAACTAACAAATAAGCTCCTGCAATTGCACACATCCCCAAAAAAAATGCTGAATTTGATGCTCCTGTATTAAAAGTTACCCCATATCCGGTAAAATCTCCCCAATAACCTGATTGGGTAGTGTGTATTAATATCTGAATACATTTGATAACTGGAAAGAATAATAAAATGAGTGAAACAAACAATTGAAAAATTGTTTTGATGGAGTTAAGTGATTTCATTTATACGAAAGATTTACAGCAATATAGTGCATTTCAAAACAGATTAAAACCAATTTAAGTACCTGTTTAAAAATGGCTTGATTTTCAATTGATTTAGAAAATCTCCCATATTTGATTATCCTCTAGGATTCCTTTTTAAAATCTCCCATTACCCATTCATTTCGTACTTACAGTTTTATTTCGATAAAATTTTAGTGTCTGTATTACAGGTTGTTATGTGGGATTAGTGAAAAAGTGTGATAGAAAAACTGATGCATTTACACTAATGAGTAAATGAATGAAAATCAGTTTAGAATGAAGTACAGTAATTACCGGGCAGAAGACTTTGCAAGTGATGTATCATTTCTTAATTATCATCACAATTCAAATGAAGAGGATGTGTTTTTTTGGAAAAAGTGGATAGCACTTAATCCGAAGAAGCGCGAAGAGGTTAATGCAGCAATCATTCTGATTCAATCATTATCATACACCAAACAACCGCTAAAGTTTGAACACAATTTACGTGAACTTGAAAACTATATCAACAGCACTTCGCTAAACCAAGTTACTACGCAAATCGAAAAACAAACCACTAAAAAGATTTTCAGTCTATCAGGGTGGGTAAAGATTGCGGCGATGACTGTATTTGCTATTAGTTTATTATTCAGCATTTACAAATTCATACAACCTAATAATACCAAACAACTGATTGCTTACACTGAATTTTATTCAGAGGCAGGGCAAACCAACACGCTGGTTCTGAGTGACGGTTCCAAAATTACCATTCATGGCAATAGTAAGCTAAAATACCCAAAGACATTTAGTGGGGACGAAAGAAGGGTAGAACTGGAGGGGGAAGCCTTTTTTGAAGTTGTAAAAGATAAAAAGCATCCGTTTATAATTTCCACCGGAAAGTTGGAAACCAGAGTGTTGGGTACAAGTTTTAATGTGCGGGCTTATCCATCAGACCAAACAGTTAAAGTAGCTCTTGTAACCGGAAAGGTAAAAGTTACAAATATCAAGAATAATGAATCAATGCATTTGGTTCCTTCACAAATGGCCGTATTCTCCAAGTCGACCCAGCGGCTTGCTAAACAAAGCTTCAATAATGAGGTAGAAACCGGTTGGAGAAACGGAGTGCTTTTGTTTACCAATGCTTCGTTTGCTGAATTAAAAGCCAAGATAGAAGCCCAATATGGCATTACGCTTATTAATGAAAGTGCAAAACAAAAATGGACTTATACAGGACGAATTGCAGAGCAGAATATGAAAGAGGCGATGCAAAATATCTGTTTCGTCAAAGGATTAAGTTATGAAATAAAAGGTGATACCGTAATTGTCAAATAGCTCTAAAAAAAATAATAACCCTAAAATCTAACCTAAATATGAATCTAAAATTACTATGTAATGCTTTTAAAGTTCCTAAACAGTCAGTCTTGCGGCTCGTTACAGGACTGTTATGCCTAAGCTCGTTGACCGTCAAAGCCCAATCCAAACTCAATGGCGAGTATGTGAGCTTAAATGTTAAAAATAGGCCCATTGCCGAAGTTTTTAAACAGGTAGAACGACAAACCAATTATCGTTTCAGCTATGATAATAATGAGTTAAATACAAGCACAGCTGTAACCCTAAATTTAGCAAATGCACCTATTAATGAGGTGCTTGAAAAGCTTTCACAAAGAGCTCCGGTAGAATTTAAAAAACAGGATCAGGATATTTTAGTTAAACAGCAACATAATACAAATACAGTTGCTGATGAGATCCTTATAAAAGGAACTGTTAGAGATGAGAATGGGCAACCATTGCCGGGAGTGACAATACTGATTAAAAATTCAAGCAAAAGTACCGCTACCGATATTAATGGAAACTTTTCAATTCAGGCTTCTGAAGGAAGTTTTCTTGTAGCTCAAATGGTAGGCTTTAAAATTCGTGAAATTCAGATTACAAAAAAGATCACCACTTTAAATCTAATACTCAATGAAGAAACAAAAGCATTGGGTGAAGTGGTAGTAACGGCTTTGGGTATCAAAAAAGAGAAGGCAAAAATTGCTTTTGCCACTCAGGAAGTTAAGGGTGCTGAAATGGAAAAAGCCAGAGAGTCCAATGTTCTCAGCAGTCTTAATGGCAAAGTGGCCGGTTTGTCCATTTACAATTCATCTACATTATTTGAAACACCCTCTCTCACTTTGCGTGGAGGCAATCCATTAATTGTTATTGATGGGGTGCCTACCCGTACTGATTTTTGGAACTTAAACCCTGATGATATTGAGAGCGTAAACGTATTGAAGAGTAATGCAGCAGGATTGTTATACGGTGGTTTGGGTAAAGAAGGTGCTATTATGATCACGACCAAAAAAGGAAAAGGAGGCGCCAACGGCGTAGAGGTGTCTTTTAATACTTCCACCCAATTCCAGGCGGGATTTCTTCGCATTCCTGAAACGCAGGATCAATATGGTATGGGCTGGAACGGTCAGTATGCATTTAAAGATGGTCGTGGCGGCGGTACCTACGATGATTATGGATACGTATGGGGGCCAAAGCTAAACCAAAAAGACCCAAACACTGCCAGCGGCTTTGTAGAGATTCCTCAGTACAACAGCCCGGTTGATCCTAACACAGGCAATCTGGTAGCATTACCATGGGTAACTCGCAGTCAAAGTAATTTGGAAAAGTTTCTGCGCAATGAATTGTTAAATACAACAAACTTCAGTTTGGCCGGGAAAACCGATCGCAGTGATTATCGTATTTCTTTATCTCATGTTTACCAGCGTGGCCAGGTACCAAATACCAAACTTAATTCCACCACTTTAAATCTTGCAGGCGGTTTAAAAATAACAGAAAAGTTAAAGGCTGAAGCCACAGTATCCTATAACAAACAGTACACGCCTAATTATCCTTCTACTGGTTACGGACCCAATAACTTCTTTTACAACATCGTACTATGGATGGGGCCTGAAGTAGATATTAATGATATGCGTAATTACTGGAAGGCGGGAAAACAGGATCTCAACCAACAAACCTACAATTATACATGGTACAACAACCCTTGGTTTTTGGCAAACGAGTACTTAAAAAACTATACAAATGATGTGGTGGTTTCTCAGGCAAATTTAACTTATGATATTACCAAAGATCTGAGTTTTCTTATCAGAGGTGGAGCCACTGTAAATAATGCACTTTCAGATACTAAAACACCATATAGCTTTATTAACTATGGAACTTCAAAGTCTCCGTTTGGGCAATATAGTTTAGGCAGTAGTAATAACCTTCGTCTTGTAACAGATGCATTGCTTACTTATAAAAAGAGTTTTCTGAAAGATTTTAGTGCAACTATTTCTGCAGGAGCCTCCGATCGTTATGAGCAATCCAAGTCTCTTAATTCCAATACAGTTGGTGGTCTAAGTGTTCCAGGAAGCTATAATCTTGCTAATTCCCGGGATCCTATTCAATCTACTAACAACTTAATAGAGCGCGAAGTAAAAAGTGTATACGGTTATGCTGACATAGCCTATAAAAACATGGTGTACTTTAATCTAAGTGGGCGTAATGATTGGTCGAGCGCGCTGCAAAAGCCTTATAATTCATTCTTTTACCCATCGGCTTCCCTAGGATTAATAGTATCTGAAATGGTAAAAATGCCATCTGCTATTTCCTTTGTGAAATTGCGTAGTGCCTATGCAGACGTTTCTTCCGACCCTACAGCCTATTATACATTGCCCACTTATTCACGTGGTACGAGATGGAATGGTACACCTTCGCTTAACTTGCCGGGTTCAATATATGACCCTGCACTTAAACCGAACAGAACTATATCAAGAGAAGTGGGTACTGAGCTTAAGTTTTTTAGCAATCGCATAGGTGTTGATTTTACTTATTACAATTACCTGGATAAAAACTCAATCAGAACTATTCCGCTTTCACAGGCTTCGGGTTATAGCAGCTTAATTATTAACGGAGATGTTTACAATAGAAAAGGAATTGAATTAATTCTTTCTGCCACTCCAGTTAAGAGCAATAACTTAAAATGGGATATCGCCTTTAACTACAGTCGCTTGAGAAACTATGTGAAAGAATATTTTGGAGGAGACAGCATCAGAGATGGAGTGAAACTTGGAGAACGTACAGATGTATATCGCGGATGGGCCTGGGAGCGTTCACCAGATGGAAAGATCGTAATGGAAGGAGGTCTGCCAAAGTATATTAACCAAGCGGTAAATATGGGTTATACAGGCCATGATTGGGATTTTGGTATCACTAACAATATTGCATACAAGAACTTTAACCTTAGTTTTTCATTTGACGGACGTATTGGCGGAAAAATGTATAACGGTTTGGAAGCGAAACTATTTGAGGGAGGTATGCACAAATCAACAGCAAACCAATATCGCGATGATTCCTATGCAGGAAAAGCCACGTACCTGGCTGATGGGGTAGTGGTTACCGAAGGAGCTGTAGAATACGATCCGCAGGGTAATATTATTAGCGATACCAGAAAGTTTGCACCTAATACCACCAAAGTGGATTATGTTGATTGGGTAATGACCACTTATACCAATGGTATTGACGAGGCCAACTTATACGACAAAACTTTTGTTAAACTAAGAGAAGTCGCCTTAACCTATAATGTATCTCCTAAGCTGTTGAAGAAAACACCTTTCAGTTCAGCCAACTTTTCAGTAGTAGGTCGTAACCTGTTACTGTTCACCAAGGTTCCGTTTATGGATCCTGATGGATATGACGGTTTTGACTTGGCTGAGCCCACTTACCGAAATATCGGTTTCAACCTTAATCTAAAGTTTTAAAAAGGAAATGTTTTGTATTCAGTGTTAAAAAAGACTATAATGAAACCTTTATATAAATTATTTGCATTAACAGCATGTCTACTTGCAATGCTCTCATCGTGTAAAAAGCATGATTATTATTTGGAGAATCCCAATAATCCATCTTCAGCTTCTTCTGCACTTTTACTTACCAATATTTGCGTGAGCACCTTTAATGGCTGGCCGGCAGATCCTGCTTATGCAAGCCGGCACTTAACTTATTATGAGCGCCCAAATGTGAATATAAATTACGGTTGGGGGGCATCAGCTTATGGAGCTTATGATGTATTACGACAAATACAAAAGATGGATGAAATGGCTCAAAAAACAGGAGAGGTGAACTACAGAGGATTGGCAAAATTTTTTAGGGCTGTTCATTTTATTTCCCTTACGGAATCTTTTGGAGACGTACCTTATTCGGATGCATTGAAAGCATTGGAGGGCGTGCAAAAACCTAAGTATGATGCTCAGGAAGATATTTATGCAGGGGTTTTAAATGAGCTGGAAGAAGCGAATAGCATCCTTGATCCTAGTAAAGGTACTCTTGCCGGCGATATTATTTATGGAAGTAAATCTCAGCAGATCCTTCAATGGAAAAAACTGGTGAACGCCTACCGTTTGCGCATCCTTATTCATCTTTCTAAAAAAGAGAATAATGCAAAACTTAATGTCAAGCAGCAATTTCAAAGTATAATTAGTAACCCAGATAAATACCCGTTAATGACAGGTAATGCTGATAATGGACAACTGGTTTTCAATACTTCTGCAGCCAATAATTCTTATCCGCTTTTTCAGAGCACAACGGTAGCTAGTTTAGTTTCTTTGGAAAAAGGATTTGTAACCATACTAAAGGACAGGAATGACTCTCGATTGTTTAGTTTTGGCGATCCTATATCTGGTATGGCACCTAATGTGTTTAGCAGTTATGAAGGAGTAGATGCCGGTCTTACCGTTGCTAATCAGCAAACAGCCTCTAAAAACGCTTCAAGATTAAAAAGAAGGTATGTTGAAAATCAAGTAAATGAGCCTTTAATTTTTATGGGATTTGCTGAGCAGCAGTTTTTAATTGCAGAGGCAATCTCAAGAGGTTGGATACCTGCAGGAAGAGGAAGCTACATTACTGCTGAACAAAACTACAATGCCGGTATTGATGCTTCGTTTGCTTTTTATGGAATTCCGGTAGCCACTTACAAGGACGGTGTTAAGGTTAAGTTTGATTCAGCAAAGGCTATAGAGCAAATCATCACCCAAAAATACATCGCATCTTTCATGAACTCTTTCTGGGAGCCATTTCTTGAGCAGCGTCGTACAGGCTTTCCAACTTTTAGCGTTGGTCCTGGTACATTAAATGGTGGGCAAATACCTAAGCGCTGGAAGTATCCGCAAGCCGAATACACAATTAATAAAACCAATATTGAAGCTGCTGTGCAACGTCAATATACCGGGTCTGATAATATAAACGGAGTAATGTGGGTTTTGCAATAGAATTTGAAGTGGGTATTTAACAATGCCATTAAGTGTAGGTTATTAGTGTCATTCCGAGGCACGAGGAATCCGCAACCGAACCGCTTTTGGGAGGGATACTTCGTGCTTCAGCATGACAAGTATATTATATGCTTGTTGATGTAGAGTCTGTTAATTCAAGTAATGGTTATCTTTATTCTTTAATCTTAATTCTCGTATACTAAAAATTATGCAAAGAAGATTCCTTTTCGTTGCCTTGTTTATAATGGCTGTATTTGTAGGGAACTGCAAATCTGCTGTGAGTGAAATTATTAGCCCTAAAACGATTTCTCCTTCTGTAGATACCGATTCCTTGCAGTTAAAAGTATTGCAGTTAAATGTGTGGCAAGAAGGCACCATGCTCAATGGCGGGTTTGATGCCATTGCTGATGTAATTATACAATCAAAGGCTGATGTGGTAACCTTAAGTGAGGTTCGTAATTATAATGGAACCAAGTTTAACGAACGCATTATTAGTGCATTGAAAGTAAAAGGAGCTAATTTTTATTCGTTCTACGATAATAATGTAAGCATTCTCTCCAAATTCCAGATAGCTTCTTTCACTGCGGGCATGTACTCAGGTAATTTCGATAAGATTATCCTTCAGCCGAGTAAAGAAGTGAGAATTGCTGTATACTCTGTTCATATTGATTACACGCACTATGCATGCTATTTACCAAGAGGTTACGATGGTGTTACCTGGAAAAAGTTGCCAGCTCCCATCACGGACGTAAACGCAATACTTCAACAAAATATTGATTCTAAGCGCGATGAAGCTATTAATGCTTTTGTTGCTGATGCAGCCGAAGAACAAAAAAAAGGAAGCATTATCATTATGGGAGGAGATTTCAATGAGCCATCGCACCTCGATTGGACAGAAGCAACCAAAAACCTGTTTGACCATAACGGAACCGTTGTGCCATGGCACAATAGTATAACCCTGCAAAACAAAGGCTATAAAGATGCTTATCGGGTAAAATATCCTGATCCTGTCAAATACCCAGGCTTTACATGGGCTGCTTTCAATGCCAATGCAGAATTGTCAAAATTAGTTTGGGCACCCGATGCCGATGAAAGAGACCGCATTGATTTTATCTATTATAATGACGATAAACGAATTACGCTGCAAAATATAATCGTGGTAGGTCCTTCTGCTTGCATTGTAAGAGGCAGCGGTTTTGAAGATAGGACACTTTCCGATCCTTTGCTTAAACCCAATGGCATATGGCCATCTGATCATAAGGGATTATTAGCAACATTCAAAATAACAAAGAAGTAAGAAAAACATAGATCTGCTCTGGTTTTGTCATAAGCCCGGAGATTCACAAACATATCGCTTTAACCATAAATACCATAGTTGATATGGGCTGGATAAGATAAAGGTGAAGTATGTTTAGAGGTGATGTTCTATATCGGTATGAGTAATTCATAGTTAAGTCTGCGATGTATTGTATAATATTTAATCTAAACATATCACCCCAGATCCATCTTATGAAAAAAACAATATTCTTTTGTTGTTCGAGCAATTTAGCTTGCAACCAATTGCGTGCTGTTGTTTTATTCGCGTTATTGCTTTGTTTCAGCAATACGTTGCAAGCACAAACAGTTACAACAAATAAAGCATCCTACAATACAGGTGAGCCTATTTCAGTAAATTTCACCGGCTCAACAATGTCAAAGGATTGGATTGGATTGTTTCTTCAAACTACCACACCGGCCGCAGGTAACAATATTGGGTGGCTTTACACAAGCGGTACACAAACTGCCGCCAAAAAAAAGATTGCCAGTGGAACAGTCACTTTTACTGGTGGTATTGCAGCAGCTGGCAATTACAAAGTGTGCCTTTTAGCAAATGATGGTTTTACTGTTATGGCTGCGGTTAATTTCATCGTTGTATCGGCTTCAATAGAACCGGTTGCTGCATTTACAGCCAGTTCGACTTCCGTAATACCAGGTGGATCAACAACATTTGCAGATCAATCAACAGGCGCTCCAACTTCATGGTCGTGGTCATTTGCTGGTGGAACTCCATCAGCCAGTACCGCTAAAAACCCTACTGTAACTTATCCCACAAGTGGAACTTATGCGGTTACGCTTACAGCCACTAATGCTAATGGATCAAACACATTGACTAAAAACGGTTATGTCACAGTTGCCTCGGCCGGAACAAGTCTTTTAAAAGTGATGCAGTTCAATGTGTGGCAGGAAGGAACATCGGTTGCAAATGGTATGACTTACATCAGAGATGTAATTAATTCAGTAAATCCTGATATCGTGGGTTTTACGGAAGTTCGAAATTATAATGGCGACTGGACGACAAAAATTGTTAACGATCTTGCGGCAGTTGGCAAAACGTATTATAGAGGATATGTAACAGGTTCTGATGTTTCGATTATCAGTAAATATCCTATTAGTTTGTCGGGTCCAATATTAAATGGTGCAACTGTTGTTTATAATGTGAATGTAAATGGAACTACTGTTGTTGTTTGCCCTTCGCATTTAGATTACACCTATTATGCTACCTATTTACCTCGTGGTTATGCTTGTGGTGGTTCAGGAGCATATGCGGGATGGAATCCATTAAATCCCTTTGCACCCGAAACCAATTTAACAGCAATTTCAGGTCAAAATCTAGGCTCTCAGAGAGATGAGCAAATCGTAGCTTTTATTTCGTACATGCAAAACGAAACTCGTCCTGTTCTGTTAATTGGTGATTTCAACGAGCCTTCTTGCTTAGATTGGACTGCAAGACAAGCAAATTTATACGATCATAATGGTGTGGTTTATCAATGGAACACAACGCTTTCCCTTAAAAATAATGGCTATACAGATGCATATCGTCAAGTTTATCCTGATGAGGTGTTAAATCCAGGAATTACTTGGCCAGCTGTTGCCACAAACGGAGGAGTGAGCACCAGTTGGACTCCATTGAGTGATGAAAGAGATCGTATTGATTATATTTTTTATAAAGGAGAGGGTGTAACGGCTACTACTGCGGCCATAGTTGGACCAGTTAGTTCTTATGCTTATAATGTTGCAACAGCCGGAGGTAATGGAAATGATATTTTCGAAGCATCAACCTTGCCTTGGCCATCTGATCATAAAGCAATGGTTGCAACTATCTCTATCCCAGCTACCGTTTCAGGTCCTACAATAAAAACGAGTAGCGAGAAAACTAATGAATCAACATTAAATAATACTTCTTTAGAAATTAAAGCCTATCCAAATCCATCGAACGGACTGATAACTTTAGTTTCATCAGAGGATTTTTCTTCACAAGTTTTCGTGTCTGATTTGGATGGAAGAAAAATTCTAAACAAGACTATTAATTTCAAAATGAATGATCACAATACATTGGATTTAAGAGCTTTTAAAAATGGAATTTACTTAATACAAATAGTTGCGCAAGAGAAAATTCAAACAATAAGGATTATCAAAGAATAGTTGGTTGGTGATCATTTAAAAATTGTCATAAACAACTGTTGTGTTAAAGAAATTTTTGAAATGGTAACCAAGTACAATCCGACTGCATGGTTATTTGTAGCCGGTTATTTTATCTCTATTGAAGCGTTCGAAAACTTTAAAAAGTTCTAAATTTTTAGAAGGATAGGTGTACATAATGATTATAAAAAAACAAATCAGCTTTATTTTTCTCCTGAGTGGCATCCTGTTAACAACCAGCGTCTTTGCCCAGACCGCCATCTATCAGCATTCTTTTAATGCTGATCCCAGCTACAATACCATTAAATCTTTAAATGGCTCAGCACTTGATCTTTCTGCTTCAGCGTCTCAACGAAACGTGCTTAAAATGCCCTACGCATTACACAACAATAAGCAATCATTTTCAATAGTACTTTGGGTTAAAGCTGCTCAAAATTTGCAAAGCAATTACGAGATCATAAGAGCAGTAAAAGAAGAAAATAAAAAGCAGTTTGGCTGGAGTATTGGTGCACAAGCTAATGGAGCATGGTATTGGAAAATCAGTGATTCAAATACAAGCTACGATTACAATCCCACTCCACAACGACAGAGTATTAAGGATCAACAATGGCATTTATTGGCTTTTACTTATGATACTGACAAGAAAGAAAGCCGTTTATATTATGATGGTTTAAACGTTGCCATTTATTATACGCCTGGCCTCGACAGTGTTAATGTTGCTGATGAACTGCATATTGGCGGTAAGCCTTCCGGCGATATTGGCGAATGGGACACTTTTAATGGCTGCATTGATGAAGTAAAAGTATTTGATCAGATACTGCCTTCAACTTATTTCATTAATGAATATGCAAAGTGCTATTCCTCTGGAAAGAAAGAAGCAGAAATGCATGTAATAGGCACTTTTAAAGTAATGAACTATAACATTTGGCATGGGGGCAATGAAACGGGTAAAGAAGTTGGAGTACAGCGTATTGTGGATGTTATCAAAAGCTCTGGAGCTGATATTGTTTCGATGCAAGAGACGTATGGTTCGGGGGCAAAAATTGCTGATGCCTTGGGCTTTTATTTTTATCTGCGGAGTACAAATCTTTCGATTATGAGCCGCTATCCAATAGAAGAAACAGCGGATGGGTATGAACCCTTTTATAACGGAGGGGCTTATCTCAGATTAGCTAAGAATAAACGAATCCTGTTTTTTACCAATTGGCTTAATTATCCTTTTGATTACTGGGAAATGATTGAAAAGGGGAAACCCATTGATACTGCTGATTGGCAACGACAGCAAGACAAGGTAAATGCTCAACGACTTCGTAATATTCTGCAGAAAATTGAGCCTTATGTCAGCCAAACTGCTATTCCGGTAATTTTTTGTGGTGATTTCAATACCGGTTCTCATCTTGATTATACCGAAGCCACCCGTCACCTCAATAGCGGCTACGTAATAAATTTTCCTGCAAGCAATGTCATGCAAAAAGCAGGATTCATTGATAGCTTCCGCGAGCTTTATCCTGATCCATTAAAAGATAGAGGCATCACCTGGAGTCCGCAATTTCCAAAAGCTTTTAAAGATCGGATCGATTACATTTATTACAAAGGTCATCAACTGAAGGCAATAAAGTCGTTTGTGATTGATAAACATCCGGTTAAATACCCCTCAGATCATGCTGCAATGGTTACTGAATTTAAGTTCAAAGACTGAGTCTGATATTTGTAAAGTAACTTCCTCTACTATTGTTGGATAGGTTTGCGTTCTTTTCTTCAAGGATTTAGGTTCACGATTCAATGTGTCTATACAGATTCAAGGAATTGCATTAAATGATAGAAACTATGTAATAGGCTTGAGGTTAATGTCTTTTATTTTTTTAAAAAGCTGTTTTTCATTTGATTGTGTAGGGTGAGTTTTAAATTATCAATTATTTTTTTGTTAATTCGTCGTTGCAAACGAGTTAAATGATATCATATAGAGAACGAACTGATAATGACTTATTTCATCTTCTGAAAGAAGGTAATCATGCAGCTTATGAGGAAATTTATAAGAGGTATTGGGCGATTTTATTCAGACATGCTCGCAGGATTCTGCAAAATGATGAAGAATCGAAAGACATTATTCAAGACATTTTCACTATGCTATGGGTTAAGTCTGCTGATATAGCTCTGACATCAAATTTATCGTCATTTCTTTATGCTTCAGTTCGAAATAGAGTATTGGACCTTATTGATAAGAATAAGGTAAGAAGTAATTATTTGTTAATTCTTGAAAATGAAATTAACTCGGACAGAGTTTCAATAGAACATGAAATGCATGAAAAAGAGTTAGCACGAATAATTGAAAAAGAAATCTCGCTTCTCCCTCCTAAAATGCGCGAGATCTTTGAACTCAGCCGAAAAGCTGAGTTGCCCTATAAAGAAATTGCCGACCAATTAGCTATCAGTGAAAATACGGTTAAAAAGCAAATCAGTAACGCGCTTAAAATTCTAAGAAGTAAGTTAGAAGTAATTACTCCCATTTTCTATTTTTTTCAAATCTGGATAAAACATTAAATCGCTTTTTTTGAGCATTTGAGTTGGAAAATTTTGTTTTTTTGAAAAAAAACAAAATTTATATTACACAAAAGCTTTAGTTACCCGTCTTAACCATATATCTGGCAAAATAGCTGTATGGAAGATTTAAAAGGCAAAGCATTAATCCGTAAATATCTCAATGGGGAGTGCTCTCCTTCAGAAAAAGCAATTATTGAAAAATGGTATCTAGATCTTGCTCAGCAAGAGCAGCAAGATATTGCTGAGCTGGATTATGAAAAGATTGAAGCGGAAATATGGAGCCATTTACCTAAGAGTCCTCAGAAAGAAAAAAGAATAATTAGACTCTGGCAACGATATACGGCTGCAGCAGTTGTTTTGCTTTTATTATCGACTAGCATTTATTTTTTCGCTAGAGAATCAAATAACCCACAAATAACTTCTAACTCCAAGGAGATTCTGCCAGGTGGAAATAAAGCTACATTAACATTATCTGATGGATCAATAGTTGTGTTAAGTGATCATCTTAATGGAGCTATTGAAAATCGTGATAATGTAAAAATTATGAAGATGCAGGAAGGGGTGCTTAGTTATGATAAGATTGATGGGAATGAAAATGTTAGTTCTGCTCTAAACACACTTTCCACTCCATATGGTGGTACTTACCAGATTGGACTGTCTGATGGAACCAAGGTTTGGTTAAATTCAGGTTCTTCCCTTAAATATCCTACAAAGTTTACTGGAAACGAGCGATTAGTTGAGTTAACTGGTGAAGCTTATTTTGAAGTTGCCCATAATAAAGAGAAACCATTTAAAGTAACTTCTAATGGGCAGGTTGTTCAGGTGCTGGGTACTCATTTTAATATTAATGCTTATTTGGATGATGCCACTGTAAAAACAACTTTATTGGAAGGATCTGTTCGCGTTTCCTCCCTTAGATCAAATAATAAATTACAAAAAGAGACTATCCTGAAACCTGGCCAGCAATCCCAAATTAATCAGATAAACGGAGATATTAAGGTAGAGCCTGCCGACTTGGAAGAAGCTGTAGCATGGAAAAATGGTGATTTCGTTTTCAGACAGCAACCATTAACGCAAATCCTGACAACCTTAAGCAGGTGGTACTCAGTTGAAATTAAATATGAGACCGACCAATTATCTAAGCAAACATTTAGCGGGGTTATTTCAAGATCGAGAAATCTATCAGCCGTCTTGGAAATGCTTGAGTCAACAGGTCAGATTAATTTTGAAATACAAGACAACAAAATCGTAGTGAAGAATAAATAATAATTTTCTAATCCACCTAAACAAATTAAAATATGACGAAAGTTTACAAAAGAGACCCCTAATCACCTATGCCGATTCTTCGGTAGTTCCAAGGCTTTTTAATAACTGATTTATAGTGTCCTACTATAAAAAAGGCCGAAAATGCGTCAACATTTCCGGCCGTAAGTTGAAGCCTATTCATTATCAATCCCCAAGTGCAATTGGGTATTGTGAAAACAATTAGTTAATGAACACTTGTGAGGTGTTGTTATTTGCAAGAACTGAACACTTCACAAACTAAAACCTACTCAAATTTATGAAATTTTACTTAAGCTCATGCGGGTCAAAATCCTGTATTGGTAAATTTTTGCTGGTTATGAAACTAACCCTGTTGCTATTAATTACTTCGATTCTTCAAATAAGCGCCAGCAGTTACGGGCAAAATGTAACTATCAATGAAAAAGATGCATCATTGGTAAAGGTGTTTAGAGAAATCAGAAAGCAAACCGGTTACGATTTCTTTTATAGTGATCGTGTAATTGAAAATGCTAAAAATGTTACTGTAAATCTCAGGCAAGTAACAATAAAGGAAGCTTTGGATGCGTGTTTTGCCAACCAAATGATCACTTATGCAATTTCTAATAAGATAGTAACAATTAAACCTAAAGAAAGTATAAGTCAGGAAGCGGCTAAACCAGAATCAACCATAGAAGTAAAAGTAAAAGGTGTCGTGGCTGATGATAAGGGATTGCCAATCCCAGGGGTAACTATTATTGTGAAGGGAACAACAAAGGGCAGTCAAACCGATGTTAACGGAGCTTTCTCAATTAATGTAAATAAAGGAGATGTTCTGGTCTTCTCATTTATTGGATTTAAGAAGAAAGAAGTAACCATTCAGCGAGATGAAACTTTGAATATTACCTTGGTAGAAGACATGGCTAACTTAGACCAAGTGGTAGTTGTTGGTTATGGTGAAACACGTAAGAAAGATTTAACCGGATCAGTAGCGTCTATCAAAGCTGAAGCTATTCAAAATATGAATGCGCCTAACTTTGATGTGGCTTTAGTCGGACAAGCGCCGGGAGTTTATGTAGTGAAAACTAATGGAGCTCCGGGAGCCGATGCTTCCATCCGAATAAGAGGAGGGACATCAGTATTAGGTGTAAATGAGCCTTTATATGTTATTGACGGACTTCCAATTCAAATTGGAAGCGGCTTAGGTAGTGAAGCTTATGCAAATAGCCGTTCAATACAACTTTCACCCTTATCTTCCATCAATCCAGATGATATTGAAAGTATTGATATTTTGAAAGATGCCTCGGCAACAGCTATTTATGGATCTCGTGCTGCCAATGGTGTTGTATTAGTTACTACAAAGAGAGGAAAAAAAGGACAAACCCCATCGCTCAGTTTTTCATATTCAGGCGTATTTGAAGATTTTACGAAACGCCATGAAATGTTAAATACTGAGCAGTATATAGCTGTCGTAAATAAAGCATATGCCAATAATAATCAAACATTACCTGTTGATTTTAAGCCTAATGATAAAGTTTACACCAATTGGCAGGATAAAGTAACAAAGCTTAGTCAATCAGAAAGCTGGAACTTAAGTTTGAACGGTGGTACCCCAAACAGTAAAACAATATATGCTTTTTCGGCGGGTCTGAGCGATCAAAAAGGTGTTATTATGGGTTCGGGTTTTAAACGTTATAATTTAGGTTCTAACCTTGAGACCAATGTATTTGACCAGTTGAAAATTGGAGCCAACTTAAAATACAGTCAGGCAACAAGCAAAGGAAACGGAAATAGTTTCTACTACAACATCATAAAATATCGTCCTGATGTTTCCATTTATGATGAGAAGGGTAATTATGCGACCACCCTGGATAGCGGTTCAAGTAATCCTTATGCTCAGTTGAAGCAAATTTCACAATCATCAAGTAACAACCTAATGGCTTCTTTTTATGGAGAATACGAGATTATTGATGGACTGAAGTTGAAATCGTCGCTTTCCTATAATATTGTAGATGGTTCAAACTTGAGGTATATTCCTAGTTGGGATGCTTTTGAAGCTCGAAACCGTAGAACGGGTTCTCGTACAGATAATACAAATTCCTTTAATTCCAGAATATTCGATAATACGTTAACGTATAATAAATTCTTTGATAAGCATTATTTAAATGCGGTAGCTGGCATTTCTTTTACTCAGGATAAGAGCTATTTCACCCGAATCAGTTCAACAAACTTTCCTGACGATGATGCTTTAAATAACCTTGGTTCTGCGGCAATGATCAGTCAGTATGGAAGCGGGGGAAGTATCAGTGGCTTGGAATCATACTTTTTGCGTGGTAACTATAACTACAGCGGGAAGTATTATTTAACGTTTACCGGTAGAGCAGATAAATCGACAAAATTTGGCCCAAATAATCGATGGGGAGTATTCCCTTCTGCGGCCTTGGCATGGAGGATTTCTGAAGAGAGCTTTTTAAAAAAATATAGCTTTATTAATGATGTTAAATTGAGGATTTCAGCAGGTCGCACCGGTTCAGCCAATTTTGGAGACTTTCTTTATTCAACCTTCTTTACTACGGGAAGCTTTTATAATGGTGTGAATGGGGTGATTCCTAATACAGTTCCAAATCCAAGCATCCGATGGGAAACGACACAGCAATTAGATGCCGGGTTAGATTTCAATTTATTTGCAAATAAACTACGTGGTTCGGTTACGTATTACCAAAAACTTACCAAAGACCTGATTTTAGGGGTTGATATTCCTTATGAATCTGGTGCAGCCAATCAGCTTACCAATATTGGTGACGTATTAAACAAAGGAGTTGAAATACAATTAGGTACAGATATTATCAACAACAGAAACTTTACATGGAGTACTGACTTTAATATAAGTTTTAATCGAAATTTATTGAAGAAACTTAATGGAGGTACGTTGCCTAATGGAGCAAGCTTGACAGAAAATGAGCCTTTGTCATACTTCTATGGTTACAAGACAGCGGGTTTATTCCAAAGTCAGAGTGAAATTGATGCATTGAATACAGCTTCACCAACTAAAGTTTATCAGGCTGCCAAAACTGGTCCTGGTGACATTAAGTTTGTTGATATTAATAATGATGGACAAATAACAACTGATGACAGGGTTAAATTAGGTAATGCTGAGCCTGATTTCTTTGGGGGCTGGAATCACTCGCTTCGTTATAAGAGGATTAGTCTTTCAGCGTTGTTCAATTATAGTGTCGGAAATGTATTGTATAATTCAAGTCAGGCCAGCTTATCAATATTTAGTAGTTATTTAGGCAACTATACTACAGATATTTTGAATGCTTGGACACCAGAAAATCCTAATACCAATGTACCAAGAGCTGTGGCGGGTAACCCAAATCAAAATGGGCGGATTTCAGACCGCTACGTAAGTTCTGCTTCTTTCTTTAGGTTGAAGAATATCCATTTAAGTTATTTATTAAACTCTGCATGGTTAAATAAAGCTCACCTTAACAGCGTTAAAATATTTGCTGCAGCTACCAATGTGTTTACTGTTACCGGATACAATGGTTTGGACCCTGAAGTAAATACCGGTCCGGCTAATCCTCTTACTCAAGGATACGATGGTAGCGGATACCCGCAAACCCGCAGTTTTTCTTTTGGCGTAAGTGCAACTTTCTAATTGTTTAATCTTGAACGAACTCGAATTGGCAATCCTTGCATTTTATGAAATAAGGTTATTGCTGTTTAAGTAGTTAAAAAAATGAAATATGAATAACACGGTTAAAAAATATATTGTTGCTGTGGTGTTAGGTTTAAGCACATTAACAGCATGTAATTTAGTGGATGTAACTGATATTGATCCTGTTAATCAACTCGCAGATGATCAGGCAATCACTAATATTTCTTCGGCGGAAAAGGTTTTGGCGGGAGCTTACGGTCAGGTTAGAGGTGGTTTGGAATTGATTGTTTATTCACCCGGAAGTGCTGCTCAGCTAGGTTTAACTTTTGTAGGAGTGGGAGATAATAGTTTCGTTAATAATTCTGTAGTAGCCGAGGATAATACGTTATCATTAATCTATGTCCGTTGGTATAAAATTATCAATATAACCAACCATATTATTGAGAAGACTGAAAAGCTTGATGTGGAAAACCCACGGAAAGAGGAAATTATCGGAGAAGCTAAATTTCTTCGGGCACTTTCTCATTTCTACCTGTTAAGGTTTTGGGGGCAGTTTTATAATATGGATTCGGAATATGGCATTGTTAGACGTGATAAACCGGTAGCCGACGCCAGTGCATTGCCAAGAAATACAGTTAAGGAGTGTTATGATTTGATATTAAGTGATTTGGATTACGCTATCGCGAAAGCCCCTGAATTTAAAAGAGCAGTATATGCATCAAAAACTACTGCAATGGCGCTGAAGGCAAAAGTGCAGCTTTATACCAAACAGTACCAGGAAGCAAGTAATTTAACCAAAGCAGTTATCGCATCAGGAAAAGTTAAGCTGGAAACATCTTTTGCTGATGTGTTTAAGAACAAGCACAATTCCATTGAGGCTTTGTTTGCCACTCCGTTTGATGAAAAGAATGAAAGGAATAATAAAGCTTTTATGTACCGCTCATCTTTTTTAATGTCTGATTATTATAAAAGCATAATGGCTAGTGATACGCGTAAGTCAGTAGCTATTACCTCAACCGGTCGCAATGGTAAATTTTTAGGAGCAACAGTAAATAATCAGCCATTAACCGCTGACACTGAATATTTTTTGCGCTTAGCCGAGGTTTACCTGATTCAGGCGGAAGCATTGGTGCGTAGTGGTGGTAGTTTTGTTGAAGCTCGCAGTGCAATAAATGCAGTTCGCAAAAGAGCAGGAATGCCCGATATTACTGTAGACACAAAAGCCGGATTGCTTGATGCTATACGTGTGGAAAAACTTCATGAGCTCGGAGCAGAAAGCGGTGAGGAATGGTTTGATATGATCCGTTATGCTGTAGAAGGAGACATTAATATCGAAACGATAAAGCCTACAATTAAAAGTGCAGCTCAATATATTATGCCAATACCTTATAACACTGTTCGTGCTTCACAAGGTTTAGTTAAGCAAAATCCTGGTTATTAATTCATTTGACAATGAAAAAAACGATTATAGCCTTTTTATTATGTGTTTCAGTTGTAGGAGCACATGCCCAGAGTGAATACAAGGGAATCATGTTCTTTCAGGGAACGGTTAAAGAGGTCTTCGCCAAAGCCAAACAAGCAAACAAGCTGGTTTTTGTTGATTGTTATACATCATGGTGCGGACCTTGCAAGTGGATGGAGAAATATGTGTTTACCAACGATACAGCTGCAAACTGTTACAATAATGCTTTTGTAAACTACAAGCTGGATATGGAAAAGGGAGAGGGGATTGATTTTCGTAAGCAATATGAGGTGAATTCTTTCCCTACCTATCTATTTCTTGATGCGAACGGGAAGCTTGTTCATAAATCAGGCGGAAGAATGCCAACAACTGAGTTTGTTGCAATCGCCAGGAAAGCGTCCAATCCTCAGGAAACTTCATCCGCTTTAGAAAGCAGATATAATAACGGCGAAAGGAGCTTTGAACTACTTTCGAAATACATCGCTATTTTAAAAAATAGTAATAGAGAAAAAGCTTTATCGGTTTACAATGAACTAGTTACACAAACAGCTGATAAAGACCTTTTAACAGATAACGGTTGGGCATTAATAAAGCTGTATCCGTTGGATGAAGAAAGTCGCCTTTATAAGTTTTTAATGGCAAATAAAGTTCAGTTTGTAAATAAGTATGGGAGTGAAGAAGTAGAGAAAATTCAAAGAACAGCCACAGAAAGAGCTTTAAATTCGGCGATCTATAAAAATGACAAGGACGACTTTTTTAAGCGACTTGAAGCTTATCGTCATGAAAAAAATGCTGATGGAGGTACTGCCGCTGAAATAGAGTTAAGGTATTATATACGTAATAAAGACTACCTGTCATTTGTAAAGGTGGCTAAACACTATAGTCACACTGTGCTAAAAGCAGATGATTCTAAGCTTAGTTTCATTGCTCGCAACTGTCTTAACTCGACAGAAGATAAAGAGGTTTTACAGCAAGCTTGTGCAATGGCTCGTCAGGCTGTTGAGTTAAATGGCAAAGAATTTAGCAACTATTCTACTTATGCAGAATTATGCTATAAGTTGAATAATAAGAATGAGGCATTAAGAGCTGCACAAATTTCTTTACAAGTGTTAGGAGACGAAAATCCTAAAGCTAAAAAGAGGGTTGAATCATTAATTGAAAAGATTCAAGCCATGTAAAATTGGTTGTTAATTCTTGTGTTTAAGGCTTGAAAGGCGTAAACTTTTCAAGCCTTATTTTTTTGTAGAGGTCTGGAAGAAAGCAATTGGCAATCCCTAGACAATAAAAATTACTCAATTGTTTGTCCTTGTTCACCTGTTTTCCTTGCTGGGACACCCAACTAAAGATCGAATAATTTAAGCAGTTGGATTTGCTCCTAATTTGGCAGGTGCAACCTGGGTTCTTTAGTTTTTGAAAAGGGAGTTGTAATGGTAATTGTAAAAATTGCATTTGCAATATCAATAGCTTTTCAGGAATCCATTCCGAATGTTTTATTTTGAGCTGACGTTCCTTTCTTTATAGATTTTGTATGCGCTAAAAGCGATGCAACTGCTGTTTTTCATTCTTAATTCTTGCCCCCAGTATATATTCATATTCTTTGCTTTGTAACTCATTTATATTTTCAGTAGTGAGTAAACCTGCATCAGCGACAACAACGAGTTTTTCTAAGGTATATTTTGACTTAAAATAAGGCCACTCTTATTTGGTTTTTGACGGATAAACATGATTGAAAAGGCTTAAAAACCTAGGAAATCAGGAAAAATTACTCAATTGTTTGTCCTTGTTCAGTAAATAGCATTGGGTTAGGATTGATTTTACTGCTTAAATAAAAATAATTGAAGAATGGTACTTGAAAATTGGAATAACGTCAATGACAGAGAGATTAGAACAGCGATTTGTAATAGCTTTATAAAACGGATACATATCTAAGTGTTAATCAAGGCACTCATTAATGTAAACGAGTTAGCAAGCACACAAATAATCATTTTTAACCCGGTACAATTTTCATCGAATGAAAAAGAAAAATTTGCAAACTAGCCTTTGCTCAATGCTTACTCCTTTAGGAGCTTGTTTTTTGATGCTTCTGCAAACAGAGGGAAGCGCTTTGAAAGCACAAACAATTCCTTCCGAATTGCAAACTCCTGAGATCGTATCTGTTAATCGTATGCCAATGCGTGCCGATGCTTTTGCCTTTGAGAGTAAAGAACTGGCAGCAAAAAGAAAAAAGGAAAATTCAGCCTATTTTATATCATTAAACGGTAACTGGAAGTTTAATTGGGTGCAAGATCCAACAAAACGTCCTTTAGATTTTTATAAAACTGATTATAACGATTCAAATTGGAAAGAATTTAAAGTTCCGGCCAATTGGGAAGTTAATGGTTACGGTTTGCCAATTTATGTAAACCATCCTTTTGAGTTTGCGGGTAGACGTAAAATGGGAGCTGCTTTAAATCCGCCTTATGATATTCCTGAAAATAATAACCCTGTGGGTTCATATCGAAAGAAAATAACCATTCCGGCTAATTGGGACGGTCGTCAGATTTTTATTCATTTGGGAGCTGTTAAATCAGCTTTTTACATTTGGGTTAACGGTAAAAAAGTGGGGTATAGCGAAGATAGTAAGCTTGCTGCCGAATTTGATATTACTAAGTTCGTAAAACCTGGTGAAAACTTGGTGGCGCTAGAGGTTTATCGCTGGAGCGATGGCAGCTATCTGGAATGTCAGGATATGTGGCGTATTTCGGGAATTGAGCGTGATGTTTATTTGTATTCAACTCCAAAACTTGACATTCGCGACTTTAAAGTGGTATCTACTTTAGATAAAAGTTATGCAAATGGGTTGCTTGATGTCAACTTGAATGTTGAAAATTATCGTATCGATCAGAAGACTTTACATAGTAAACCTGATGCTTTTTCTGTTGCTGTTGAGCTAGTTGATGCTAAAGGAAATTTAATATGGAAAGAAGAATCGGGAGAAAAAACCGTTCTTGGCAACTTTAATCAACCGGTTTCTTTCAAAAAGGAAATTCCTTTGGTAAGCCAGTGGTCGGCGGAAATACCTTATCTCTATACTTTATACATCAGCTTGAAAAACGCAAAAGGTGAAGTTGTTGAGGTTATTCCCCAGCGTGTTGGTTTCCGTACTATTGAAATAAAGGGAAGCGATTTGCTTGTAAATGGCAAGCGTGTTTTTCTCAAGGGCGTGAACCGTCACGAACATAATGCTACAGAAGGCCATACGCTGACGCATGCAGATATGCATAAGGATTTGGAGATGATGAAGAAACTTAATGTTAATGCTGTTCGTCATTCCCACTATCCTCCTGATCCTTACTGGATGGAACTTTGTGATGAGTTTGGCTTGTATGTGGTTGATGAAGCCAATATCGAATCGCACGGCCGTTACTACGATTTGGCTACAACATTTGCTAACGATAAAGAATGGAGAAACCCACATTTTGAGAGGATCAGAAGGATGTATGAACGCGATAAAAATCATGCATCGGTAATTACCTGGTCTTTAGGAAATGAAGCGGGTAATGGAACCAATATGTACGAAGCTTACCAATGGCTGAAAAATGCGGATCCAACCCGTCCAGTGCAATATGAACGTGCTGAAGAAGATTTTAATACTGATATGATCGTTCCTCAGTACCCTGATCCGGATTGGATGTTACAGTACTCTTCACAAAGTAAAGATGTTCGTCCGTTAATTATGAGTGAGTTCGCCCACATTATGGGTAACAGCTTGGGTAACTACAAAGATTATTGGGATGTAATTGAAAATAATCCAAAACTACAAGGCGGATTTATTTGGGAGTGGATCGATCAGGGAATTGATACTATTAGAAATGGAAAGCGATTTTTAGCTTATGGAGGTGATTTCCCATTAGAAGGCCCTGTAAATGAAAATTTCAGTGATAATAACTTCTGTGTCAAAGGGGTAGTAACCGCAAATCGTGAATTAACTCCAATGGCAGTTGAGGTGAAGAAAGTTCACCAGTTTATTAAAACCGCTTACCTTGGCAATAATAAAATCAGTATTAATAACAGTTACTTCTTTAGAAATATTGACAATACTCAGTTAAACTGGGAATTGGTGCAAAATGGAAAGGTAATAGAGAAAGGAACTGTACCGACTCTATCTGTTGCTCCTCGTCAAAGTATTTCTATTGATCTGCCAATTAAATCGAAACAACAAAATGGCAATGAATATTTCCTAAACGTTCGTTACACCTTAAAACAAGCCGAACCGTTTTTAGAAAAAGGGTACGAGGTTGCATATGAGCAATTTGCCATAAGTAACACAAGCAGTAAATTTTCTCCTGATACAGTAAAAGGAAACCTGATATCCAATAAATCTGATAATTCATATACAATTAGCGGAAGTGATTTTTCAGTAGTTTTTGATACTAAAAATGGTCTGCTGAAGAGTTATACAGTTAATAAGCAAGCGTTAGTTCAAAATGGTCCTGAGCCTGCTTTTTGGAGAGCTCCAACGGATAACGATATAGGGGCGGGATTTAATGCAAAGCTGCGTAAATGGCGTAATGCTTATACTACGGGTAAATTAATTGCAGCAGATGTTAAACAAAATGCTGATGGCTCATA